>WANR01000037.1 GCA_015521705.1 Desulfurococcales archaeon
TAGCTGAGGCCTGGGTTAGGTTCGAGAAGTCTAGGGGGGTGGACCCCGAGTATAGTAGTGTGGGCTTAGAGTTGAACTTATGGGTAGTAGAGGAAGGCACCGGCAGGGTCTTGCAGAGGGTCAGCTACTTCTACCCATATAGCCCTAAAGGCTTGTTAGTGGGGGAGAAGCTAGAATACCCTGTCAAGATAGCCGTCGACGTGAGTCAAGCGGGCGGAGGAAACCCCTCGAACATATGCTGGTACGAGTTCGAGTGGAGGCTTAAGTATAGTGTGGAGCCCGAAGATAAAATATCGGTCTTTGGCGACGGGAACGTGAAGTACCATAATGGGGCTTGGTACGTGAAGCTGACAATATTGACGATTTACAATAAACTATATTATTACTCGGGTGTCATTGACAGCTCGATAGGAATGAGTTTCGAGAGGAAGACTGAGGCTAAGGTGGCAATAGGTATAGGCTTCCAGGTCGAGAAGAAGCTTAAAAACGGCGATATTACAGGCGGGCTAAGCGGAAAGGTGTACCTGGGAGGATCGAGTAGGAGCTTAAATACTTACGGCTTTTGGGATCCAAATTCTATTAGTGGAGAAAAATGGGTCTATGCCTGGTTTTGGGCTAGACCAGTCATGCTATTTTATAATGAATATATGATCTATATTTGCGAGGGTGCTGTGATCAGCGAGTAGTACACGGGACACGATAAAATTGAGTTTCTAATTCAAGACATTATCGTTGAATATGTAGGGATTATAGGTGGAAAGAAAGCGTATAGGATCGTAGGCGGCGAGTCATACTCGCCTCCCCCCGGCTATATTCTAGATTGGCTCTTTGACGATTCGATGACGAAAGACAAGTATATATGGCTATTGGGCTCTAACGAGGGCATTCTATTCAAATATCTTATACCCCAGACTATAGACACTTGTACTGCAGACTTTGAAATCTCGTTGGGAATAGTATTAGCAGGGGTTTTAAGGTTAATAGGCCTTCCTCACTTCGCCGCGCTAGCCGTCATGATCGCGCCATCGCTATCATATGGGGAATCCGAGACATTATACATTGAAGGGGGTATAGAAAATGAAGGTCCTTACAGCGAATACCTACACATAAGACTGTCAAAACTGCAATTCAGGAAGGACCTGACGTGGTGGGCTATATGGGAAGACCCCTGCTATTACAACCCTCCCGTGTCAATGTACATCGAAGCCAGGTGAAACCCTAGCCGGCAATAAAAGCGTTTGCCGGAGGAGGCTGATTGTAAAGGCATTGGGAAGGATAGCTATAGTCGATGAAGGCCCAGACTCAAAGGAAATCTAAGTCATGCATCCTTAACATTGAAGTTTTTCCTCGGGATTAAATAAGACCCCTAGATAGCCGTGGATATCGTAGTAGGGAAAAAGAGTTTGGAGTAGTAATGGAAAGGTTAAACAAGTACCTAACCTGGGAGCACTCATAGATACTGGAGCCACATTAACAGGCGTTGATGAGATAGTGCTCAACCAGCTAGGTTGTTTAGCCAGTAACTGGGATAGCTCCTAGGGTAAGGGGAGACTGATCATCCCCAAATGCTATTCATCACTTTTATTTGCTATAGTTTGTGGTGCGGGAATGTTGAAAGTTCTGGGTGGTGTGGGGCATTATCATATCTAAAAATCAATAATCCATCTTGCCTAGTGTAATGGAATCGGTAAGGGAAACCCTCGACAATCCGTTATCTTCCTCTAGCACGTACTCTAGGAAGGTGAGTGGAGACCCGTCTATAAAGGTAATAGTGCCTTTTAACACTAGCCTGTTAACAGACCTACGCTCAATACTTATCCGGGTATACGCGATTAAGGGGGCTCTAGCTCCTTTAACTTCTCCTCAACTCTCGCTAGGTATCTTTCTAGAGAGCCTGTCTGCAATCTTTTTCAGCTCCTCCAACTCCCCACGAATCCTCTCCAGAAACTTTAGCTTACCATACCTCTCCAGGAACTCACTACTACTCATACCATACTCCCTTTCAAACCTCCCGACCTTTTCCTCCACCATCTCAACTCCAATTGAAGCCTCCTATACTCAATGTTAAGGATCCTAGTAAGCAAGCTAGCAGCTTTCTCATCAAGCTCGACAACCACATAATCACTCAAATATAGCCCCACTCTAAACTATTGGTAATTAGGATTCATAACCCTTTACCCTAGCTATGACGGTAAAAATTATTCTACTGCAACGCTTTCCCCAGCCTTCTGGGCACTCTAAGCTCAATCTTGCTTTGACCTTTCGTTGCCCCGTGTAATATGAATTTAATGAATGCTGACCATATGCGTAACATTAATAAAGTAAAGTATATTTATATATATCTAATCGGCCTTCTCCTAATACGGGTCTCAGTCACTACCGTTATATATCCATAGAGTTTTTCACCTAGTTGTAAGGCGCGTAGAATCGCTTCTAGTCTATGCGGTATCGTAGGAACCCTTAGTCTTACGAGTAGTACTCCTGGAGGACTGTATGCCTGTGCTAAGTAGCCGAAATCCTTATCCATAGTCACCACTATCTTATCACGGTTCAAGGCTACTCTGAGAAGCCCCTCATCTGAAGCACCACGCAGCTCCTCGATAGCTGTTTGTACCTTGTATCCTCTTCTCTTAAGCTCTTCATAAACTCTTAAACTAATATTCTCGTCGAGAAGTAGCTTAAGACTTCGCCTCGACAATCATTACCTCCTCACGCCCTAAGACCTTGGCTGCGTATAGCAATGCCGTCCGTACATCCTCAACACTTATCTTATAGTCCTCAGCGATCTCCTCCGGAGTCATGCCGGAAGCGAGAAGCTCTAATATCAGGTCGACAGTTATCCTTGTCCCACGTATTACAGGTTTACCACCCATAACCTTGGGATCCACAACAATGCGCTTCAATAACTCCTCCACATTCACTCCCTCCTACCCGGGCATACAATTTACCCTCCTTTAATATTTATGGGATTATATAGGCGGCCTCTCTTACGCCCCCCTCCAGACTATATCCTAGACTAGATCTTCGACGATAGAATCACAGAGAGAGTTAGTATGTGGAGCGACTAAGCTCAAACGAAGACGCCTCATAAACCTTGTTATGTAGGAGAGAGTGCACAATTATGGGTAGCGATTACCTGCGCTTAAGGACTTCGAAGCCGCGGTATAGGAGAGACCCGCCGTGTCGGGCTGTATGGGAAGATCCGTGGTATTACACTTCTCCCGTGTTTGAAGCTAGGTAGTAGTATCTGGCTTTAATGCAGCTACTGCTTGTAGCCTTCGACTATAAGCTTCAGAGCCTCCTGGCTATGGCCTAGTATCTTGTAGCTAGCCCCGGCTTCTCTGAGGACCTCCTCTACA
>WANR01000038.1 GCA_015521705.1 Desulfurococcales archaeon
GTATTTATACCTTTGAACCATTTTAAGGCAATCAAAAGTCTTAGGTGGGGGGCGGGG
This sequence comes from Desulfurococcales archaeon, assembly GCA_015521705.1. GTDB lineage: Archaea > Thermoproteota > Thermoprotei_A > Sulfolobales > Acidilobaceae > S141-84. The sequence goes on from WANR01000038.1 coordinate 58, forward strand.
GGTTTTGTTTGGTTGCTGAGCATTGTTTAAGACGGTTAAGGCTATGTCTATCAGGTGCCTGCTTGTTGTTAGCTATTCTGAGCGTTGCGGGGCTGGGTCTCGCCGCTCATTCTGTCGAGTACAAGCAATTCGTACTGAACACTGTTTCCAGAGACATGGGCCTGGCTGGCAGCCTTAGCTTTACAGTACTCAACGGCGGTTCCATCGAGTATAGCGGCGGCTCTGTCAGCGTGGCTCCCGGCGATTTCATAGAGATAGTCATTAGCGATACAGACCTGGAAGCCAGGCTATGGATAGGCGTGGATGGGTGGATCGACATTGAAGACTTAGACGTCGTAGAGGTTAGGGTTAACGGGATCACTGTAGTAGCTGGCGACGAGATAGAGGCTGACAGTATACGGGTTGACGTGGACGGAATGACGAGCAGCTTGGAGGTCTTCGTGACTAGTAGTACAAACGGGTGGACGCTATTCACGTTCAATGGCACCAGTCTGATCAATGGCAACGATAACAGTGACATACTTCTGTCAGGCGCCAGGCCCGGCCCAGGCTCTGCCTTAAACATTAACATAGAGCCTTCTTCCCAGTACGCCTCGGGAACGGCTTCAACAGCGTACGTAAACGGTACCGAGGTCCCAGAATTCTCGCCTATAGGGCTAGTAGCTTTAGCACTGGCTGGGCTCCTTATCCTAGTAAAGGGGCTCCGGGCTGGCTATGGCCGTTCGGCAGGGCTTGGGGCTCAGAGCCTGCGCGTGAGGCTTAGGGGGCTGGCAGGAGTGGGATGATGCGCGCCGTGCCAGCTCTACTGATCCTAGCTCTACTACTGCCCGTAGTCAGCTCCCTGGATCTGCCACTGGCCACCGGCGGGGTTGAGGGACAGCTGCTATACGTAGCCACGGATAGCTATGATGAAATGTTTGTAAGGGACCTAGTGGAGAAGTACCCTAGCCTGGCAGGGCCCGTTATAGGGATCGACGGGCTTATAAGCCTTAGCAACGGGCTCGAGGGTACGATAGTGGTTCTCCTAGACCCCAACTGGGACGACGCGCTCCAGGTGCTGGAGGTACTGGAGATCCTCAGAGAGCATCTATACAATGGTGGACTGATCGTGTCGACCCTGAACGGCGCAGTCCTCCTATCCAGACTACTCGAGGATCACGGCGTGGCTCTGAGGGTATCCGAGTCCAGCGAAGGATTCGAGGCAGCGTTGCCAGGGTACGAGTATGAGAAATACAAGGTCGCGGTCTTAGAAGGCGCCGGGGTAGGGATCGTAGAGTTGCAAGGACAAGCGCCCCTGTATAGGGTAACTATCGGCAACGGCTTTGTGGTAATACTGCCCTTCAACGTGGTGTGGGCCTACGGCGACCTAGGCCACGAGGCTTACCTCAAGCTCTTCTCGGCTATTCTGGACTACGCTGGGTCGCTTGAACCGTCGAGTCCCGCGGAGGTAGCTCCGCTAGCCTCAGCCCTGGCGGTTTCTGCCACGGTCGCCGCAGGTTATATCGCTCTAACTCTGAGCCCTGAAGAGGCTAGGAGGCCCATTATGGTTCCTCTCAGGATAAGAACAGCTGAGAGGAACGCTCTCGGTCACCCGGTTAGGAGGAAGATCCTCAGGCTCTTGGGTGAGCGCGGCTACCTGTACTTCAACGAGCTTTGGAGAGAGCTTGGCACGTCCAAGGCAACCCTCTCATGGCACCTAGATGTCCTGTACAGGGCCGGCCTGATCGGGTACCTGAAGTACAAGAAGTACATGCTATACTATATAGCTACGCCGGCGGCCCTCAGAGCCCTAGCGGAGGATCTGGCCCTGAGGGATCCCGACGTTTGCAGGATCCTCCAGCTACTGGAGAAAGGCCTAGACGCCTCCAGCATAAGCGGGGAACTAGGCCTCAGCGTCGAGACTGTTAGTAGCATAGCGGCGCTCCTGTCGAGTTACAAGCCCGGGCTATGCGCCAGCCCGGAGAGGTAGTAGCGTTGCAGGTAGACTACGTGTCACTAGAGCTCGAGAGCTGGGGCAGATTCCTCGGGTCAGCGCTCGTGCTTGCCGGCATAGCACTTCACGTGTTTGCATCGCTCATTCTAACAATGTATGGCGCATGGTACGTGTCAGGGTTCATAACGTTTCTCAGAACAAGGAGCCTCCAGCCCCAGCCCAGCGGGCGGCTAGAGAGGCTACCCCCAGTTGTTATCCTGGTGCCAGTCTACAACGACTACGAGCTCCTGTCGAGCCTCAGGACTCTCCTAGCCCAGGACTACCCAAACTACAGGGTGATCGTCGTAGACGACTCAGATGACGAAGAGTTCTCGAGAGAGATAAAAATGATGGAGCAACTCAACAGAGACAGGCTGATCCACCTGAAACGGGGCGGGCGCGAGGGGCTGAAAGCCGGCGCCTTGAACCATGCCATAGACTTTATAGAGTCCAACGGCCTGGACGTGAAATACGTGCTGATACTGGACGCGGACTTCGATCTTGAAAGGGGCATGCTTAGGAGGTATGTAGAGATAGCGGAGCAGTACGGCGCCGACATTGTCCAGGGCCTGCAGAGGCACTCGAAGGGCTCCCACACCTTGTTTGGCACAGTCTACAGGGCTGCAGCATCAGGGTCCATAGTGAACCTGGCCGGCAGGGCCTTCATGAACATGATGCCCATATTCACCGGGTCCTGCGCCCTCATAAGATACGAGTTACTGCGTGAGGTTAGGTTCAGGGAGAACAGTATAGCGGAGGACTGGAGGTGGACCATAGACGCTTACCTGGCCAAGGAGACTCTCGTCATCATAGCGACGGACAGGGTCTACGGCTCCGGGAGCGTTCCTAAGACGCAGAAAGCCTTCATTAGGCAGCAAGTGAGATGGTCCACGGGGACCCTGCTCGAGTTTAAGGAGACCCTCGTGGACTTCCTCTTCGACACGAGATTCCCGGCCAGCACTAAGCTGGGCTATGCTATGCAAGGACTACTCTTCACCCAGGGCATTTGGATCTACTACGAGACCATAGCACCCTTCCTGCTAAAGTACCTGGCAGGTGTTGATGTTGAGTGGATCTGGCCGATAGGCCTATACGTATGGCTTATATGTTTCGAGACGCTCGTACTCTCGGGAGCCCTTCTAGAGTCTTATGACGCCAGCAAGCTCACGGTGCTAGCCGTGCTGACCATCCCAATGATATACTATACCGCCCTTATACACTCCTATGGCACCCTAAAAGCACTCATAGGCAGAGGGGTCAGGTGGAGGGTCACCAGTAAGAGGGGATCCTATGAGAAGAGGTACAGGGAGTAGGGGGTACGGGCGCCTGGGCATACAGGGAGTCACTGGATCCAGCTACAGCTACACCAGCGTCCTATCCTTCATAGGCCTGGCCACCCTGGTCGTATCGGCCGTGTTCCTCCTCGAGGCCGTACTGGTAGAGGTGCTTGTCAGTGTTCTAAGAGCACTCTTCGAGGCCACGGGCTATGGCGCTATAGAGTCTTCGTGGAACTCCATAATAGTCTACAAGCCCGAGCTAAACGTTATAACACTGATCATAACCAAGCAGTGCCTGGGAGTCTACGCCCCGATAGCGTACAGCCTTTTCGTGCTTCTAACACCCCTGTCGACGAGGAGGGAGAAGGCCGTAGAGATCCTTAAGGGATCCCTTGTGCTCTACTCCTTCAACATTGCCAGGATATACACTGCCGGCCTGGTAGGCGTCAACATGGGGTACAAGATGCTCAGGTTCTACCACGACATAATTGGCGCCATCATAACCATCCTCCTAGTAGTTGTCATGTGGGTCCTGTGGCTCCGCAGGATCGGTTATAGGGTAAACAGTGATGCCTCTCCGTAGCATTGTCTCCCGGCTAGCAGTTAAAGGGACTCCAGAGCCCCTTACGAGGGTCCTGACCGATGTTGCCCTTGTAGCGTACACCACTCTAGTAGTGTACCCCCTCATAGCGACCATCGGGCTTCCCAGCTACGAGAAGGGAGTCTTCCACACTGCTACCATAGGCTACTATATGTCCACTGTGAGGCTGATCCAGGAGGACGGCCTCATAACCGGTGCCTGGTGCGGCTTCTCGGACCTGCTGAGGTTCTACCCCCCACTCTCCCTGGTAGGTATGTATGCAGTATCCCTAACCGTCGGCAACCTGCTGCAGGGGGCAATGATCTCGTTCTACTTCGCCATAGTATTCCTCGTTCTATCCTTTCACAGATTCGCCTTGGCTGTAACAGGCTCTAGGACTGTAGCCTTCTTAGCCGCCCTCCTTCTCCCCGTCCTACCCAGGTATGTGGAAGTGACGGCTATCTACTGGGAGTACACTAGGATAGCGGGCGAGGCCGTGTCTTACTACGCCTTGTACCGCCTAGTCCTAGCGCTCAGGATGGGAAGCGCCAGGGATTTCGCCCTAGCAGGGGCTCTCTACGGGCTGGTGCTACTCACTAGTCTCATAGCGTTCATAGAAGCCACCCTGCTAGCTATAGCTACGGTGGCCTACAGCCTCCGCGCCAGGTATAAGGAGGGATCGCCTCCGGGGGTCTTTGCTTACCTAGGATCAGCCCTCTCACTCTATGCCCTATCCTTCGCAGCTGTAGCGGCGTGGTGGCTGGTTCCAGCAGTGGCCCCCTTTGGTGTCAGCGGGTATCTAAGGGTTGAGACGCCTCTAGAAGACAGGCTCCTAGCCCTTGCAGGCCTCTTCCTAGAGCCCGGTGACGCCTTATACGCTGTGGGAGGCTCATTGTCCCTTATAGCTATAACGATTAGACCCGGAGCTGGCAGGTTGCTTGTCATTTATGCTCTCCTACTAGTATCCTTGGTAGTGCTCACGAGTAGGGGTGCAAGATTCCTCCCAACACTAGAAGCAATGCTAGCCCTTTCAATGCTCTATGCAGTACTAGCCCTCCACCCAGGTGCCAGGTACGGGCGCTACAGGCTCTTAGCACGGCCTCTGCTAGCTGCGGGGATTGCGGTAGCTTACGCCTTGACCGCCTGGAACGGCATAGCCGTATACCGTGACATGCTGGCGCTGGACTACACCTTTCAGTCGAGTGACGAGTACAAGCTCTCTGTAATGCTCGCCGGGCTAGGCGGGGACTACAGGGCCTACATAATGTACGGGCCCAGGCTTCACGGTAACCAGTGGGTCAACCTCTTCAACCCCAGCATAAAGCAGGTGCTCAGCGGCTTCATGGAAGGCTGCATGCTAGGGGACTACCAGAAGCTAGACAGCCTTGTGAAGAACACGCTTGACACGGCGAGGGTTAAATTACTCCTGGACAGGACATGCACGGCCGTGATGGTTGTAGACAGAGAGTTCTACGAGTCCAAGAGAAACGTCGTGAGACTGCTGGTAGAGGAGGGCTATCTGGTCGAGGACAAAGCCATGAACCAGTACCTCGACTACTCGCTGGTTTTCTGGAGAGCCGAGCTACCAGACTGCGTGGTAGGGGGTCCTCCGGGATACCTAACCCCTGCCAAGCTCCTGGGCCTAGCTATAAGCGCTGTGGCCGCTATAATGGCGCTCTCGAAGCTTAGACGGCTAGATTAGGCTGGGTTAGATGCGTCGAGCCGTTTGCCCCACCCTATTGGAAGCCTTAATTAGGATCCAGGCTAGAAGCATTAGTGGTGCCTGTTTTGACGCTCTTAGATAGGTGGCTTGAACCATTCATGAATACGCTGCGCGTGTATGGGCCCCACACTATTAAAGTGCTACTATCTTACCTAGCCTACAGGCTTGGCAGGCAGTGGGCCCCCAGGGTGAGCATTAAAGGTTTCAGCGTCAGGGAGCCCTGGCCCGTGCTGAGGTATATTAGGGAACTCTACCTTAGAGGCCACAGGCTTCTGGGTAGAGAGGGCGACGCATACATCGTGGGCTTCTATGGCTATAAGGTCCTAGTGCCTAGGGGGGAGGACTTGGGCGTCTTCATAGAGGACTTCGACGAGATATACGGCCTGGGCGAGGGCTACAAGGGTAAGAGAGTCCTCGACATCGGCGGATTCCTAGGCGAAACCGCCATGTACTTCCTCTACAGGGGAGCCTCTGCCGTGACAGTGTACGAGCCCCACCCCCTATTCTATGAAACATTGCTCCAGAACATCGAGTTAAACGGTTTAACAGACAGGATTAGGGCCAAGAGAAAAGCCATATGCTTAGGCGAGGACCGCTCAAGCCTGAAAGGGGAAAGCGTGGCTTTCGGCCTACTGGGCAATGGACAAGAAGTCGAGGCCTTTGAGGTGGAATGCGAGCATGCCGGCAAAGCTCTTTCAGAGAATAGTGCCGATATTGCAAAGTTCAACTGCGAGGGCTGCGAGTACTACCTAATAGGGCTTGACTGTGAAACGCTGAGAAGTATTAGGCACTACATAATAGAGATCCACGGCTCACCGCAGCCCCTGATAAATAGGCTGGCACAATGCGGCTTTACTGCTAGGTTCAGGAAAGAGGTGGATCGCTTAATAAGCGTCTACGAGTTCTCGACCCAGGGAAATGCGTGATCCAAGCACCTAATATGCTTAGAAGTGCGCTCTAGACCCTTGGCTGGCGAGGCATATAAGACGGAGGCTGCCAGTCATAGTATGTAGTGGGTGGGAGCCTTGAAGACTAGGCTCTTGTTCCAGGAGGACAGCTACTTGAGGGAGTTCGAGGCTAGAGTAGTTGGGGTTAAGGGTGACGCTGTTTTCCTTGACTCGACAGCTTTCCACCCGACACCCTATGGTGGCCTCGACACTGATACCGGGTACCTGGAGGGTGCTAGAGGCCCCGCTAGGGTCCTCAAGGCTATAGTTGAGGGGGATGAAGTGGCGCACATAGTTGAGCGCCCCCTGTTCAGTGTTGGTGACCTTGTTAGGGGGGTCATAGACTGGGATAGGAGGTACTCTATGATGAAGCTGCACACGTTCTCCCACATACTAGCGGCCATCCTATATGAGAGGCATGGAGTGCTAGTCACTGGGGGGCACATAACTCAGGAAAGGGCTAGGGAGGACTTCGATGTTGGCGATGTAGCCGACTGGAAATCCATAGTCAGGGAGGCGTTCGAGGAATCACTGGACACAGCAAGGCGCTGCATAGACGTGAAGATATACTGGATGAAGAGGGAGGAGGCTATGAAGATACCGGGCCTGGTGAAGCTAGCTGAAAGGCTCCCGCCTCAGGTGGATACTCTGAGAATAGTCGAAATACCTGGAGTAGACATTCAGGCCGATGGGGGGCCTCATGTCAGAAACACGTGTGAAATAGGCACCGTTGAGATAGAAAAGATGGAGAGTAAGGGTAAGAGGCGTAAAAGGCTTTACTACAAGCTGGTAGAATAGCCCTCCCTTAGGGATTCACGGCTCTAACCTTCACGCCTTCTGGCTAGCCACCTGGTAGCCTCCCATAAGCAGGCCTATTTGCCTCCTGTCAGCCTTTTCCGCGGGCATCTCGGCCACTATCCTTCCCTCATACATGACGGCTATCCTGTCGCTTAGTTGGAAGATCTCGTCCAAGTCAGCGGAGACTAGCAGGACCGCCGCGCCCTTGTCCCTGTACTCCGCCAGGAGCTCTCTTATATACATGGTTGAAGCTATATCCAGCCCTCTTGTTGGGTGTGCCGCCACTATCAGCCGTGGCTTCTTGCTCAGCTCTCTCCCCACAACGAGCCTCTGCCTATTACCACCGCTAAGGGCCCTTGCCTGGGCATCTATACCGGGCGTTACTATGTTAAACCTCTTGATGATCTCCCACGCATATCTAGCTATGGAGCGCCAGTTGAGGGCTAGGCCTCTCGTAAATGATCTCTCCCACTGCCTCCCGATTATAGTGTTCTCTTTAACTGTGAATTCTAGGACAAGGCCGTACCTATCCCTATCCCCGGGTATATGGCTTATACCCATCCTGTAGACGTCGATCGGGGTTTCAACTGATACCCTGACACCATCAATTACTATCTCCCCCGACTCGGGCTTCCGGAGCCCAGTTATGGCCTCTACCAGCTCTGCTTGCCCATTACCCTCGACCCCCGCGATCCCGTAGATCTCGCCTGGATACACCTTGAAGGACACGCCTCTAACAGCTTCTAGGCCGAGATCGTTCTTGACAACGAGCCCCCTAACCTCTAGAACGGGCCTCCCCTCGGTTCTCGGCTTCCTTGCCCTGAGTAGGACGTCTAGCTCCATTCTCTTACCAACCATTAGTTCTCCAAGCACTTCGGGCGACGCCTCTCTTGTTGGTACTTCGCCTACGACCCGCCCGCCCCTCATTACCACTATCCTATCGGTTATCTCTAGGGCTTCCTTTATCTTGTGGGTAATGAATATGACAGTCTTACCCTGGCTCTTCAGGTTTCTAAGAACCTTAAAGAGCTCTTCCACTTCCAGCGGTGTAAGGAATGTAGTTGGCTCGTCTAGTATAAGGAGCCTGACACCTCTGTAAAGGACCTTAAGGATCTCAGTCCTCTGCCTGAGCCCCAGGGAAAGCTTCTGAACCTCTGCATCAAGAGGAACCTTCAGCTCGGTCTCCTCCATAAGCTTCTCCAGTCTTTTAACGTGGGACTCGAAGTCTATGCCAGACAGGGTTCCAGTCAGGCCTTGTCTCTCTCTTTCAATGCCCAGTATTATGTTCTCGAGCACTGTGAAGTTGGGGACTAGGGTGAAGTGCTGGTGCACCATTCCTATCCCGTGTCTGAGGGCGTCTGCCGGGCTCCTGAAGCGGACCCTGCGGCCCTCAACGAGCAGCTCGCCTGTTGTGGGCTGGAGGACTCCCGAAAGTATTTTCATTAGCGTGGTCTTTCCAGCACCGTTCTCGCCAAGCAGGCCTAGTATTTCGCCGTACCTTATGGAGAGGCTTACACCACGTAGGGCTACGGTGCCGTCGGGGTATACTTTCGTTATATTTCGCAACTCTACGAAGTTTTTATCGCTGGGCTGCACCACTTTACCCCATCCTCGGGACAGCTAAGTATTGTGTGTTATTGGGGGTACTTAATAGTAACTCTCATTCTGGAGCCATGCTTATTAAGGCGGGTGGGTAATACTTCAGTATTAAGCGTGGGGTCAAGAAGCGGGTTAATGATGAAGAGGCGTTAACGAGCCCTTGGTTAGGGGCTGTGAATTGCACTGGGTTATCTGAGTAGTCTTGCGGGCTTGACGGGGATCTGGGTTCTCGCCTTGGGAGGCGCTCCATGAAAATTTATATATAAGTACTTGTATAATTATATGCAATAAAAACATATATAATCTGAGCTTTGTAATTGTAAGCGTACATAGAATATAATAGGGTGTGAGGGTTGGGACTGGCGAGGGTTGCTATAGCTGTCATAGTAGCCCTTGCAGTATCCATGCTGGTCCCTGTCTTCATAGGCTCGAACGCGCAGGCACAGACGACGATAACGATCGGCGGCCTACTGCCACTAACAGGTGACCTCCAGAGCTACGGTATAAGGGCCCAGGCGGCTGTAGAGGTTGCTGTCGAAAACGTTAACAAGTTCCTGGAGGAGCAGAATGCCTGGTTCAGGTTTGAGCTTGTAGTCGAGGATACCCAGACAAAGCCCGACGTGGCGGTTTCTAAGTACAACTCGCTGGTAGCCCAGGGTATAAAGTTCATAGTAGGGCCCATGACAAGCGCTGAGGTCAAGAAGCTGAAAGACCTAGCCACTGACCAGAACGTGCTCCTCATAAGTCCTTCGAGCACGGCAATAGAGCTAGCAATACCCGGCGATAACGTGTTCAGGTTCTGTCCGGCTGATGACGTGCAGAGCCAGGCCGTGGCCTCTCTCCTAAGGGACTTCGGCATAAAGGGAGTGGTCATAATTAACAGGGCCGACACCTGGGGCGAGGGGTTAAAGAACGCCATAGTAGAGAGGCTCGAACCCCTGAACATAGAGGTCAAGAACATCTATAGCTACAACCCTGAGTCACCCGACTTCCCAGGGATCGCCGCCCAGACTAATGCCGACATGGACGAGCTGATCTCCAAGTATGGCCCCAATAAGGTGGCTGTGATAGCTATAGGATTCAAGGAGATAGCGTCGCTCTTCTCTGAGGCCTCAGCCTATCCAACCCTGTCTAAAGTGTTCTGGGTGGGCAGCGATGGGACAGCTAATCTTGCAGAGTTCATCAAGGACCCCATAGCAGCCTCTTTCGCCGAGCAGACCCTCTTCATCAACCCCATATTCAGCCCCGCTAAGACTGACGTCCAGGAGAAAGTCATAGAGGCTGTAAAAGCTAAGGTGGGAGAGGAGCCCGACGCTTATGCAATGGCCGCCCACGACGCTGTCTGGGCCCTAGCACTGGCCTTCCTCCAGGCTGGGCCCACCGACAACCTCGACGAGCTAGTAAACAAGGCTAAAGAACTGATACCCCAGATAGTGGAAAGCGACGAGTTCGCACAAGTGGCGGCCACGGGCAAGTTCCCGCTCAATGAAGCCGGTGACAGGGCAACTGCAGACTACGACTGGTGGATTATAAGGGGCAGTGAGTGGATCAAAGTAGGAGTCTACAAGGGTATAGAGGACAAGAACGAGTGGTTCCAGCTACCAGACGGTAAGACATTCCCAGACCTGGTGAGCGAAGCCTTCAAGGTAGAAGTCATGGAACCCATGCCTGAAGAGACGACACCTTCGCCGACTAGAACACCTGAAGAGACCACGCCTGAGATGGCCACCCAGTCACCCTCCCCTTCACCGAGCCCAACTGAGACAGAAACAGAGACAGAAGCCCCGTCCCCAGCCCCAGCAGAGCCTCCTGCAACAGAGACCCCTGAGGAGGGTATAAGCGGGACTCTTGTGGCTGCAGTAATAGTGTTGATCATCATTGTAGTGGCTGCCGCACTGCTGCTGCGCAGGTAGCCAAATATACGATAGAATCCTAAGCTGCTTTAAACCTTAAATTATTTTTTAAATAATAATGATAATGGGATTTTTGACGGCTTATATTTATCTCCTCATGATGCTTGGGCACGGTGGAGCTGGTGGGAATGAGGGGCCGGGCAGAGGATAGAAGAGTTATAGAGGTTAGGGGGGTCGTTAAGAGGTTCGGAGGCATAGTGGCGCTTGACGGCGTAGACCTTGTAGTGCCTGAGGGCAAGGTGACTCTCCTCATAGGCCCTAACGGTAGTGGCAAGACTACGCTGGTTAACGTAATAACCGGGTTCATTAAGCCTGATGCTGGGAGGATTTATTTCCGGGGAACCGACATAACTGGCATGACGCCGCACAAGATAGCCAAGCTGGGCCTGGCCAGAACCTTCCAGATACCAAGGCCGTTCCTGGACCTTACAGTGCTGGAAAACGTTATGACTGCCGTTGATGGGAACCCGGGCGAGAACCCCTACCTTAGCCCTATAGCTAGGTGGCGCTGGAAGCTGTTCGAGAAGAGGGCGGCTGCTAGGGCTTTCGAGATCCTTAGGTGGGTGGGGCTGGCTCATGCATGGGATAAGAGGGCTTCCGAGCTAAGTGGCGGCCAGCTTAAGCTACTCGAGATAGCCAGGGCCATTATGAGGGGCGCCGATACCATAATAATGGACGAACCCGCGGCCGGAGTTAATCCCCGCCTTGTACATGAGATATTCGAGAGAATAAGGCAGTTGGTTGAGCAGAGGGGCATGTCCTTCCTCATAATAGAGCACAGGATAGGCCTTATATCCCACTACGTCGACTATGCCTATGCGATGAATCTAGGCAAGGTAATAAGCTGGGGGGAGCCTGACAAGGTGCTCAGCGATCCTCAAGTGTTGGAGAGCTACCTAGGTGGCTAGTGTTGAGCGATATTGTCAGGATAGAGGGGCTAAACGCTGGCTACGGGAAGTTCCAGACGCTCTTCGACGTGTCAGTAACCATACCGCGCGGCGGCATAACGTCTATAGTTGGGCCTAATGGGGCCGGTAAATCCACCCTACTCAAGACGATCTTCGGGCTCACAAAGGTCTATAGTGGTAGAGTGTTTTTTGAGGGCAGGGAAATAACCAGGCTCCCTCCACATGAAAGAGCTAAGCTAGGCATGGCGTACATACCGCAGCTGGAGAACGTGTTTAGGAACCTGACTGTGTGGGAAAATCTGAGACTGGCTGGCTATGATCTTCCACCAAGCGTGTTCTCTGAGAGGATCGAGGAGATCTATAGCTTATTCCCGAGGATAAAGGAGAGGCTGGGACAGAAAGCCGCTACTCTCAGTGGGGGCGAGAGGCAGATGTTGGCAATGAGTATAGGGCTCATGAGGAAGCCAAAAATACTCTTGTTCGACGAGCCTACAGCGGGGCTCTCGCCCAAGCTAGCTAGGGAGGTTTTGGACTCTATTAAGGCGTTGAACAGGCAGGGCTACACCATAATCCTGGTAGAGCAGAACGTTAGGGCGGCTCTCGAGATAGGAGATAAGGGGATCCTGGTGGTTAACGGGAGAATAGCGTTCGAGGGCAAGGCAGGCGACTTGCTGGCCAGGAAGGACCTGGCCAAGATGTACCTGGGCCTGGGTGAATAGGCGTGCCAGTCGACATAAACACTGTCATGAACTCCTTCATATACGCTGGGATCCTGTCTCTGCTAAGCCTCGGCATAACGCTCGCATACATGACGACTGGCGTCTTCAACTTTGCCCACCCTAGACTAGCGATAATAGGCTCTTATGCCGCGGCGACAGTCGTGGCAGCGTCAATGGCTTACCTAGGCATGAAGCCCAACCTGGAAACCTTTGAGACCGCTATTGGAGTGGTCAGGCAACCCCTGCCCCTGTCAGTATACGCTCTCGGACTCCTAGCCTCCGTGGCAGCGGCGACCGCCGCAGCCCTTGTCGAGTACTACGCCATCCTGAGGCCCCTCCAGAGGAGGGGAGCCGACTTCCTCAAACTGATGATAGCCACTCTAGCCTACGACTTTATACTAGTAGCTGGGCTATTCCTGTACAGCACGCTGCCCTACCTAGACTCTAAAGCCTCGGAAGCCAACATAGGGATCTCGAGCACCAGCATGACTATGACGTCCTATGACGTGTGGATCTGGAGCGGCGACGTGGTTATAAGGGGCATGTTCATCATGGGAGTCTCCGCAACGATCGCCGTCTCAGTCATACTCTTCCTGCTCCTCTTCAAGACAAAGCTTGGGATAAAAATGAGGGCCTCCGTGGAGAACCCAGACCTGGCTAGAGTGCTTGGCATCAACGTTGACAGGGTTTACGCTATAGCCTGGGCCATAAGCGGCGCCACGGCCGGCGTTGCTGGGTTCATAATACTCTTCGGAACCCACGTATTGAAGCCAATATCAGCTACTTCGCCAGCGGACGAGATAGTTGTTAGCGCCTTTGCCGGGAGCATTGTCGGGGGGATCAACAGCGTGTTCGGCAGCATAGGTGGAGGGTTCCTGATAGGCCTGGTAGAGAAGCTGTTTACAAACATCCTTGTCGGCGTGACTGGCTATGGGAACCTCTTGAAGTTTGGCAAGGTCTTCTCCATGGCGGCCGTGGTCATAGTGCTCCTATTCATGCCTGAAGGCCTGGCCTCTGTCAGGTGGAAGCGGGCCCTGGGCAGGCTCCTGAGGCTTAGGTTCATTAGTAGGGGTGTGAGGAGTGGTTGAGGTATCCTCTCTGGCCCAGCAGATCCTGACATACATTGCAATATACTACATAATAACGACCGCTCTCAACCTCAAGGCCGGAGTAACGGGGATCCCCGACTTCGGCCATGCAATGTTTTTCGCTATAGGCGGCATCGTCGTGGGCAATATTGTATCCCAGATAGCAGCTGCTATAGCCGGGATAGGGGCATCGAAGGTTATAGAAGACAACACCGTGACCCTAAGCATTCTTAACAGGGAGTTCTTCCCCGAGCACCCTCTCACGTCTATAGGGCTAATAGTGCTGGCAATAGTGCTCTCCCTAGTCATGGGAGGACTGCTCGGGTGGCTGGCCTCATTCCCTGCCCTAAGGCTTCGCGGCGAGTACCTGGCTATAATGCTGCTGGCAGCCTCCGAGGGTCTCAGGGTGTTCGTAACATATACGCCCCAGATAATGGGTGCTACGCCTACCGTGGGGCTCTCGTCACCAGCCCTCCTAGCGTGGACAGGTAATCCGGGGCTGGCGGCTACCATACTTACACTAGCCGTGGCTGTGGGCGTCTATGTTTACTTTGAAAGGTTCTACAACTCGCCTAGTGGCAGGCTGTTCAGGGCTGTGAGAGATGACGAAGAGTCTGCCAAGGCTCTTGGCAAGGATGTGGCTGCTGTTAGGAGGGACTCCATGATACTGGGGAGCGCCCTGGCAGGGCTTGCAGGCGCCCTCTACTCTATGAACCCGTGGATAGGGGGAGGCTCCGTGGCGGCACAGTCCGTCTTCGACAGGGTTCTCTGGACATTCTGGCCCTGGGCTCTAATGATACTCGGGGGAATGTCTAGCAATAAGGGGGTCGGCCTCGCTGCTATAGTAACGGGTGTCCTAATACTGTGGCCTATTAGGATCTATAAGAGGGAGATAGTGGAGATACTCAGGGTGGGAGAGCTGGGCTTCAACCCCGACGGCTTTGCCAACGCCCTGGAATACATTCTCATAGGCGTCCTAATACTGGCGGTAATCTTTTTGAGACCTCAAGGAATAGTGCCAGCACCTCCCTCGAGAACCCTCAGCGAGGAAGAGATAAAAGACGTTGCAACACAGCCGCAACAAGATGCTGGGGAGGAGTCCAAAGGGTAGACATCAACAGCCTCCAGAGTTTTTCTTGCCAGTCAGGATCTCAGGATCCTAGCCCCCTTAGCCTCACGTCGATATAATAGAGCCAGGAAGCACTGTTTTACCTGGAGAGTCGCCTTAGGGTGGCCCAGCCTTGTCGGATCCTAGGAAGGACCCAGCGGTTGTGAAGAGGATGGCTCAGCTTGTCAGCCAAGGAGCCTCAATGCTGGCAGAAACCTGCCCAATGGATGGCTTACCGCTCTTCAAGCTTAGAAGTGGCGACATTATATGTCCTGTTCACGGCAAGGTCCTAATAGTTAGTAGCGAGGAAGAGGCCAGAGAGGCCGAGGTAGACTCGATACTCTCGACAGTAGCCTACTATGCAGCTGTAAGGATTAGGGAGGCGATGAATAGCGGGGACCCTGGAGAGATGCTTGAATGGCTAAATGTTCTCGAAGCGGCTGAAAGGGTCAGGGAAATAAGAGGGTCCAGGAAGGGGGGCATGCCTCTGGCTACTGGCAGGGAGACCACGAGGTCTAAGAAATGAGCCCTAAAGAGGGTCTACCGGAGGAGTGTGCAAGGCAGTGCCTGGAACTATACGAGAAGTCAAGGATATACTCTATAAAACCCGTCATAGCCAGCGAGCCGCCTAAAGAGCCCGTTAGAAGCAAGAATGCTGAGACCTTGTGGGTTGTCGTAAAAAGCATCCGTTTACCTAGCATAGATGAGGTTCCTGTACTGAACGCCGTGATCAAATCTGCAGTAGGTTTTAGGGTAGAGGTCTATACGTATGAGGAGTTTGGCGAGAGTGATAGGGCTTCTAGGCTGGCGTTTCTAGTGGAGAAAGGCCTCTCGATCGGAGTGCCGATGATAGTAGTGATGCCTGGCCTAATGGGTGTAGCTCTCACCTCGAAAATGAAGCGTAGGGCCCTGGAGGCTCTAGAGTCATCGTTCGTCCTAGAGGCTAGGCTAGAGTACAGTAATATCCTCTACCTGCCTCTTAGCGGGGAGATAGAGCTCGTCGGCAAAGAGAATAGTGAGTCCAGCTATGAGAGGATAGAGTGGCTACTTAAAGAGGCTGCGAAGAGGAATATCAAGGTAAGAGGCGTTAAGCTCTTAAAAGATAACAGGGAGATCTGGGAGTACACAGTGACCCTTGGGCCTAAGGGTCTGTTAGAAAGGGTTCCAGTCAACAAGATCTCGTGGCTGGTAGCTGTCCTATCTAGCTGTACGGGCGTTGGGGAGATACAGGTGCTACGAAGAAAGGAGAGGGCTAGACACTTCATCTACGCCATAGGCTTAGACAGGGCTTTTCTAGACAGGCTATCCAATAGTTTTAAAAACTATGAGAACTCCTCCTGCAAGCCTTCGCTGGAAATAAGGGATACTGTGGGGGAGGGATGCAAAGAAACCCTGAGTAAATTGCATAGGGAAGCATTCCAGGGGCTGGGCTCTGTCTCCTAGCCCCTATCCTATATTTCTGGCTCCTCTATTATCCTCTTGCCAGTGACAACCTGGTCGACGCTGTGTATTATACAGCCTAGCTCTCTTAGCTTTTCTTCTATCTTGGCGAAGTCAATGTCGCTCCCCTCTATAGTGATGCTTAGTGTTATGGTGTCAACGTCGATCTCCTTAACAGTTATGTTGACCCCCTCCACGCCTAGGACAGCCCCTATCTCGCGGGCAACGTCTATGACGGAGGGGCCTTTAATGGGTTTCAGGACGTCCAGTACTATTCTCCTAAGGGGTGCTGGCAACTCCTCCTCAGCACCTCTCATGTGGTTCGCGTATCATTTGTATTGCTTGGAGGATTTAATCCTTTAATGCTTCACTCTGTACTTAACCATGGTCTTGAGGCCTTCAGGTTCTATGTGAGCCTGTTTTTCCACTTTTCCACGGTTTCTGCCAGTTTTTCGTCGAATATTACTTCTAGGCTCCTGAGTTTCGCCATTACTGTTTTCACAAAGCTGTTGATGGTCTCGGGCTTCACGTTTTTAGAGGCGTGTTTTATCACGTGGAGCTTTGTCAGGCTGTATTTCCTGTATTTCTCGTTTAGTTCTTTCCATTTGATCCCTTTTAGTGAGTTTTCTACTTCACTGTTTCTGGGTAGGAGTCCTAGAAGCATGAGTACGCTGATTATTGGGTAACCTATGTAGCCCCTGTAGATTGTTCCATTATCGTTGCTATAGGCTTCCACGATGTTTTCTGTGATGCGCTTAACCACGACTCTATAGGTTTTTTCTCCGCTGCTAGAAGTGACTATAGCCATGTAGGCTTTCCCTAGGTCGTGTAGCTGGACTCTTCCATCGCCTAAGGCTCCACAAGCTTCTAGGATCTTTACATCAGGAGGGAGGACTAGTTTTCTCAATACTGGTTCCCCTTACTATCATGTTATGCTCAGGCATTTAACGGGATCTGCCCTTTTGCCTTCAAGAATCCTCAATGCCTGGGTTCTAGCACAGTCAATGTTGACAATACTGGTCTCTCCTCTAGCGCGGATCCTTTCCAGGATCCTGAGCACCCCGTCTAGTATTCCTTCCTGGGCTTTAGCCAGGGCGGCTGCGTAGAGGATTAGAGCTTGGAGGCCTCTATCCCTGTTTCTTCTCCACACGGACTCTAGAATCTCGTGGGCCTCCCAGAAACGCTCGCTCTCCATGTATCGTCGATACATGGATATGGCTCCTGAGAGCGTTGTCTCGGACTCCGATCCTGGAACCCTTTCCTCTATAAGCCTTCCTATTAGCCTTTCAAGCTTCCCAAGCTTGGAGGGATCTATTGTCTTGGATTCTATAGAGACCTCGACGTGGCTGGAAGCTATTCTCACTGAGACTTTTGACCTGCCCATTATATCAGATACAATGCTGGATACTAGCCTAGAGTCTCCGGGCCTAAGCTTCCTCTCGTTCTTGAAGAATAGCAGTTTTCTCTCCATCCTAGCAGGGCACCGATACATCTTTGTTAGGCTAGAGGACTTAATGGTTTACCTGCCACGCCGTAGTCTAGGCGCCTTCTCCAGGAGTCCTGCCAGCCCGCGCGGCATGGCGTACATAACCGCTATAAAGACCGCGCCCACTATTATGGTGCTCCACTTGCCTGTATAGTCGGCTAGAAGCCTTTCCAGGAATACAACGAAGCCAGTCCCAAGTATAGGCCCCAGGGGGGTCCAGACACCTCCTATTATCGAATAGATGATAGCATATACGGAGACAAGTGGCGAGAACGCCTTGTCCGGGTTGATGTTGAAGGTGAATGGAGCGTAGAGGCTACCTGCTAAGGCAGCCATGCTTCCTGCCATGGCCATGGCCAGGGCTTTGTACTTGAAAACGTCAAAGCCCAAGGCACTGGCTCTCTGCTCGTTCTCCCTTATAGCCAGCCACACCCTCCCAACGGGGGACTCTACAAGCCTCTTCGTGAATAAGTATGAGAGAACAAGCAGGTTTAATGAGAGGAAGTAATAGTTAGGCGTTATCCTTAGTGCAGGTGATTCCAGCGAGAGCTCTTCTATGTACCATGAGTTGGCTAGGAGCACAGCTACTACCCCGGCAAGGGCTAGAGGCGCAAAGGCCGTGGATCCTCTCCGGAGGGGCCTTGAAGCTATAACGGCGCGCACGACGCTAGAGGCTACTACAAAGGCTCCCAGAATGACTAGGGTCTCTGAGAAAATCACTGCCTTCATCGAGCCTGGTACCACCAGATTGATGCCCTGCTCGCCCCCGCTGAGGAGTCTCAGCTCCCTCTTCCTGTACAGGAAGTAGACTATGAGCATTACTGCCAGCGAGATGAATGCAAAGGGGACGCCGTGGAAGACCCTCCTAACAATGAAGGAAAGAGCTATGCCTGAGATAGCGCCTACTAGAAGAGAGGCGAGTATAGCAGCCATGTAGGGGGCTCCCATGTAGTTAAGCGCGTAGGCAGTTGTATAACCGCCTAGCCCGAAAAAGAGGGCGTGGCCGAAGTTCAGCAGCCCCAGGTACCCGAGTAGTATAGAGAAGGATAGGGAGTAGAGGGACAGGATGAAAATACTCGTGAGTATCCCGGTGAGCCTTGTGAACCCTGTATAATGTATTATGGCCGGGAGCGTCAACAAGACAAGGTATGACGCTATGAGCCAGTAGCTGGCCGGAGCCCCATTTTTAGCGGCTAAGACTGTTCACCCCCTAACCAAGCCTTCAGGTCTCAGTAGGAGCACTGCGAGCATGAGAATGAAAATAGTGGCCTCGGCCAGCCAGGGGACATAGTACGCGGCAAGCTGTTGCGTCACGCCAACAAGCAACGAGGCTGCTAGAGTACCTGTGAAACTGCCTATGCCCCCGATAACCACTATCGCAAACGCATAGAGGAGATACGTTATACCCAGCGTGGGATAGACTCCCAACCATGGAACTAGCACGGCCCCTCCAAGCCCGGCTAGGCCTGATCCTAGGATAAACGTTATGGTGAAGGTTTTCCTCACATCGATCCCCAAGGCTTCAACCATTTCCCTGTCTTCTATAGCGGCCCGTATTATGGTCCCGTAGTTCGTGTACTTGAGGAAAGAGAACACGGCGGCAGCGATAACAGCTCCGAACGCTATGAGGAAAAGCCTATACTCATAGAAAATAATGCCTCCAAGCTCTATGACACCCTTTAGGCTATCGGGAACCCACTTATAGGTGGTCTCTCCCCAGATTATCCATGCCGTCCTGTCGAGGAGGAGCATGACCCCAATAGTTATGAGGGCCTGCCCGAGCACGTCTCCACTCTTCCTCTTAAGAAGCCCGCTCTCTATGGTTCCTCCTAGGAGAGACATTGAAGCTGTAGCTGCCGCAAGCCCGAGCGCTAAGCTGTTGGTGGAGGAAAACACCTCATAGCCTATATAGGCTCCTAGCATGAACAAGCTTCCATGGGCAAAATTCACTATCCCCATGAGGCCGAATATTAGTGAGAGGCCGGAACTTATCATGAAAAGAGTGGCACCCAAGGCTATACCGTCTACTATAGCCACAATAAGCGTCTCCAGAGACAATACTCCCTAGCCCCCGCGCATTTCAACACCTATGTATCTCCTCATAATTTCAGGGTTTTCGAAGAGCTCCCCCGAGTCGCCCTCTTTGACTATTTTCCCATGAGAAAGTATGACGTATCTTTTAGTGATTCTCTTAACAAGCAATGGCTTAGTCTCTACCAGGATTATTGTGACTCCTTCACGCGTAAGTACCTCGAAAGCCTCGCTTATCCTCTTAACATATAGGGGGCTAAGCCCCTCAGTGGGCTCATCGACGAGGAGCAGCCTCCTATGAGGGTTCACTATTATTCTTGCTATATTGAGCATTTGCTGTTGCCCACCGCTCAGATTCCTCGCCTTGTGGTTCATCAGCTTTGCAAGGTCCGGGAAGATTTTCAGGACAAACTCGAGCCTTTCTGGTATAATCTTTTTATCTATTCCAGCAGCGCCTAATAGTAGGTTTTCCCTAACAGTGAGGCTGCCGAAGATCCTCCTTGTATCGGGCACGTAGCCGATCCCCATTCTTGCCCTCTCATGGAGCCTGGCACCCGTAATGTCTCTACCCCTGAACTTAATGGAGCCTTTGCTTGGCTTCAGGATCCCCATTATGCTCTTGAGCAGCGTGGTTTTACCCGCCCCGTTCCTCCCTAGTATGGCCAGGTTCTCTCCCTCGTGAACCCGGAAGTTGACTCCCTGGATGATGTAGAGTGTGCCCAGGTGTACGTGGAGATCCTTGAGTTCTAGCAGGGGCCTCACTCATGATCCACCCAGGTAGGCCTCGACTACCAGGGGGTCCCTTGCTACATCGCCTGGTGACCCATCTGCTATGACACGGCCCTCATGGAGAACGACTACTCTCTCAGCCAGGTCCTCCACTACGTCCAGTTTGTGCTCGATCATAATGATGGTTAGATCCTTGTTGCTGGAACGCAGGCTCTTTATAAGCGACACTATATCTGGTATCTCCTCCACGGCGAGTCCAGAGGTAGGCTCGTCCAGGAGCAGCAGGGAAGGCCTAGACGCTATAGCCATTACTATGTCCAGCTTTCTCTGGTCGGCCTGCGGAAGACTGCCAGCCAGTTCTAGGGCCTTATTTTCAAGGTTCACGAGCTTGAGCAATCTAAGCGCCTCCATATTTACCTCTTCCATATCGAGGGCTCTCGAGAATATGCTCCAGTTACGCCTACCTCCATTAACACCCTGCACGGCGAGCCTAACGTTTTCTATTACTGTGAGATGGGGGAATAAGCTCACGTTCTGGAAGGACCTGGCTATACCCATTCTAGCTCTAACGTGTGGGGGGAGTACCGTGATATTCTTCCCCCTATAGATTATCCTGCCAGAATCGGGCCTGATAAGCCCGCTAATTAGGTTGAAAAAAGTTGTTTTACCCGCACCATTGGGCCCTATTATAGCCGTTATAGAGCCCTTCTCGAAGCTCAACGTAACCCTGTTTACAGCTATTATCCCTCCGAACCTCTTGGTGAGACTCTCCGTTTTCAGTATCATTTCCTCTCTTCAACCTCCCCTCCTTAGGGCTAAGTAAATCGTCGTAGCTAGTAGAACAATCACGGCTACTGCCAGTGCTATAGTTAGAGCTGATAGGCCTTCAGCCCCTGGAGTTGTTACGGTTTCTATTCTGGTGGTTTTCTCCTCTGGAGGCTTTTCCGGAGTCTTTGTTGGTGTTGTCTCCACATCTTTCAAGGACTCTTTCCTGACAACTGCTATTTCGGCAGAGTCTGAGGCTTCTAGACCTATCTTGTCGCTACACCTAACCTCAACCTTGTATATTCCTGGCTCGCTGTATGTGTGTTCCACTGTGAGGCCTTCCCTGGAGGTTCCGTCTCCTAGACTCCAAGTACACTCGTATGGGGGTGTACCCCCCTCTATGCTTGCTGTTAGTCTGGTCGTGAATGGTACAGTCCCTACTGTTGAGGGTACTGAGAGGGTTACTGAGAACTCTTTAGGATAGGGCTTATAGCTTGTCAGGATCCTTGGCGTCACCACTTCTAGGGGTATCGTGTCTACGTGTTTGCCTACAGCTAAGCCGTAGGTCTCAGACTCGGGATCCGTATCTATTGTTATGTTGACTATGAAGAAGGGCCTTAAGGCTTGGTGATCCTCAGCCCTTATAGTAGTTAGCCCCATAGGAGTCTCCATGGTCCTTCCTTCAAGGTACGCTATGAATCTGTCCTTGTCTAGGTCTGGCACGGCTTTCACAGCGTCTACTATGAATTGGGCTGTAGCGAAAGCCGGCGGATGCCAGAGATCCGGTACTCTGGCTTTTGATAGTTTATCTAGGGCCTCGCATGGGTGGCCCTCAAGGAAGTCGTAGGGTCTGATGTCCTCTTCCACCATCATACTTGACAGGGTCTCGTACATTGGGCTAGGATTAGCCCTATATGCGTCATAGGTTATCGCCTGTAGCCCTTCAAGAATACCTTCTAGGCCTGGTATACAGAAGTTAAGGAAGTTAGTCGTGAACAGGTCTACCATGAAGCTGGCTAGAGGGATCTCCTCTAGCATGCCTAGAGCAGCTAGATCCCTAAATATGGGGCTGAAGTCGCCGGCCCATACCAGGATCAGGACATCTGGCTGGGCCTCTCTAATCCTCTCTAAATAAGGCCTAAAGTCTGTCGTTGTCAGGGGAGCCCACGAGATCTGGACTATCCTAGTGCCAGGATACCTGGAGAGAGCTGCCTGAATAGCCTCTACATAAGACCATCCGAATTCGTAGTCTGCCGCTAGTATCGCGAACTTCTTGTAGCCCTGGACTTCCACGGAGTAGTAGGCCATGGCTAGAGCGTCCTGTTCCACGTTCCTAGCTACTCTGAAGACATACTTGCTGAACACCGGTTCCTGTGTTATAGTGGCTGCCGCTGCGGGAAATACAAAGAAGGGTATCTCGTATTCCTTGGCCACTGCGGCTACAGTTACTGCCACGCTGCTAAAGGTAACCCCGGCAAGTATATCGGCGCCCCACTCTTCAATAGCTTCCCTGGCTTTTGAGGCAGCAAAGTCAGGGTTGCCCTGCGTGTCAAACACCCTAACTATTATGGAGCGCCCGTCTGGCAGCCTGTAAACGGCGTCCTCCATGTTGAGTAGTTTTTCCAGGTTCTCGGGCTTCTTATCGCCAGTAGCATACTCTAGGCCAAGATGGAAACCCTGGATCGCCCACGTGCCATAGAAATTAAGAACAGGCGCAGTTCTAGGCTGGAGCAAGGCTATCCTAATCTCACTCTTAGCCTCCTGTGCGCCGGTAAGCAGCCCTGAAAGGGGGCTCCCGAAAGCTATTATCGCTATCAGAAATGCTCCTATAATTGCTATTTTAGCTTGTGGGTTTAGGGTTGGATAGAGTTCCACGCTTAACACCCTCAATCTATGAATAATGATTCACCAATATATAAATTTACAAGTCATCCCGAGGACTTCCATATACTTGTTGAATAACGATACAATACTAGAGGAATACCGGTTCTCTTCTAGGCGTGTAGCTTCCCCCCTCAACCTCTCTCACAAAGACCCTTACCAGGTTATTGAAATCTGCAGGCCTCTCCATGATCACCAAGTGGCCTGCGCCACGGAATATGGCCAAGCTAGAGTTTCTGATCCTTTCGTGTAGCTTATAGGCGTTGCCTACAGGGACGACCCTATCCTGATCTCCGTGTACTATGAGGACTGGAGCGGTTATCTCATGTAGCCGTTTTGAGACATCAAACCCGATAACTGCCCTGGCCTGGTTAATGTAGGCCTCCTGTGGCTGTGGCTCCCTCAGACGGAGATCTATTATCCTCTCTAGGACTTCTCTGTTGGAGTTTATCCACTCCCTGGAAAGTGCAAAGCTCATCTTGTACCTGTAGAGGCCTCTTTCACTCTTAATATGGGGCGGCGGCTCGCCGAACATTGCTTGCAAAGTTTCTGGTGGGGTAGGATCTATGTCTCGCCCCCCATGATGGGTAGACACTAGTATGAGAGACTTTACCAGGCTGGGGTATTTAAGGGCAAATTCCTGGGCGATCATGCCGCCCATCGAAACCCCTAGAATATGGGCAGGACTGTCTAGTAGAACCTCTCTTATAATGGTTCTGAGGTCTTCGGCGAACATTTCCATCGTATAGGGATAGTTCGGCTTATCCGACTTCCCAGCACCCCTATTATCGAAAATGACGAGCTTGTGATCCCTGGACAGGTCTTCTACCTGGAAAAACCACATCCAGCTGGCGTAGCCCAGCCCTTCAACAAGCACTAGAGGGGGCCCAGACCCCTTTACTTCATAGTATATCTTGGCGTCTCCTGATATAACGAAAGGCATTAACCCCACCTCAGAGCCGTGGCTCCCCAGAGGAAGCCTGTTCCTCCAGAAGCGAAAACAATGAGTGATCCCTCCTCGACCAGACCCTTCCTCAAGCCTATATCGAGTCCTATAACCATGTCGCTTGATTGGGTGTGTCCGTAGTCCTCGAGGTATGGAGCCCTTTCAGGACTTATCCCCAGGTCCTCCACTAGCTTATAGTGGAAACTCCTCTTCATGTGGTTAATTACTAGGAGATCTATTTCTTTGACAGAGTACCCGCTTAGCTCTACGGCCTCTCTTATAACTCTGTTAAAGGCTTCCCTACTCTTAGGGCCTAGCTCTTCCTTTAACTCTTTCTTGTCCATTAAGCTCTCGAAGTAGGGGCGTCCCTGATACCCGCCCTCTGCAAGCCTTACAGCCCCAAGATCCTTCACGACAACGGCGCCGTAAAACCTGCCGTCGCTCATGAAGGAGCTCTCCAGTATCTTGTTCCTGGGGTATCCTTTAGACACTATAACGGCCGAGGCCCCGTCAGCGAAGTCGAGTAGCCACGTTGTATCCTTGTCGCCCTCTCTCACTAAGTAGGATTCCTTGCTAGCGGCAACTAGCAGAACGTTGTTGGCCATCCCGTCCATCCTCTTCGCGAGAGCCAGTCCTAGAACCATTCCAACACACATTGCTGTTATGTCGAAGGCGAAACCCCTGTTTATGCCAAGGTCGTGTTGTATCTTAGTGGCTGCCATCCACACGCCATAGTCCTTGAACTCGCTCCCAACATAGAGAACTGCATCTATATCCCCAGGGCCTATGCCCGCCTTTCTACTGGACTCTTCCAGGGCTTTTAGCGAGGCTTTCACAGCCATCTCGGTAGGCATTTCCCCCTTTTCGCTGACCCTTTTACTCCTCCATCCCTGTTTCTCAACAATGACTTCCGGGGGGATACCACTAGTACTGGCTACGTCGTCTGGGGTGACGATCCTAGAGGGAAGGTAGAGGCCGTAACTAACAAGCCCGGCCAACTCTTTAACACCCAACCATGAATCCCCGATCAATATAGGCTCTAATTATTCAAGCGAATACTGCGGGGCACTAACACTTATAACGAATACTAATTCACTATTTAGTATGGAGCCCTTATAAACCCGATCCTGGGACGGGTGAACCCTCTTGACCGAGCCATCCCACTACACATACCCCGAAACTGATATATTCTCGGCCGCCTCTAGGCATTTCGCTTCGCTTACTGCAGTGATTGAATACGATACTGGGAGAAAGCATTCCTACATGGATTTAGAGCTTAGAGGCAGGGCCGTGGCTGGGTTTCTAAGAGAGCTAGGCGTGGGGAAGGGCTCGAGAATAGCTGTCCTCACGTATAACAGTATAGAGACTATAGACCTGCTCAACGCTTCGTGGAAGCTGGGATCAATCTATGTACCCATAAACTGGAGGCTAGCCCCCAGAGAGATAGCTTATATACTGAGGGACGTAGAGCCCAGGGTTATAGTGTACGATGCCAGCTTTACCGGCGTGGTGGAAGAGGCACTAAAAGAGGCCAAGAGGGAAGTGCTCAGGGTATCAATAAACGGCGACTCCAGGAGTAGCGATTACTTATATGAGGAGGCTTTAAGGTCCAGGACCAGTGCTAGGGAGAGTCTAAGCCTCGAGGACCCCCTGATGATCCTCTACACGGGCGGCACTACAGGCTTTCCCAAGGGGGCCCTCATTAGCGTGAGGCAGGTACTCTTCAACATACTGTCAGAAATAATGACTTGGAGGCTGAGCAGATCAATTAGAGCCCCCATAATGCTACCACTATTCCACACGGGAGGGTGGAACCTGCTAACACTACCCCTGCTGGCCGTTGGGGGCACTATATTCTTGAGGAAGAGATTTGACCCAGCATGGCTCGTAGAACTAGTTGAAGCCGAGAAGGGGCCTTTCGTAGTATTCGCGGTACCCACGATCTACTACATGGTATCGAGCCACAAATCCTTCGGAGAGGCCAGGTTCGAGGAGGTAGAGTGGATGCTCAGCGGAGGCGCTCCCATCAATAAGAAGATACTGGAGAGGTTCTGGGAGAAGAAAGTCAAAATAGCCCAGGGATATGGTAGCACGGAAGCCGGCCCCAACAACCTCACAATGCCAATATGGGAGCTTTCCCTAGACGAGATAAAGCATAGGTGGAGCAGTGTCGGGAAACCCTTCGCGTTCAACGAGATAAGCGTGTTAAGGGAAGACGGGTCCCCAGCCGGCCCCCGAGAGCTCGGCGAACTAGTCGTATGCTCCCCCCTATCGTTCTCCGGCTACTGGGGGATGCCCGAGGAGACCTCTAAAACCCTGAGAAACAGCTGCGTATACACGGGCGACATAGCCTACTATGACGAGCAGGGCTTCTACTACATAGTTGACAGGAAGAAGGACATTATCAAGAGTGGGGGAGAGCAGGTTTACCCAAGAGAGCTCGAGGAGATAGCGCTAACACACCCCCTAGTAGAAGACGCAGCGGTCATAGGGGTTCCCGACGAGAAGTGGGGGGAAGTCCCAAAGCTACTAGTAAAGGTTGCCAAAGGAGCTAGGCCCACGAAGGAATCTCTCCTAAGCGTGTACCAGGGCAAAGTGGCTAGGTATAAGGTACCCAAATACGTGGCAGTAATAGACGAGATCCCGCGAAACGCCGCGGGGAAGATACTGAAGAGGATACTAAGGGAAAGGCATGGCGAACCCAAGGATGAGCTATGAGTAGGACGAGTAAAGCTGTTATGGTCACGGCAACAAGCAAAATATCCCATGTAACCCTTTAAGGGGAATAGGGAAAGTCCTTGCCTAGGCTCAAGAGCCTGGTATCCCTTGCTAGGAGCTACTACGAGGAGTTTACAGAAGCCCTCAAGGATTACGAGAGAGGCGAGGAGAGGATCTATGCAGTTGAAAGACTAGCCCAGCTAATAGCCCAGACAGTCCTGGACTATGCTGCCATGCTGGCTGCACGAGAGAGGGGAGCAAAGCCTGAGACCTACAGGGCTCTTATCAGGTGGCTTGCCGAGAGGCTAGGTGCTAGCGAGGAGGAGAAGAGGTTCCTCGAGGGTTTGGCAGGTTTTAGAAACATTCTGGTACACATGTATGCTGAGCTGGACAGAGACCTGGAGCTAGAAGCCTTCAGGGAGATCAATTCAATGATGCCTAGAATCCTTGAGATGCTTGAGAGGTATTCAAGCTCTGACCCCTGTAGGGAGGAAGTAGCTCAGGCTCTGAGGAGGATTGCCGGGGAGCTGGGCATAAGGTATGTGATCCTCTTTGGATCCCTAGCCAGGAAGGAGTGCGGCAACGATGTTGACCTGGCAGTAGAGCTTAGGGAGCATCCTAGAAGCATGCTGGAAATTGGCAAACTCCGAGCTATGCTAGAAGACGAGCTTAAAACCCGGGTAGACCTCGTGGTACTCAACCTACCAGTCCCGGCACATCTAGCCAAGGCAATAGTAGACGATGGAATAGTGCTATATGGCGACTCCCGCAGAGCCGAGGAAACCCTTCTAAGGCTATACAAGGAGTACCTAGACAACGTGGAACAGGAAAAGAAACTAGTGAGAACAGAAGAAAATAAAAATAAATATAAATTATGAAAGTAATAGTTCTGCTTGGGTAACAGTGATCAACGTGTCCTGCAGCCATACCATTTCATTTAGGCTTTATTATTAGGGAAACCCTCTAGATTCTCAGGCTTGGGTGCTGGCTCTTATGGCTAGGAGGGTAGCATTGGTTACTGGAGCTAGTAGGGGTATAGGGCGTGCTATTGCAGTGGAATTGGCAAGGCGGGGTCATGTGGTTGCAGTGAATTATAGGAAAAGGGATGAGGAGGCTAGATCCACCGTAGCATCTATCAGGTCTAATGGTGGGGAGGCTGAAGCGTTTAAGGCCGACGTCTCGAAACCCGATGAAGTGGATAGGATGTTCGAATCCATCGAAGCGACCCTGGGTAGCGTGGATATTTTGGTCAACAATGCTGGCTGGGGGCTGATTTCTCCTCTCACCCAGATGACGCACGAGCTCTGGGAGAGGCATTTAAAGGTGAACCTGGGGGGAGCCTATCTATGTACTAGGAGGGCTTTGCCTGGTATGTTGGGCAAGGGCTGGGGCCGCATAATCAATGTATCATCGGTAGCCGGGATCCAGGGCCTTGCAGGTCTTGTAGCCTATAGCACCGCCAAGGCAGGGTTGATAGGGTTCACAAAGGCCCTTGCACAGGAGTTGCGGGGGAGCGGTGTTACGGTTAATGCTATAGCGCCGGGCTTCGTGAGGACAGACATGGGCGTGAGCTTCTTCAAGTTCTTCGGCGAGGATCCGGATCAATGGGCGTCAAGGGAAACCCTGACGGGAAAGCTTGTGGAGCCAGAGGAGGTAGCTAGGGTTGTCTCCTTTCTTGCCAGCGATAGCGCTTCAAACATTACGGGCCAGGTCTTTATAATTGACTCGGGGCTCAGCATAGCTGGGGGAGGCCTCTACAGGTTTGCCTCAAGGCTACAAGAGCTAGGCAAGTGATGGTAGCTAAAGACAAAATCATGGATCTTCATGATTCCTTCTCAGCGCGACGCCTATATTTTACTAGTAATTTGGCGTCGAACACGGCGACCAGCCGTTCGCGCTGGTTAAGCACCTCGTTTTTGAAAGTGACCAGGCCTCCCAGTTCCTTCTCCGTTTTATCGACCACAGTCAGCACGGCTTTAATCGTATCGCCTGGCCTTACAGGGGCCGTGAACCTTAGCCTGTCTATGCCGTAGAAGGCTATGATAGAGTCGTTAAAGATCCCCAGACGGAACCAGAGGCCTGTAACCATTGAGACTACGAGCATTCCATGGGCTATCCTACCGCCATACATTGACCTCCTAGCCTTCTCCTCGTCTGTGTGTAGGTAGTAGAAGTCGCCGCTGATACCGGCAAAGTTTACTATGTCAGCCTCTGTAACAGTCCTAGACGGTGTTACGAACCTGTCGCCAACCTTGAAGTCCTCATAGTACATTATGGCTCCCCACTATTTCCTAGCAACTTTCGCCGAGTAAGCCCTCTTAATGCTCTGGTAGTCTATCTTGCCCACAGGGGTCCTAGGTATCTCGTCCACGATCCAAACATACTTTGGGATCTTGTATCTCGCTATGAGCCTTCTAAGCCTCTCCCTGACATCGGCGGGGGTAAGGGTTTCCCCGGGCTTCGGCTTTACTAGGGCAGCCACTGCCTCTCCCCATCTCTCATCGGGGACCCCGAAAACCACGGCCTCCTCGACGCCGTCTAGGGCTCTAATCGCTCTTTCGACCTCGGACGGGTAGACGTTCTCTCCTCCAGTCTTTATCATGAATTTCTTCCTCTCGACGAAGTAGTAGTAGCCTTTCCCGTCTCTCATGAAGAGGTCGCCCGTTTTGACCCATCCCTCGCTGGTCAGTGTCTCCCGGGTCTCTTTGTCTCTGTTTAGGTACCCTGAGAAGACTATTGGGCCTCTAACCCAGAGCTCACCCACTTCTCCCACGCCAGCTTCGCTTCCATCCTCCCTGACTATCTTCAGCTCGGCGAAGAGGCTCGCCTTGCCCACGCTTAGAGGCGCCTCCTTCAGGGTTTCAGGGGGCGTGTAAAGAAGGTTTGGGCCCGCCTCTGTAAGCCCGTAGCCTTGATAGAAGGGCTTGCCCTTTTCCAGGTACTTTCTAACAACGCTTTCAGGCGTCATGCCTCCACCGCTCTTGAAAAACCTAACACTGCTAAAACCTGCATTCTCGAACTTGGGAGACTTTGCCATGTCGTGAAACATTGTGGGAACCCCTATTACTACCGTGCAAGACTCGCGTTCTATAACGTCAATAGCCTCGTCAGGGTCAAATCTTGGCACTAGGACGAGCCTGCCGCCGGCAAGGTAGAGGGGTACTGTGAGCACATGCCAGCCCCCAGTGTGGAAGAAGGGGAAGAATATTGGGCCCACATCCCCAGGTGTCAGACCCCAGCTAAGCACGGTGTTTACTGCGTTCCAGATAGCCTGTCTGTAAGGTATGATCGCCCCTTTGGGGAAGCCTGTGGTGCCTCCCGTGTAGAGGATCATCAGGGGGTCCTCCAGGCCCAGGCTTGAAGGTGGAGATGCTTGCTCGGCGTTGTTAGCCACCTCTCCTATCTCGACCATTTCTACCCTGCCTACTAGCCCCTTGGCCCTAGCAAGGCTCTCTTCAGCGAGACTCCTGAACTCTTCCTGGTACACTATTATTGACGGCCTGGAGTCCTCGACCATGAATGATAATTCTTCCGGTGGCAGCCTCCAGTTCAGGGGCACAAGCACGTACCCGGTCTTGGCAGCGGCCAGGTAGAGGGCTAGGTACTCGGCACTATTGTGCGCTATAACTGCTATTCTAGAGCCTTTCCTCACCCCTAAACTCGACAGTTTTCCTCCAACCCTTTCGGCTAAACTATTCAGTTCTTGGAAAGTGAACTCTCTCCTCTCTCCGCCAAAGTAGTCGACTACACCTACCTTTTCCGGAGTGAGTCTGGCCCTGGAGGCAGCGATGTCTAGGAGGGACCCTTTAGGGTTTATCGACAAGAGATTCACCATTTAACTAGGAGCCTGCTTGCAGGATATAAATCAACCGTTAACCCAAAGCCATTATTATCCTCTCATGAACTAATGAAATTTGGGAGACAATGTAGCCGTTTAAGGAGGCGCCGATTAGAGGGTTAGTTAGGGTTGGGGTCTAAGCCGAGGAAAGAGCAGTCTACTACCAGGCAGAAACTGTTAGCCTCTTTCGCTAGCCTGGTAAACGAGAAAAGCTACTTTGACATAAGCATTAGTGACGTCTCGAAGGGAGCTGGGCTCTCGACTTCCTCCTTCTACACGTACTTCGAGTCCAAGAAGGACCTCCTAAGCTATTATCTTCAGGAGTCTCTAGGCACCATAGAAGGGATGGTGAGAGGGCTCCTTTCATCAACCAGAAGTCCCTCGATACTTGTAAGGAGCCTCATATACACCTTGTCGACATTCGCCGATAACAGGGATCTGGCGGCGTTCCACAGGGTCTTCAGGGAAATAGAGTTTATAGACACCACCCTCTCACGCGCATACTATGAAACCATGCTAAGGACTATAGGAGCAGCTTTATCTGAGAGGCTAGCCTCCTCGCTCTCACAGGGCGAGTACACTGTTCTCTCGGCAATGCTATTAGGCATGGCACAGTTCATACACCTATTCTCCACGGTCTTTGGCCTAAAACAGGAACGAGAGCCCGGCATAGAAGCGGCTGGAGACCTTCTCATAAAAGGCTTGGCCAGAGACGCTGGCGAGACGCAGGCTACATACAAGGTTCCACGGGCTCCTAAGCTTCTAGACCTAATAAGCGAGTATGGAATCCTGGATAACGTAAAAAACAAAGTCAAGAGAAAGCTAATAGAAGCATCACTCGAAGTCTTGTCTAGGAAAACCTTCAGGTCAACAAAAGTCTACGAGATATGTGATGCATCAGGCTACGCGGTAGGCATGTTCTACAAGGCATACAACTCCAAGAACGACCTGCTAAGAGACATACTACACGTGATAGGCAGGACTCTTCGACACTACTTAACCACCTGCACCGAAGACATGGAAGAGCTGGTAGCAGTTGAGGTTAAAGGAACAGCCTGTTTCCTGGGCTTCGTGGAGGCAAACGCCCAGATATACAGGATAGTCAGGGAATCAGAGTACATAGACCTAGGAGTAGCAAAGGAGTACTACATACCCTTCAGAAAGGCGTACGAGTCGAGACTAGCAAATAGGATAACCACTGGTAAGATAACAGCCCTCGACCCCAAACCCCTTGCTACATCACTAATGGGGATAAACCATGTACTTGGAATAACAGGACCCATACTAAAGATAATAGGGGACAACGAGCTGGTAATAGAGACCACGGAGAAGATCTACAGGAGGGGGATCCTAGGCCTACTCTCCGGGCATCCCAGTAATAGTTAGCCAGGGCGTATACACGGGTTTCCCTAGCGGTTGTGGATCTTGTTTTAACCTTACATTAGGCTTGCTTATATGAGTTCTAGATCCTCCCTCCTCAGCTGTAGAGGCTCGCCTATCCTCATCCCCACACCGTCCACTATGTCTACCTCGTGGACTCTTAGGTCGTGGCTCGTGTGCCTCATTTTCTCTATGATAACCATCCTGATCATCTGGCCGCCTACTATTCTCCTGGTAAACCTTACTACCCCATCTGCTATGTGCTCTAGCCCCCAGCCGTATGCCTCTCCAGTTGTTATAGAGTACTGGCTTACTAGGAGCGCTGTGAAGTCCCACTTGTAGAGAACCCTTTTGACGTTATAACTGTACTTCCTGGCCATTACTGGCTTGTCTAGCCAGAAAGCGCTTATACTGTCAACCACTAGCCTAGCCCTGCCATAACCCAGCTTCTTCTTAGCCTCTATTATCTTCTCCACGAGCTCTTCTATCGAGAGGTCTGAGAGGCTCCATTCATCGCCTTTACCCCTAAGAAGGGCGTCTATTATTATCATTTTCCCCTCATCAACAGCTCCCGCAAGGTTCATGCCGAAGCTTGCTGCTTGCCGTATTATGCTCTCCCGGCTCTCCTCCGTTGTCACGTATATAACCCTATCCCCTTCTCGCACACCCTCCCAAGCATAGTGTATGCTAAACACGGTCTTGCCTGTTCCCGGCTCCCCCACTACCGCTACGAAAAAACCCCTTGGTATCCCTCCCCCTATCAGTTCGTCGAAACCGGGAACGCCTGTCTTGAGCCTCTCCATCCACCCACCGATTAGATGTTTTGGAGGCCAGAACTAATTTCAATACATACCGTCACTCTCCGTGGAGGGCCTGGGCGCTCGGGAGATCCTCTCGGCGTCCTTTGGCTCGCTGCTTGAATGTAACGGATAAACATTTAATAGATTGAAATATGAGGAATTACATGTGGGATAAAATTTGGGGCATAGGCTCGACCCTTATGAGGAAGCTAAGGCCCAGCTCAGGGAATCCCTCGATATTCTCGGATACCCCGAGGAGTATTTCGAGGCACTGGCCGTGCCTGAGAGAGTGATACAGCTGAAGCTCCTGGTAAGGATGGATGACGGGTCTACTAGAACCTTTATAGGCTGGAGGAGCCAGCATAATAGCGCCTTAGGGCCTTACAAGGGCGGCGTCAGGTACCACCCTGACACTACCATGAATGAAGTCATAGCGTTGAGCATGTGGATGACATGGAAGAACTCGCTGGCAGGGCTCCCTTATGGTGGAGGCAAGGGCGGTATTAGAGTGGATCCCCGGAGGCTTTCACGGGGGGAGCTTGAAAGGCTGTCGAGGGTGTACTTTGAGGCTCTCTCAGAGTTCGTTGGCGTCGATGTCGACATACCAGCGCCCGACGTCTATACGAACCCCCAGGTCATGGCCTGGTACTACGACCAGTATTCGAGGATAAAGAAGGGGTCCTTTTTCGGGGTAGTTACTGGAAAGCCCGTGGAGATAGGCGGTCTACGCGCCAGAGTAGTATCTACAGGGCTCGGAGTGGCTGTGGCTGCGCGGGAAGCAGCGTCGCGCGTGTTGGGAGGCATAGAGGGTGCCAGAGTCGCTGTTCAGGGCTTTGGGAACGTTGGCTACTATGCCTCGAAGTTCCTCTCTGAGATGGGCGCGTCGATAGTAGCTGTCAGCGATAGCAGGGGGGGCATATACTCCTCCAAGGGCTTGGCAATCGATGAGGTGTCTAAGGTGAAGCAGGCTACTGGTTCGGTTGTCAACTATAAGGGGGTCGAGAAGCTCCTAGCTAGCAGCGAAGTGCTAGAGCTGGACGTGGACATCCTGGTGCCTGCTGCCATAGAGAACGTTATAACAGAGGAGAACGCGGAGAGGATCAAGGCCAGAATAATAGTGGAGGGAGCCAATGGGCCTACTACAAAGGAGGGCGAGGAAATACTCACCAAGAGGGGAGTGCTCATAGTGCCAGACATACTGGCTAACGCTGGAGGCGTTATTATGAGCCATATAGAGTGGGTTAACAACAGGATGGGTGGCTGGATAAGCGAGGACGAGGCTAAGAACAAGCTGGTTGAGAAGGTTAGGACGATGTTTAACAGCGTGTGGGACTACTATGAGTCAAAGATAGACAGGGATAAGCATAACATGAGGGCTGCAGCCTACACTATTGCAGTAGACAGGGTTGTGAGGGCTATGAAGCTTAGGGGGTGGCTGTGAAGGCCTTATTAAGGCTTTTTATATACCTACGTGGCCCTAGAATAATTACCTAGGCGTTTCTTCGGAGAACAGGGAAAAACTGGGAGGACGGGCTTCAAGGCGGGATGGAAGGCTTGAGGCTCATAGGCCTAATAACCGATTTCGGGCTAAGCCCCTACACTGGCATAATGAGGGCTGTAATAAAGTCGATCAACCCGGAGGCCGAGGTAATAGATATAGACCACAGCGTTCCAAACTTTAACGTGCTTGCAGGAGCCTACGTGCTGTATTCTTCGTATAGATGGATGCCTGTGGGGAGCATAATAGTCACAGTTGTGGATCCAGGTGTGGGCTCGGCCCGGGAAGCCGTGATAGTCGAGACAAACACCTATACCCTCATAGGCCCCAACAATGGAGTCATCTATCCTGTCGTTGAAGCCGAGGGTTACAGGAGGGGAGTATCCATAGATTATCAAAAACTCGCAGAAAGAGCCATTTCGGAGTTCAAGGGGAGGGTGACCCATGATAGGTGGGTCTTCTCGCACACTTTCCATGGAAGAGATGTCTTCGCTCCAGCCGCTGCCCTACTATCCAAGGGGGTTGATATGGAGGATTTAGGCAAGCCTATAGATAAAAGGTCTCTCAAAAAAGTTAGGCTAGACCATGTCGAGAAGCACGAAGAGGGCTACAGGGTTTCAGTGGTCTACATTGACAAGTTCGGCAATGTGGCCCTAACAGCTAAGCCGGGCCTCCTGGGCATGCATAGGTGGAAGGTTGTAGCCATCCAGACGCCTACGGGCACTTTCAATGCCGTAGTGGGCAGGACGTTCTCCGAGGCCACGCCGGGAGACCTCATAATGTATGTTAACAGCTTCGGCTTCATAGAGATAGCTGTTAACCAGGGAAACGCCGCCCGCAGGCTGGGGGTAGAGATAGGCGAGAAGATAACCATTATCCCCATGGAAGAAGCCTGAAAGCTGGAGCAAGCGTCTAGACTAATCATTAAAAGTGCCACGCTATAAAAGCTCTAGCGTAGGGTGCGCAAGGATATGGGGAAACTGCTAGTAGCGGTGGCTAGCGACGATAAGAAGAGCGTGGGCTGGGGGCATTTCGCCCATAATAGTTACTACCTTATAGCGGAGGTAAGTGATGGCTCATACAAGATAGTAGAGGTAAGGAAAAACCCCTTCTCAATGGTTCCCGACCCAGATGACCCTTCCTCTGGTCCCCATCAAGAGATTCCACGCGAGCTCGAGGAGCTGGCACACATGCATGGCATCGAGAAGTACAGCACCCTCAAAAACATGGTTCTAAACGACGTGGGCATTATAGTAGCCAGCGGGGGCTGCGCTACCAGCATAGCATACTTCTCCTCAGAGGGTGTCAAGATAGTATTCGCCCCGGCAGGGGCTCCAGCGGAGAAGGTTCTCCAAGACCTTGCCAAGATAGACCCAGAAAGCCTGCCGCCCCTATCCCAGTATGACGAAGGAAGATTCGAGGGCTAGCTCTCCACCCCGGCCAAGTCCAGGTATTTATATGTTGCCAGCCATTAGGCAGCGACAAGGAGGAACCCCCGATCTAAGGCGGGGCTCCTTTCCTTAGCATGGAGCCTAGGTCTCCATGCGTGGCTATGAGCTCTCTCCATTCGTCTTCGTCATAGAACCTAAGGTTGCCAGCTGTATACTCCTTAGCCACCTCTAGGACGAACCTCGCGGCCATGTCTAGGATGAAGGGGTTCGTGGCGCCTGTAGCCGATCCTGGAACGGTTTCCCTGGCCGTGGTTGCTACGCCTAGGACTGGGGCTTCCGTGTAGATCCATGGCTGCACAATACTGTTTATATGCCTCACCCTCGTCGTGAAGGGTGTCACGTCCTGCATGGTTAGCGGAACTATTACGGGCCTGTCGCCGGTGACCCTCACGTAGATGTCTAGGATCTCATCGGGGATCCTGAGGATCCACCCATCCTTTACCACAGGCGTTATAGCTATCCCATTGTGGTTAACCACCCTATTAGCCTTAGTAGCGTCGATAGACACTACAGCGTCCATCCTGGGGTCAGCCTCCTTCTTTAACAACCCGAAAATATCCACCGGGGACTCCATCATAGCCACGCCGCCGAGGCGCCTAACTACTGCTTTAGTAGCTATGTGGGTCACGACTATAACATCTCCCTTCAGCTTGTCGCCCCGCGAGGCCATCTCGGCGAGCTTCAGCGCTACAGAAAGCGCCACTATAGCCCCGTCAGCGTCTGAAACCAATCCCGCTTTCCCGGGCCTAGCTGAGACACCGCCGAGCCTCCCCACAACTCCCAGAGTAGGCCCCTGGCCTGCCCCCCTAACATGGATCCTGACTAGCAGAGTCTTGCCCTTATCCCCTGCAATCTCCTCCGTCTCCAACTCTACGCTATCATGCTTGCCGAAAAACCTCTCCAAGCCCCCCTTACTAATCTCTGGCGCTTCGAGGAGGTCTATGACCCCTAGTATTTGCTTGAGAAGGGTCAAAGATGCCAGCCCCCTCACACGAGCCACTTACCCCTCTCTATCACCACCTCCCCGTCTACCTCAACAGTGGGCCTACCAATCACGCCATCAATGTGAACCCCTGCCCTCACAACTCCCCCAAAGGTGCTGTTATCGCCAAAGGCTAGGTGCACCGTTCCATACACTTTCTCGTCCTCTAGGACGACCCCGACAACCCTGGCTGCAGGGTTGCATCCTATGCCGAACTCTGCCGGGAAGTTAAACGCCTCGCTCTTGCCAACGCTCTCAAGTATCTCCTTGAGCTTCTCCGCCTCTCTACCCCCCTCAATACTCACTGCCCTACCCCTCTTAACAGTGACGGTTACCGGCTCCTTTAGCAGGCCGATACCCCCGGAAAGGCTCGAGTCAAACACCACCCTGCCCTCGCCAGTACCCTCAAGGGGGGCCACGTAAACCTCCCCGGCTGGCAGGTTACCCCAAGAGCCTGGCTTATCGTATACCCCGGAGTCTAGGTGGAACTCCCTACCCTCGACGGAGAAGGTCACATCAGTGCCACTATCAGTAGTGATCCTGACCCTACTAGCTCCTCGGAGGACTCTCAGCAGCCTCTCTCCAAGGGGTATAACAGTCTCCCTATAATCTATCGACAGGGTTCTCACAAAGATGTCCTCCGTTATCCCAGGCATAGTAGCCCCGCGGGCACCAGCATCTGTAGCAGCCTTCCTGGCCTGCGTGTGAGTCAAACTATACTTGGTGGGAGCCAGGAAGGCGTCAGCCCTCCTCCAGGCCTCCGCGATAACCCAGGGAGGCTCCTCGGCATTCCTACTCCTAGGCCTCATAACAGCCAGGACAGCCTCGGCCCCCAACTCGAGGCCGGCCTCGAAGAGAGCCCGGCCTATCCTCTCCCTCTCAGTATCAGTTATCACTAGAAAAACCTCGCCACTCCTCAAGCCCAGGTTAGACTCGAGAACCCTCCTGGCAACACTCATAAGGTCGGCCAAAACACTAACACCTCCAGACATGACTCGACATAATTATTAAAAGTAGTTAGGCTAGGTTAAAACAGTTACCAACACACCACAAGATACACCCCTGTAACACTTTATAAACCCCGGTGTTATTCTTCCCTAGTAGTGGTGCCGCGGTAGTATAGCCAGGCCAAGTATGCGGGCCTCTCGAGCCCGTGACCCGGGTTCAAATCCCGGCCGCGGCACCAGCCCACCATCCCTCTTAGCATACGAGGCCGTCACTGACAACTAGGCTACATATAAGCCTCAGGCTAACTAGTAGAGAAGATAGCCAGGACAACCACGAAGTACTTGAGAACCCCAAGTGCTAAGCAGGGCTGAGGGCCGTGCTAGTCGTTAAAGTAGAGGTAGTGGAGGAAACAGAGAAGGGATACATAGAAGAGTTAATTGAGGATTTCGTTGCTATTGTGATTAGCTTTGCTGGGAGAATATATGGTAAGCGTTCGCAGAAGTTTAGGAAGATAAAAAGGCCGTTGAAGAGGTGGTAAGCAATGGAGATTAAAACAATCGAGAAGACCATTAAGCTTAAACTCATACCGCTAACAAAGAACGATATAAATCAACTATACTCTCTTCTAGACGACTATACATCAATGATAAGAGAAGCACTAGACATCATCATTAAGAATGACGTGCGTAGTAGGAGGAAAGCACATGAACTATGCTACCGAGTTCTAAGAGAGAAGTATCCTAGCTTACACAACAAGTTTGTTGAGGAAGCGTATAAGAGAGCCCTGGCAATGTACCGTAGCTACAGGAAACTATTGAATAAGTGGAAGCGTTTACCAGAGAAGAAGAGAAAGAAGATATCATCACCATCACTACCCAGGGTGGGGGAAAACAGGGTTGTAGAGCTACATATAGACACCTACAAGCTTGAAAGAAGACACGGT
The DNA here is from genome assembly GCA_015521705.1 of Desulfurococcales archaeon. GTDB lineage: Archaea > Thermoproteota > Thermoprotei_A > Sulfolobales > Acidilobaceae > S141-84. The sequence continues at coordinate 38,526 of WANR01000038.1, forward strand.
TTTCTAATATTAACAGTATCCAGAGGAAACGGCACCTACATTAATTTCCTTGTAATGGAGTATGAGTATGCTAGAAGAGAGATTAAGGGATCTAAGTTAGGGAACTCCAAGATATTAGTCGATGGAGACAATATCTTCTTACTATTAACAATACGGAAGGATGTAGAGGTGGAAGAGCATAGGAATAAACTGATTATAGATATCAACGAGGATAGTATTGACTGTTTATTGGTAAACTATGACAAAAGAGAGGCAATACTATTCTCTATTAAACACGACATTAGGAAGATACGTACCAATTACAGACGAATTAGGAAAAAGCATACAAGATAAAGTGAGGAACCCGAGGGTACGTGATAAGCTTCTAGGTAAGTACGGTCATCGTGAGAGGAAGCGTATAGAGGATAGATTGAAGAAGATGACCACTCTACTAGTAGAGATTGCTAGGGAGTACAATGTGGATTTGGTTAGAGAGAACCTCAAGGACTTAAAGCTTAACGGTAAGAAGAAGAGTAAACAACTAAACTATAGGTTATCAACATTCCCCTACCGTAGGTTCATAGCATACATTGATTACAAGTTCTATGAGCGAGGTTTGAGCGTAATAGGGGTCGATGCTAAGAAGTCGTCTATTACCTGCCCATTATGTGGCTACGTGGATAGGAGGAATAGAGTAGATAAGGAAACATTCAAGTGTAGAAGATGTGGTTTCACTTTTAACGCTCAATACGTTGCCTGTCTCAATCTTTTATCCCGCTCCAATGACGGTAGAGTAGCCATCAGGGGCGGGAGACTAGTTCTCATAACCCGTAAGGCCGCCCAAGTGGTGGCGGCCAATGTAGCCTCCAATGAACCACCGAGCATGGATGAGGTACTGAGGGGGAAGCCCGTGCCCAGAGCAATCCCGAGTAGCCAAAGTATCACAAACACCTAAACTAACGGGCACGGGCAACCACCTAGCAGGCCTATAGTCCTAGTAAAATAAAGATTATGGAATAGGTAGCTTGTAAAGGGGTTAGCTTGGGCTAGAAGCTACCACGACATAGTGAGCGTATACAGGCATGTGGCTAGGCTACTACAGCAGTCGTGCCTGCTAGTGAAGCGTGTTGCACTCAGAGAGGAGTGGAAGCCGTGTCAAGTAAGAAGACATGCAGAATCTGGTATCCCACCCTAAGGGTGTTTGAGAGGATCGTAGAAGGTCTAGGAGAGCTGTATCCGGGTGACCCTATACAGTGGAAGGGTGGCGGCAGAGAGCAGGCGGAGCAAGCTATAGCAGCAGCTAGATGGGCCTTCCAGTTCTCCAGGGGCCAGCCCTGCTATGAGAGGAAGCTGGCTGCTGCAGCCGCACTCTTCTACGAGACAATAACACTCCACCCGCTGACTGACGGGAACAAGAGGCTAGCCACCATAATGCTCTGGGCGTTCCTACGGGTGAATAGTCTGCCCAGGCCGAGAAGGATTGCTGAGGCAGCTCTAAGAGTCGCTGGTGGGGAGTGGAGCCAGGAAGAAGTGTACCAGTGGCTACTGCGAGTTTACAGGGCTAGTAGGGCTAGGAAGAGGGGCGACTAGCCTTGGCCTTCAAGTCGTGCTCCCTAAGGAAGTCTAGCTGCGGCTTGAGCACCCTGAAGGCTTCATCAACGGCCTTCTCCCAGGATATACTCTTTCTTCTGCCAGCCAAACAAGCACACCTGGAATACTATATGGTGCGTGGAGGTATTAAGTGTGAAGGGTGGGAGTATCACCCAAGAGGCTCCAGAGGCAAGGACTGGGGGCGTATCCTGGCATACATGGCCACGCCTCCCAGGCTTCATATTTAGGATCCCCCGCACATGAGGAGCGCCCTGGTAGTCGGGGAGACGGGCTTGGGTAAGGCATCGTTTATCGAGGCCAAGCTAGGCGAGGCGGGGATGGATCACTACTAAAATATGGCGTGAACAACTATAACCATTAAATTATTAAAAATACATTATACATTTATAAAATTAGCTACTCGAACAGTTTTGCTAGGTCTTTTACTGTTCTGCTGGCATTAAACTTGTTGGCGGTCGTGTTCCTCATTTTGTAGGCCTCATTTATGAGCTCCTCGCGGTTCAGATATATGAGGTGCTCGATCCTAGAGACTATTTCGTCTACTTTACCCGCCTCGAACAGGAAGTTCTCGCCGATGGTGCCCTCCACTATCTCTGGGACTCCGCCAACCTTCGAGGCTATAGGTATTGTGGCGAGCAGGACTGATTCCAGGACTGCGTATGGGAGGGGCTCTTCTCATATTGATGGGAATAGGAGGGCCCACGAGCGAGCCTTTATCCCTAGCAGTTCTCTGTAAGGTAGATAGCCGGCCAGTTTAACCCTCCCCCTGCTTCGACCCATCAGCTTCTCTAGGCGTTGTAGAAGGACTTTCTCATAGCTTCCTGTAAGAACTATTCTAAGCCCCCTGTCCAGGGAGAGTACTCGTGGAAGTGCTTTTAATAGCAGGTGGAACTCCTTAATGTAGCTATCGCCGCCCGAGTATAGGAGTAGCGGCTTAGGATCCTTGTTTATCGCCTCTTTCATGTGGGGATCTAGTAGGGGTGGGGGATTGTAGGAGACCGTTATCTTGTCTTTCACCTCTGGCATTAGCTGGGACACTATGCCGGCCTGCCTCTTGGATACGCAGACAATCCTATCAGCCATGGAAATCCATCTTCTGGCTAGCATTGTTACGTGTCTCTGGGTGACAGCCGTGGGTAGGCTTTTAAGCGGGTTATCCCTGAAACTCATGGCTATGTTGAAATTGTTCTATCCTTCCCCGCCACTCCTCGAAGGGTGCGGGCACGGCGGAGCTGTAGCTTACGGGCTGGTAAGCGTGTATGTGGACCACCACTCTTCTCCCTAGTCTTTTGGCTGCCTCGATCAGGGGGTAGGAGATCCTGGGGATATACACTGTGTCAGAGCTCCTGACAAGCCCTGTGAACCTCTCCTTCCTCGCGAGCCTCATACTGTTGAGCCATAAAAGATGCTTACTCCTAGGCCCTAGCAATGGCTCGTAAACGAGCCTGACGCCTGGAATCCTCCATGCCTTTTTAGACCCATGCATAACGGTGACTTCAAAGCCCTCCTCAGCTAGGCCCTTCACTATCAAGTACGTGGCCAGCTCTCCCCCACTACCCTCTGGCCACCAGCGCTCTGAGATCACCAGGATTTTCGCCATGGTTTTAAAGCCACCCTTTAACTCGACACAGCGCTCGAGGGGCCCCTAGCCTAGTGTACCGGGGATTAGCGATTGCTCCCTAAAGACACGCTACACGTCATCCTCTTTTCCGGCTTGTTGAAGCATTCTATGTATCTCTTCGGGTTTTACAGGCGTTTTGCGCACCCGTATTTTTAGCGGTTTCAGTGCTTCTTCTATGGCCCTTGCTATGGCCGGCGGGGCTGCTATTGCGCCTATCTCTCCCACACCCCTTACCTTGTGTGGGTGGTGTGTTGGTGTTTCTTGTAGGTGAACCTCTACTCTTGCAGGGGCGTCGAGCGCTGTGGGTACCCCGTAGTCGGACAAGGACTGTGTCAGGAGGGCCCCGTCCCGGCTGTACACTATTTGCTCGTAGAGCACTTCGCCCAGCCCTTGAACTACTCCGCCAACAATCTGTCCCTCGACAAGGAGCGGGTTTATGGCCTTACCCACGTCGTCTAGGCTCTTATAGCCGAGCACTCTCACCCTCCCAGTATCTTTCTCCACTTCGACTATAGCCAGGTGAGCGCCGAAGGGGTATACCGGTCTGCCGGGGTCGTAGTGGACCTTAGCTTCTAGGCCCCCCGTCGCAGCGGCTATGTCGAGTAATGTGATGATCCTGTCTGGCGATCTCCTGGCTACGAAGCGTCCCTTCCTGTATTCTAGTTCTTCCTCGCCTACTCTAAGCATTTTGGCAGCCTCTTTCCTCGCCTTCTTTATAATCTCTTCTAGAGCCTTTATGACCGCCCCTCCACCCACCGCCATAGTTCTGCTACCAAAGGTTCCGACACCCTCGCCGATAAGCCCTGTATCGCCCCACGAGACCTCTATCTTGTCAATGCTAGTGCCGAGAATGTCGGCTGCTAGCTGCGCAAAGCCCGTGGCATCTCCCTGTCCCGTTGGGGTGGATCCAACTATTATGGAGACCCTGCCGCTCGGCTCCAGCTTTACATGGGCGCTCTCGAAGGGGCCACCCGAGGTGATCTCGACGTAGAACGCTAGGCCTACCCCTACAAGCCTGCCTCTACCCCTTTCTTCCCTGGCCCACTTTGACAGATCCTTCACCTTGAAGAGATCCACGGCTTTCCTAAGGGTTCCCGGATAGTCTCCCGAGTCGTACCTGAACCCGAAGCAGTTCTTGTAGGGCATCTGCTCGGGCCTCACCATGTTGGCTAGCCTCAGCTCCACGGGGTCCATGCCGAGCTCGTCGGCGAGGAGGTCTACCATTCTCTCGATGAAGAAGATGCCCTCAGGCCTCCCAGCCCCCCTATAGGGCCCTAGTGGCGTCTTATTGGTGCAGACCCCTAGGACTTCCACGAACCCATTCCTGATGTTGTAGGCTCCTGTAAGGATCCTGGCAGCCACGTCTGGAAGCCAGTAATCTGAGGGATAGGCGCCTAGATCGCCTAGTATCCTAGCCCTTATGCCTAGTATCTTGCCGTCCCTAGTGGCGGCCAGAGAGATCCGTGCCCTAACGTCTCTCCCATGGACCGTAGCCACGAAATCTTCCCTCCTAGAGGAGTACCATTTTACGGGGCGCCCCAGCTTCATCGCGAGGAGAGGCACCACTAGGTCCTCAGGATACGTGGGTATCTTGGCTCCAAAAGCGCCGCCAACGTCTGGCTGTATAACCCTGACGCTGGAGGGCGGGTCAGAGAACTTCTCTAGAATAGCGTCCCTCAGGTCGAAGGGAGTTTGCGTGGACGACCACACGGTGAGCTGCTCCCCGTCGTAGTGGGCAACGACCCCGCGGGGCTCCATGGGGGCGGCGTACACCCTTTCCATGGATAGTTCATCCTCAACCACCACATGTGCTCGGGAGAACGCGTCCTCGACGCTCCCGCACTTATACGACTTCTTGTAGACAGCATTGCTGCTGGCCCTCTCATGTATCCTGGGAGCCCCTTTCTCGAGAGCCTCTAGGGGGTCTACCACAGGTTCTAGAGGCTCGTACTCTATAGAGACAAGCTCCGCGGCGTCAGCGGCCAAATAGGGGTCCTCAGCGACTACTACAGCCACTGGCTCCCCGTAATACCTCACCTTGTCCCTTGCGAGGGGGTACATGGGGTCAGAGGGAACCTCGAACTCCCAAGGCTTTATAGAGCCAGCTATATCCCTGTACGTGAGGACAGCTACTACTCCCCGCAGTCTAGAGGCGTCGCTTACATCGACAGACTTGATGATGGCGTGGGGGTAGGGAGACCTGACGAAAACTGCGTGAAGCATGCCGCTCAGGCTAATGTCGTCTATGAACCTAGCCCTGCCTTTTAGGAGCCTTTCATCCTCGATTCTCCTTAGCGGGGCCCCGACGTATCTTCCGGAGAATATGCTTTCCAAGGCCCTACACTTCACCCTGGAGAGTTAGTGGGCCCAGCGAATTATATTGTTTCGCCGACGCGAGCTTGGCGCCATGAGACCACCCGGATCAGCTAGATGGTGTTAAGCTGGGACTTTATAGTGGGTATCTTTTGCGATCCTAGCCCTGGGCGCCTTGTATAGATTAGGTGTATCATCCTAGGATTCTCTTCTTCATAGAAAGTTTTTCCATTTTAGAATTAGATTCGGTAAGTCAATGCTATAAAACCATTAACAGTGTTAATAAACAACTGGTGGAAACCGTGCCCAGCAAGCGACGCACCCCAGCATTAAAGGGGTCCATGGCAGCACTGCTATTAATAGTAATAGTGCAGATAGCGGCAATGCCCACAGTGCTCTTAGCAAGCGCCTCTCCCGTGGAAGAGGCCAGAGACTTCATGGTGCACGTGGAGGCGTTTCTTGCCCAAGTGTTTGCAGCAGCGAATAGCCTAGACAAGGGGGAAGAGGAGAGAGCTAGCATACACCTAAGCCTGGCCCTGGAGGCCTGGAATGATCTAAGAGAGGAGTTCGAGGGCCTCAACACTAGGATCGCCTCCCAGATCGAGGAGAAGCTCGACGACTTGGAGGCGATAGTAGAGGAACGCCAGGGGGGTGCCAGGGAGGTAGCGGAGCTACTTGAGAGCCTGGCTTACGAGTTGGCGTCCTTTAGGATCCCAGAGAGCCTTAGGCAGGGGTTTGTGTTTAACGCAATGGTAGTAATAGGTGTCCTGGAGTCCTCTGTGGAGGGATACGAGGAGGCATTGTCCAGCGTGGAAGAGCTAGCCAAGGCTGAAGCGCTGGCCGAGAGGGGCATCCAGCTCTACTACAGGCTGGATCCCAAAGTCCTGCCAGACGATGAGAAGGAGGAAATAGAAGAGTTCATCGCTGCCGTAAGGAGGGGTCTGGAAGGCGCGGCTGATCGTGGAACCGTCTTGTGGGGCCTTAAGGGTATAATAACTGAGCTGCGTGATTTGATAGGCCTCGAGGAGGAAGAGGCCCCGCTACAGGCCCTGCTCGAAGAGACTAAGAGGCTCGTGTCACAGGCTGTAGCTGAGTATAGGAAGGGGGAGTATGAGGAGGCCGAGAGCCTAGTTATAGAGGCGTACCTTGAAGCGTACGAGCTGGCCGAGCCTATGCTCGCCGAGAAGGATCCACAGCTCAACGACGAGATAGAGAACCTGCTCAGGGAAGAGCTTAGATCCAGGATAGCGCAAAGGGCACCCATAAGCGAGGTCGAGTCTCTGGCAGATGAGCTACTGAAAAAGCTTGACCAGGCCCTACTCATAGCCGAAGGCAGAGAGGCTGCGGAGAAGCCCGAAGCTGGGAGCCCCACCACACAGCCAGCTGCCACAGTAGCTGCTCCTGGAGGAGTTGACGTGGTTAGTAAGACTGCCCTTGCAGGAGTGACAGTCCTCGCCATCGCGGAACTGGCTGTTATACTCAAGCTTCTACGGGAGAGGAGGCCTGCTGGGGCGGGTGGGGTGTGATAAGCGATGACTCATGCTGTGCGTGAGCGGCTGGCATGGGTTCTGTCCCTAGTGCTCCTTCTATCCCTAACTGTTATAGCACCACCCGTTTCAGCCTCTAGCGACGAGTATTCTGTCCAAGAGGTTTTGGAGAACTTCGAGTACCACGTCGATGCAGTCCGCGAGATGCTGCTCGGGTCCCTGAGGAGCTATATTGATGGAGATTCCGAGGAGGCTTTCACGCTGGCCAGGGATGCTTACCTCGAGCACTTTGAGCCGCTAGAAATACCTCTGAGGGCTGTTAACCCCGACTTTGTTGTGGAAATGGAACTGAGGTTTGCCGAGCTGAGGAATATGATCAGGGCTGGCGAGGATCCAGGCGCAGTCCGTGACAAGGTTTACGAGATCCTGGGTGACATGGATAGGGTAGAGCTGGCGCTAGATGCTATGGCTAATCCGAGCTCTATAGAAAAGGCTGCTAGTATAGTGACTTTCATATCGTCCTCGATAGTCGTGCGCGAGGGAGTGGAGGTCGTCATATTCCTTAGCGTCCTTTACGCTGTTATACTAGCTACTAGAAGCTATGCCATGATAAAGTTCATGAGGCTTGGCGTTATATTGTCCGTGCCAGCGGTGCTGGCTACATGGTTCGTGATAGACAGGATCGTGGAGCTGAGCGGCGTTGGTAGGGCCTTTGCAGAAGTGGTACTAACGGCTATTGCCCTGGCCATAATAGGTTTCGTCGGGCTCGAAGCTTTGAGGGCCTTCCGAGGGCCCGAATGGATGGAGTTCGTAAGGGCCAAGATGTGGGACTCAGTTACCTCGGGAAAGGCCTTGGGCATGCTAGCCTTATCATTCACGCTCATTTATAGGGAGGGCTTTGAGCTGGTGCTGTTTTACCAGGTTCTCAAGAGAACCGCTGTAGGCTTCGACTCATATATACTGTCGGGGCTAATAATAGGGCTAGTCGTGATAGCTCTCGTCGCCCTAGCCATAGTAGTGGCGGGCCTGAAACTGCTACCCATGAGGGCCTTTATAGGGTTCTCCGTGGCAGTCACTGCTTACATATCCTTCATGCTTATGGGGAATATCGTGGAGGAGCTCCAGGAGCTAGGATACGTCCGAGAGACCCCCATATACTGGCTTGCAGATAAAGTGTCTCCCACGCTTTCAGACGTAACAGGCATACACCCAACCATAGAAACTATGGCAGCCCAGGCTCTTGTACTAATAGCTTACGCTGCAGCTCTTCTCTACGTGTTTAAGGCCAGGAAAGTCAGTATTTCAAAGATCGCGAGCACAGAGTAGCTGGGGTGTTCCCAGTGGGGAGGATCAGGATAGGGATAGATGTTGGCGGCACATTTACTAAGGCCGTGGCTGTTGATGACGAGTTGGGGGTTATAGGTAAGGCAGTGGTGCCAACCTCTTATGACTCAGCCTATGGGATCTCAAGCGGCATAGTTGAGGCTTTGACAAAGCTGCTGAGGGATACCGGGATAGACCCTAGGGATGTAAGACTAGTAGCCTTCACAACAACCCATAACGTCAACGCTCTTCTCGAGGGTGACACTTCCAGGGTCGGCCTAGTGGTCATGTCTAAGAGCGAGTACGCCGGGAAGGCCTTAGAGATCACCAGGAGGTCCGAGCTTAAAGTCTCCCCCCACAAGAGCATCGAGATAATATACAAATTCATCGACACCACTCAGGGTTTAAGCCCCGGCGATGCTGGCAAGCTGATCGACGAACTGGTAAGGAGGGGCGCCGAGGCTCTTGCAGTAAATGAAGCCTTTGGGGTTGATGATCCTCGCAACGAAGAGCTCATAGTAGAGGAGGCCTGGAGGAGAGGAGTACCAGCTATCTCGGGCCACGAGCTCTCCCTCCTCTACGGCTTAGAGGTTAGGGCTATAACCTCGGTTGTAAATGCCAGTATTATCCCGAAAATGGTTAGCGTTGCAGAGTCTATTGAGAGGGGGGCTAGGAAGCTGGGAATAGACTCCATGATAGCTGTTGTGAAGGCTGATGGGGGCATAACGGGCCTTGATACTCTAAAGAAGAAACCAGTTTATACCCTGCTCTCAGGCCCAGCAGCTAGCATGATAGGGGCCCTTTACTATATGAGTGCTTTCAACGCCGTTGTCGTGGAGGTCGGCGGGACAAGCACTAATGTAGGTATCGTGAAGGAGGGTAGCGTGCCCACCGATTATATTAGGGTAATGGACTACCCACTGGCTGTTAGAGGGGTAGACGTTCTAGTCATTGGAGTAGCCGGTGGCAGCATGCCAAGAGTTATGGATGGCGAGATAGTAGGTGTGGGTCCTAGAAGTGCTCACATATCAGGGCTCAGGTACTCGGTCTTCGCTGAGCCGCGCGAGATAGAGGACGGGTCGGTCGATATAGTTAGCCCTATAGAGGGGGATCCGCGTCAGTACCCAGTAATTACTAGTAGAGGCGGCAGATTCGCCGTTACGGTAACTTGTGCCGCTGCAGCGTTAGGAGTTATCCCTAGGGAGGTGGGCTTTAAGGGTAATAGAGACTCGGCTTTGATAGCGCTCGGTCTCCTTTCCAGGTACCTCAGAACCAGTGCGGAGGACCTGGCCAGGAGAATCCTTGATCTAGCTTCCATAGAGATTATCGAGGCGGTGAAGTACATGGCCAGGAAGCACGACCTAGAGCTTTCCAAGGCCAAAATACTGGGCGGTGGTGGCGGTGCCCTTGCCCTGGTCCCCTATGTGGCTCTGAAGCTTGGTGTGCCCTATGAGGTTGGAGATAATGCGGACGTGATTTCTGCACTGGGTGCTGCCATAGGCGTCATTACCGAGTCAGTAGAGGTCTCCTCGACAACTTTAGCGAAGCATGGTCTAGCGGAGTTGATGAACCTGGTCTACAGTGCAGTCGTAGAGAAGGGAGGAGATCCCTCAACTATAACGATTACGAGTGAACGTATACCGGGCAAAAAGTCAGTCAGGATAGTGGCCGTCGGGATGATGCCGCTCAGGAAAGCCGGGCCTAGAGCTATAGATCGCTCTGAAGCCCTACGCATAGCAGGCTCCATTCTGGAAGCTCCAGGTGACGGGATCTCCGTGTTTATGGAGAGTAAATACTACGTGCTAGGCTATAAGAGGAAAAGCGTCATCCCAGGACTAGGCAATGGACAGGTCTCCCTTGTAGTGCTAGACAGGACTGGTAGGGTTCTCCTAAAAGCTAGAAAAGCCGAATTATACAAAGACGAGGGAGGCGATGTACTAGACACATTGAAGAAGAGGCTTAAAGGAAGCCTCATAGCGCCCGAGATTTACGTAGTTGACAATGAGAAGTTTATAGACCTTTCATTCATAGCATCCCCCAAACAGTTGGTTCAGGCCCTGGAATCTGTTCTGAGAGATCATAAGGGGAGAGCCCTGGTTATCGTGAAAAGGGGGTAGGGAATGGCTGTCAGGGTACCTTATAAGGAGAGGAAAAGGCGCCAAAAAATAATACTATCGCTACTAATAGTAGTGGCTCTGCTAGCCATAACGGCTATAATGATACTAGGATCCCGGGGTGAGGAACCTGTAGGTGTGGGGCCAAAGCTGAAAGACCTAAAAAGCGCATTAGACCTCCTCACGATAGAATACACTGAAGCAGTCTCCGATGGTAGGGTGGTTCTGGGAAGCGAGTACGAGGTGTCTAAGAACCTTACAGAAAGAGCCATTAGACTGTACCAGGAAATAAGGAACGAGCTAGACTCAGTCTCGCCAGAGCTCTCTGAGAGGCTATGGAAGACTCTCCAAGAGCTTAGAAACGCCGTGTATAACCGGGAGAACCCTGAAATTGTTGACAGACTTGTTAAAGAAGCCATTAGTAGTATAGACTTGATACTAGAACGCCTGGGATCTACATAAGCCCTATAAATGGGGGAGGCTCGGTGTTACTTCTCCATGTTTTCTAGCCGACGGAGGGCACAGGGAGGTTCTCTTTACTGTCTAGGCTCCGACTAGTTTATAGTTACTATCTTGTCGTTGACCATAGAGCTCTATACCTCTAAATTCCTACCTAAGGGAATGTAAGGTTTTTGTATAAAACATGTGAGTGGGGTCGAAGCATATTTTTGGAACTAGGTTTAAGGTGCCTAAGATTGTATGAACTATAAATTTCTTGGCAGACTTCCGCGTTTCCCGGGTATATTGCCTGCTTGTGGGGAGGATTGTGTGAGGGTAGGGGTTGACGTAGGAGGCACCTTTACAGACTTGGTTGTATTCAACGAGGATAGTGGTGATTTGAGGGCGTTAAAGGTTCTCTCGACTCCTAAAGAGCCCTGGAGGGGGGTTCTCGCCGCCATTATGGGGGCCGCTGAGCCTTCCAGGGTCACGATTATTGTTCATGCAACCACTCTTGGCGCTAACATGCTATTGGGCCAGGCTGGGCTGGAGCCTCCTAGCATGTTGCTGCTAACCAATAAAGGGTTCAGGGACGTCTTGGAGATAGGCAGGCAGAACAGGCCGGAGCTCTACAACCTGTTCTTTGAAAAGCCAAAGCCCCTGATACCCCGAGAGAGAAGAGTAGGGGTTAGGGGGAGGATAGGCCCGCGGGGGGAGATTATTGAAGGCCTAGACAAGGACGAGATCAGGGAGACGGCTAGGAAGTGGTGCGGCCATGTCAAAGTCTTTGTGGTGTCCTTCCTAAACAGCCACGTGAACCCTGTACACGAGACAGAGGCTGAGAGGCTCATTAGGGAGGCATGCCCTGGCTCTATAGTGGTTACTGGGAGCAGCGTGGATCCCCAGGAGAAGGAGTATGAGAGAACCAGCACGGCAGTAGTCAATGCAGCCCTTAAACCTCTGCTTTCGAGGTACCTAGAGAGGCTTCACTTAGACCTGAAAAGGGAAGGCTTTAGGGGCAGTCTACTGCTTATGCAGAGCAATGGAGGGATAGCCTCGCTGGGCCAGGCCATTGAGAGGCCAGCCGCTTTCATAGAGAGCGGGCCCGCGGCTGGCGCCCTAGCCGTTTCCTACTTTGCCAGGATTCATGGAGTTGCCAGGGCTCTGGGCTTCGACATGGGAGGCACTACTGCCAAGGCCTCCAGCATAGTCGGCGGTGAGCCTCTAGTTGTTGACGAATACGAGGTAGGGGCTAGAATCCACATGGGGAGGGTTCTGAGGGGGTCAGGCTACACGGTCAGGTACCCCCACATAGACGTTGTTGAAGTGAGTGCTGGGGGAGGCACCATAGCGTGGGTAGACCCGGGAGGGTCTCTAAGGGTTGGCCCGGTTAGTGCAGGCGCAGACCCCGGCCCAGCGTGTTATGGGCGGGGCGGCGAAAAGCCCACGATAACGGATGCCAACCTGGTTCTTGGAAGGCTACCAGAAAAGATAGCTGGCGGCTCCATTAGGCTCCGCAGGGACCTGGCTTTGAGGGCTCTGAAGGCTCTTGCCGAGAAGATCGGAGTAGACGTCTTCGAGGCCGCATGGTCGGTTGTCAGAGTAGCCAATACAGTTATGGCCAGGGCCCTGAAGCTTGTGACGTTTGAGAGGGGACATGACGCGCGCGAGTTTAAGCTATACGCCTTTGGCGGGGCGGGCCCCATGCATGCCGCAGAGCTAGCAGAGGAGCTGGGGATCTCCGAGATAATAGTGCCACCCTATCCCGGCGTCTTCTCCTCTCTAGGGCTACTCCTGGCCGACTATAGGCATGATTTCTACAAGGCCGTGGAGGCGAGCGCTACTGATCCCTCCACGGAAGAGAAGGTTAACAAGGTGATCGAGGAGTTATCGGGGAAAGCCGTTGAGACCCTCCGCTCTGAGGGTATAGGCATGGAGAGGTCGAGAATAGTCGCAGCTCTCGACATGAGATATGAGGGCCAGTCCCACACTCTCAAGGTAGCCTATAACGGGTCCCTAAGTGAGGCAGCTAGGAGGTTCGAGGAGCTTCACGAGACGAGATACGGGTATAGGCTCCCCGGCGAGGACGTCATTGTAGTCAACGCCAGGGTTACGGCGTTCGGTGTCACGGGGAAGCCAAGGCTCCCCAGATCCAAGCCTGCAGGCCCCCTCCACCCCCGGCCGTCCTCGAGGCGAGAGGCCTTCTTCCCGCGTGATGGGTGGGTCCCGGCTCTTGTCTATGAGAGGCCTAAGCTCAGGCCCGGATCCCTGGTTACCGGCCCCTCAATAATAGAGGATAGCGACAGTACTATCGTGATCCCTCCGGGTCATACTGCAAGGGTTGCCGAGGACTACTCAATATGGGTGAGGAGGGGGTAGCCCTGTGACTGGGAGCCTCGACGCGGCCACTGTAGAGGTGATACGCAACACCGCAATCTCTATCTCCGAGGAGATGGGCGTCGCGTTGAGAAACGCCTCATTCAGCCCCAATATAAGGGACAGGCTCGACTACTCCTGCGCAATCCTGGATCCCGGGGGGAATCTTGTAGCCCAGGCCGAGCACATACCAGTACATCTTGGCAGCATGAGTGTGGGGGTCAAGAGCTTGGCCGAGTACCTGGAAAGTGAAGGCACCAGCATGGAGCCGGGTGATGTTGTGCTCACCAATGACCCGTACATAGCTGGAACCCATCTAAACGACGTCCTAGCAGTTAAGCCGGTCTACTATCAAGGGAGGCTGGTCGCTTTCGTCGCCAACAAGGCGCACCACGTGGATATTGGTGGAGCCGTTCCCGGGAGCATAGGTGCTGCTAGGGAGCTGAGAGAGGAGGGCCTTGTCATTGAGCCCGTGAAGATCGTGGAGAGGGGAAGGGTTAGGTGGGATCTCGTGAAGCTGTTTGAGGCAAATGTCAGGACGCCTAGGTACCTGAGAGGAGACCTCATGGCTCAGATCGCATCATTGAACGTGGGCGAGGCCAGGCTACGCGAGGCCGCAGGCAGGCATGGCGTGGACACCATGCTGGGGGCTTGGCCGCGGCTGATAGATCACGCCGAGAGGTATGCGAGGGCTAGGATCAGGGAGCTACCCGAGAGTTCCCGGGGATTCTTCGAGGCTAGGGACTACGTAGAGTCCAGCAGCGGGTCCCTCCTAGAGCTGAGGTTGAGGCTGGCCATCCGCCATGACAGTGTCGAGGCTGACTATACTGGCTCCTCGAGGCAGGTCGAGGAGCCCTTAAACGCTGTCTACGGCGTCACTGTGGCTGCCACGGTTTTTGCCTTGAAGTCGGTGATAGACCCGGAAATGCCTATGAATCAGGGTTTCTTCCGCGCCGTGTCTATACGGGCCCCTGAGGGAACCATAGTGAACCCTGTTAAACCAGCCCCGGTGGGTGGAGGTAACGTGGAGACGAGCCAGAGAATAGCCGATGTGGTTCTAAGAGCCCTGGCACAGGCCCTGCCGGAAAGAGTGCCTGCAGCGAGCTGTGGTACAATGAGCAATGTGATGGTTGGGGGTAGGGGATGGGCGTTCTACGAGACCATAGCCTGCGGGTCAGGGGCCAGGCCGGGCTCAGACGGTGTAGACGGCGTCCACACTAACATGACTAACACACTCAACACGCCCATAGAGGTGATAGAAAAAGAGTACCCGATACTCTTCAAGTCCTACGAGCTAAGGCCGGACAGCGGGGGTCCCGGCGAGTACAGGGGAGGCCTCGGAGTAGTGAGGTCTTTCACCGCGCTAGAAGACGGAGTAATGGTAACCATATACGCTGAGAGAGCGCTGACCAGGCCCTGGGGCCTGAAAGGCGGGCGCCCCGGGCAGGGTTTCACGGCAAAAATAATAAGGTCCAGCGGCGCCGTGGAGAAGCTACACTCAAAACAAACAGCAACGCTAAACAGGGGAGACACGATAGTAATAGAAACGCCAGGCGGGGGAGGCTACGGCGAGCCCTGTAAAAGGCGCAGAGAACTAGTACTCAGAGACCTGGCAGAAGGTAAAATAACCAGGGAGGCAGCCCTGCAGGAATACTGCACCCAGTAAAAGCGCCTAGGAAAACTGATACAGCCTAGTTTCTGGACACGAGCCAAGTCTCCAGGGGGATCCCCCTTAACAGGTCTTTCCAGGGCGTGGCTATTCTTCTAGGCTTCTGAGCTACTATGACTTTAGAGGGGTAGCCCCGCTCTATGTAGTCGAGCACCTCTACGTTTTCGTAGAAGATCCATGAAAGCGACACTATCTGGCTTAGCTCCCACAGCCTCGACTCAGCCACGCCCAGGTACTCTAGCCCTGGGAGTTTATAGACCAGCCTTTTCTGGACCCCCCTGCGCGCATCGTACTCTCTATAGATTGTCAGGAGTCCTCCCTCTACCATGATGTGCCTGAAGCTGTTGTTTACGAGGATCCAAGGCAGCAGGTCTTTCTGTTGTATTATTAATGCTCCATCGGCCGCTTGTACCTCCCGCACACCAGATAGGAGGAGTACGGCCTTGTACACGTCCAGGTGCGGCATAGAGCTCCCCCAGCATATTACCAGGTCAAACTCTTGCTCCCCCAGTTCAGGGAGCCTTGAGGCATCCGCCCTAGCATACCTAACCCTAGCATGCTCCTCCAGGCCCGCTACCCGTGCCCATTCGAGTGCCAGGCCTAGCTCTTCTTCTCTCAGGTCTGTAACTAGTAGTTCAACGCTGGCCCCTCTAAGCGATAGAGCTTTAGCAAAGGCTACGCCGGCAATGCCAGAGCCCGCCATTATGTCCAGGATCCTAATCCTCCCCTTTTCGGGGAGACCAGCCAGGGGGCCCTTGTCTAGGAGTGTTTCCGCGAGGCGTAGTATATCGTTGAACCTCTCGCGGGCCACGGGATCTTTGGGCCTTGAGGGCCACCCCAGCCCTCTATAGAGAGCTTCCAAGTCGACCATTTCTCCTTCCATTGCCAGCCCCTCTCCCGACAGCTCATTCCCCGCTTGCCCAGGCGCTCTTGGACTAAAATATTGTTATAGAATGAAATATTAGAATACTCCCGCCGCCGGCGCCTGCTACAGCTTAAGATAAATAGTCCTCCTGCGCACTGCCTGCCTTGGGGGTTCCCGTGTTGGAGGCTCCTTTTCTCTATCTAGAGAACTTGGCTGATCCAAGAACGCGGGACTTCATTAATAGGCATAACTCGAGGCTTAGAGGGTTTCTGGGAGAGCTGCCCGACGAGATTTTCCCTGAAGTGCTTAGATGGTTCGGCGTCGAGTATGTCTACACCTACCAGGCGTGCAGTAGGAGGGTTTACGTGGTTCTACGGAGCAGCGAGGGGTTTAGGGTTGTCGAGCTTCCTGGAGGTAGGGTTGTGTTCGAGAAGCCTGGCATGATTGTTTGGGGCGTCTATCCCTCCCCTGACTGCTCCTTCATCGGCGTAGTCTATACTGCTGGCAGTGATGAGGGAGTCATAGAGGTTATAGATGCTGGTAGCCTTGATGTGGTTGACAGGGTTGAGGGGCACGTTTATGGTGTTGTGTGGAGGAGTGATGGTAGATACTATTACCTGAGAATGTATAGAAAGTCCCCGCCTCCTGATGGTGGGGAGGTGCCTGTTGAGAGGATCTTGTTGAGGGATCCCTCTAGTGGCAGGGAGGAGATAGTTTGGGGGCAGGGCCTGCCTAGGGGGTACCTTGTCAGCCTGTACCCGGTCTACGAGGAGGACATGTTGTTGCTACACGTCTCCAGGGGGTGGAGTGAGGGCGTTCTCTATGCCGGCCCTATAGGGGATCCTGGGAAATGGGAGAAGCTCCTGAGCCCCGGGGCCCCTCTAGCCCCCGCGGGCTCTTATCAGGGAAGAGTGTATGCTATAGTCTATGATGGGCCCGGGACTGGCAGGATCCTTGAGGTTTCCGGCGGTAGTGCTCGCGAGGTTGTGCCGGCCCATGAGAAGTACCCCCTCGAGGATGCTGTGGCTTATGATGATGGAATAGTTGCTGTAAAGCTTGTCGACGCTAAGGGCATTGTGGAGGTCTACGGCTTTGATGGCAGGTTGAGGGAGCGAGCAGAGCCCAGGGATCCCCTGTTTATAGGATTCGTGAAGAGGTGGGGCTCGCGTGTCCTAGCCATGTCGGAGTCCTTCGGTAGGCCTATGGGCTTATACGAGCTCCCCGGAATGAGGCCTATCCACGAGTCGGGCGCTAGCTTGGATCTCGAGGTAGGCGAGGGCTGGGCTAGTAGCCATGACGGCGTGGACATACACTACTTCATAGCCAAGGAGCCTGGCACGAGTGCTAGGAAGGTTTTACTATACGGCTACGGCGGGTTCGGCATAAGCATGACACCAAGATACATTGGCCAGCTCAAGCCCCTGCTCGAGAGGGGTTTTGCCTTTGCAATGGCTAACCTCAGGGGCGGGAGAGAGTATGGTGAGAGGTGGCACGACGCGGGGAGAAGGCTCAACAAGAAGAATGTTTTCGAGGACTACAAGTCCGTGGCTAGGAAGCTTAAGTCCGAGGGCTACAGGATCGCTGGATGGGGCGCCAGTAATGGTGGCCTACTAATATCAGCCGTAATGGTCCAGGATCCGGGCCTGCTGGATGCCGCAGTCATAGGGTACCCCGTGATAGACATGCTGAGGTTCCACAAGCTGTACATAGGCAGTATATGGATCGACGAGTACGGGGACCCCGAGGATCCCGCGCAGAGAAAGTACCTGCAAAGCTACTCTCCCATGCATAACGTGAAACCATCCAAATACCCTCCCACTCTCATATACACAGGCCTCCACGACGACAGGGTGCATCCAGGCCATGCCCTAAGGTTCGCCGCGGTGCTCGAGGAAGTGGGTGCCCCAGTATATCTCAGGGTGGAGACGGAGTCCGGCCACATGGGGGCTGATCCGAGGATAAAGGCTAGAGAGCTCGCCGATATACAGGCGTTTCTATTAAAGGTTCTAGCATGACCCCCAGGGCCGTGCTCGATTGCCCTCTGGGCCTCCTACTCCGCGCCTCCAAGGACTTGCTGCCTGGCCAGCCTTATCGCCTTATAGAGCGTTTCCAGTGCTTTTGGTGCCTGCCTCTCTTCCAGGATCAGGATAGTGTCTGTATGGATCGACTCTATCTGTGTCAGGTTTATACCTTCCTTGGCTAGCACTCCTGTGAGGTAGGCCACTACTCCCGGCGTCGATATTATCTCCTCGGGGCTGACAACTATCAGAGCTGCTTGGCCCTTATACGTTTTTATCGCATACTCGCCTAGCTTCTCTGTTATGGGATCCAGTAGTTCCTCGTCCACGACGATCGTGAAGGTCTTGAGCCCTGAAAGGAGTAGGAAGAGCCTGCTCTTCTCCGCCAGTGATTCTAGGTCTTTACCCACCCTTTGGAGGCCCCTTGAGTAAGAGGTTACAAGCCCTACTCCTGAACGTAGCTCCACACTACTCTTGGCAATGACTTCGAGGATCCGCCTCCTGGGATGGCCTAAATGGTCCCTGCCCGGAGTGTACCTGGCTATAGCCATTTTTATTGCCTGAAGGCTAGACTCCGACCCTACGAGGGTGTCTACCCAGGGTTTTATGTGCCTGGCTAGCTGGGAATAGTTCACTATGCCTCGCGAGACGCATTCCTTCAGTGAGGGGTCTGAGTCTATGATCCTTCTGACGGCCGCTGAAACACTCATGTCCAAGATCCGGAGCCCCTCCACGTTATAGCCTTTAGCCCCTCTCCCGTTTAAAGCGTTACCCCCGGATCTTGTCTGGTTACATGTGTAACAATGATTTTAGGGTATTATTACGGGTGTTACGAAACTGTCTAGCATTGTTACTAAGGGGTAATAGTAGTGGTGCGAGGGTTGGGGCAAGGCCGTGTAGTACTGGCGTACTCGGGCGGCCTGGATACGTCCGCCTTAATAGTGTTGCTTAGAGAGAGGGGCATGGAAGTAGTTACGGTTACTGTTGACGTGGGCCAGGAAGAGGATCTCGCCGGGGTTGGGGAGAGGGCGTACAAGCTGGGAGCCTCGGCCCACTATACTATAGATGCCAAGCGCGAATTCGCCTCGAAGTACGCGTTTAAGGCGGTCAAGGCTAACGCTCTCTACGAGGACAAGTACCCCCTGGGGACTGCCCTGGCTAGGCCCCTAATAGCTGCCAAGGTGGCAGAGGTCGCTAAAAAGGTGGGTGCAGACTACGTAGCCCATGGATGCACGGGTAAGGGGAATGACCAGGTCAGGTTCGACTCCACCCTGAGGCTGGTCCTCGGCGATGACGTGAAGATACTTGCCCCTGTCAGGGAGCTGGGGCTCAGAAGGGAGCACTCTGTTGCGATACTAGAGTCCAAAGGGTTTAAACCCCCCGGTTTACATGGAAAGTACAGCATAGACGAGAACCTATGGACCAGGAGCATAGAGGGCGATTTCTGGGACTCAGAGCCCCCTGAAGACGCTTTCGAGTGGACGGTTAGCCCCGAAAAGGCTCCCGATAAGGCGGTAACCCTCACCGTTAGCTTCGAGAAAGGTGTCCCCGTAGCCATAAACGGGTACAAGATGGATCCACACGAGCTAATACTCCGCCTTAACAGGGTCCTGGGCAGAGCGGGCTACGGCAGGGTTGACCATATAGAGAACAGGATTGTCGGCTTCAAGTCCAGGGAAGTGTATGAGGCGCCCGCAGCGCTTGCCCTCATAGAAGCCCACAGGGACCTGGAAAAGGCGGTCTACACGCCCATGGAGTACAGGTTCAAGAAACTACTGGACCAGGCATGGACTGATCTGGTGTATAACGGGTTATGGGTAGAGCCCCTGCGGAGCCACCTGGAGGCCGCCATAGACTCCATGAACAAGTATGTGACTGGAAGCGTGACCCTCAAAGCATACAAGGGATCCCTGTGGATCGCCTCGCGCCACTCAGACTACTCAACCTACTCGAAGGATTTAGAGGACTACAACAAGGGCTGGTACCCCGAAGGTAAGGAGTCCGAGGGCTTCGTCAAGCTCTACACGATGCATAGCTTGCTGGCAGCTAAAAAGAGAGGGGCCGGTATTTGAGGTATAGAGAGTTAAAGGGGCTGAGAGGCGAGTCTGTCTACAAGTACTCTTCCAGCCTCGAACACGACGTCCACATAGCCAAGTACGTGGCCCTAGTCACGGGGGCCCACCTAAGGGAACTACACAGGCTCGGCTACGTGAGCACCGAGGCCTTGGAGAGGGCTCTTAAAGTACTGAAGAGTGTGTACGAGAACCCCGAATCACTGCCCAAGACGGGCTACGAAGACGTCTTCGAGTACCTGGAGGACATGCTCCAGAGGAAAATAGGCAGAGAAGCCCTATGGCTACCCCTAGGCAGGAGCCGTAACGACCACGTCGCGGCTGCTCTAAGACTCTATGTGGCAGACACCATGACCAGTATGGCTACCACACTTGCCAGCGTCGTCAAGGCCTTCCTGGACAAGGCGAGGGAGGAGAGGGTTCCCATAGTAGGGTTCACCCACGGCGAACCCTCCTTCATAATAGACTCTCCATGCCTCTTCCTCTCATACGCGGAGAGCCTGGCAGACTCGTTACCATTGATAAGGGCCGTTCTCGAGGTAGCCTGCAAGTCGCCTCTGTACGCCGCCGCTGGAGCCGGGACCCTGGCACCTGTAGATGAAGAGCGTGTAGCCAGCATGCTAGGGTTCCGTGCTACCTACCACTCGCCATACTATGCAGTAGGGTCTAGGGCTTTCCTGGAGGCCGCAGCCCTAGCACTGTCGCTGGCCTGCACAGAAACGTCTAGGATAGCCGAGGACTTCATAGCGATGCACGGGTTGAGGCTTGTGAGGATCCCCGAGGACCACATAGCTACTAGTAGCTACATGCCACACAAGGAGAACCCTGTAACCCTGGAAGCCGCTAGAGCCTTCTCCATGAGGTGCATATCAGCCGCCCAGGCAGTTATCCTAGTAGCCTCTAAGCTAAGGTACTCCTATAACCTGGACTTCCAAGAAGCCTCCCAGACCTACACTGACGCCCTCGGCTTCGCGCTGAAAGCAATCAACATACTTGGAGAAGTAGCCGCGGGCGTAGAGATAATTGAGGATAACGCCTACCGCATGATCGAGGAAAGAATCCCCTATACTGCAGAAGAGGCTGAAGATAGAAGCCTCGAAAGGGGAGTCCCGCTAAGGCTTGAATATGCCAGAGCAGCCAGGAGCATGCGAAAGCTGCGAGGCAACATACTCAGGGGGCTGGAGCTGGCTCAGAAGAGGAAGACAGGGTGCAGCCCCGAGAGGATAGCGGCGCGCATTGAATCCCTGGAGAGGAGCGTAGAGGAGGGGCTCTCCGAGATCAGGAAACTCTTCCCAGGACTCCAACACGTATCTAAGGCTGTGTGGGCGGGCCTTCATGGCAGGGGCTAGTGGAGTTTAAGCCCCTCATCCACGCTTACAACATAGTAGTCTCCAAGTAGCCTGCCCCTGGCTTTGTCTACCAGCTCCACTGCCCTGTCATGGTCAGCGAGCCCCATAACAATGCCTCCCAGCCCGGCCCCGCTAAGCTTAGCCCCCAGAGCTCCCTCTAGTACCAGGAACCTCACGATGGAGTCTAGCTCGCCTAGGCTGACATCGTATAGGAGTGATAGGAGGCAGTGCTGGTAAGTGGTTACGAGGCCCAGCTGGCGAGTCTCTGAGAGGCTGCTAGGTGATGCGTAGACCCTTCCCCCTAGCCAGGAATCGACGAGCTCTGCCCATTCAGCGAGCTTCTCAGTCTCTGGTTTTTCTCCCCTGAGGAGCCTTATCGCCTCTATGGTGGACTCGTGGGCCATCACCGTATAAGCTATTCTGTTGTATAAGTGCTCTGGCAGCGCCCAGCGGATCTTCTCTAGTTCCTCCCTGGTTATAGCATCCCATAGTGTTGAGCCGTGAGAGTCTCCCAGCTTACCTAGTAGGCTCCTGGGCAGGCCCTTAGAGGCCTTCAGTATTCTTAGTGCTTCGTCGAGCTCCCTCTGCCTAACGGGGTGTATCTCGCCCGTCCTATGCCTGATCCCAGAGTCAGCCACAATAACCGAGGCCATGGGGTGGGCCAGTCTCTCCACACGGACGGGCTCTCTAGTCTCTATGAGAACCACTCCCCCATATACTATGGAGTACTGGTCCAGCCTCCCACACGGGATCCCCATTACGTGCCTCTCAGCCCTGTAGGCCAGCTCAGCTATAGCGTCTAGCCCTAGCTTGTAGCCTAGGAGACTGCTGACAGCAGCAATTATGCCCACTGTTAGGGCCGCGCTACTAGCCATGCCCGCTCCCATAGGTATTTCGCTAGAAATGGAAACATCTACGGAATCGCTTCTAAAACCCTCCCCCTCCAAGGCCCTTAAAGCTGCCCTGGCATAGTCGCCAAACCACTTGCCACCCCTCAATGGTGGGCGCTTCCCAGGGAATTCGTCCATAAACTCCTTGCCCTCCCTCTTAAGGTTGAGGGAGGCCACTCTAATAGAGCCCTCTCGCCCCCTAGAGACTCCCACGAAGAGCCTCCTATTTATAGCCATGGCAACGACCGGGAGCCCCTTATAGTCCTGGTGAGTGTTCAGGAAGTCCAGCCTCCCAGGCACTGATAATACTAGATCTGGCTCCCGGCCATACACAGACCTGTGGAAGCCCACTAGAAGGCTTAGACTACCACTCACCCCTCCTACCTCCCCAGCAGGCACCTCAAAACCGAGTCTCTTAGGAGGGAGGCATTCGACTCGGGGCTAGAGTCGTAGGTGAAATTGCCCCCGGCCATCTCCATGCCAGCCGCATACTTAAGTCTGCCATTCCTGCGGTAGACCCCGTATATCTCCAGGTGCAGGTGGTAGCTGGGCTCGCCCGATAGGGGGGCCTGGTGGAGGGCCAGCATATAGGGCATAGGCCTGCCCAGGACCCTCTGCAAGCCGCACAAGACGTTTTTCAAAGCAGTAGCAAGACCCTCAACCTCTCTCCTAGTTAGCCGCGTCAGCAGGTCGACGTGCCTCTTCGGGTATATATGCACCTCGAAGGGCCATCTTGCATAGAAGGGTAGGAACGCCGTCCAGGACTCGTTCTCATAGACAATTCTATACCCGTCCCTCTTCTCAGCACTTAAGACCTCGCATCCAAGGCATTTAGAGGCCTCGTTCATGTATCTCCTAGACGACTCTATCTCTTTCCTTACGAGCGATGGGGTGAAGTCCATCACGTAGATCTGGCTGTGGGGGTGGGGCTGAGAGACGCCTATCTCTTCTCCCTTGTTCCTGAACCAGAACACGTACCTGTAACCTTCCCTCATTGAGTCCTCCATGACCCCTATCACGGACTCGATGACTTCTACTATGTTATTGGTACTTAAGTCGCTTATGTCTTCTATATTGTGAATGGGCGTCTCTACCAGGACTAGGCACTTACCCCTAGCTCTCCCCCTCCTATAGAACCAGTGCCTCTCGGGCTCTGGAGCTCTCGGCGATAGCATTGGGTACTTGTTCTCGACGATCCTAACTCTCCACCCGCGCCCCATCTCAGGGGCCCCCTCGCAGAAGGGGCACCCACCACTCCTCCACGGCCTCTCCTCCCTGATCGACGATACCATGACCCATTCTTCCAGGAAGGGGTTCCACCTAAGCTCCTGGATCAACGCTGGAGACCTCTCCCGGATCTCCCCTCTTTCCCCAGTGGCTATCCTACGATGGTAGCTATCCTCTCCCCTTTCTCGTTAAATATGTGTACCTTCCTGAAAACTATGTAGACCCTCTCTCCTGGGCTAAGGCTTGACGACGGATCCACTAGTACGTTCAACGAAGCCCTGCCTATGTTAACGATTGCATACTCCCTAGAGCCGGTGGACTCTACCAGGTCTACTACGCCAGTAGCTACAAGGCCGCCGGGGGGAGGGGTCTTAGATGCTATAGCCTCGTCGGGCCTCACGCCAATCCTGTAACCCTCCCCTATACTAGCCTTCCCCGAAACTATCGCTTCCAAACCGCTGGCGTGGGCCTCGACAATGTTCATTGGAGGGTCTCCTATGAATGAGGCAGTGAAAAGGTTGGCAGGCTCGTCGTAGAGCTCCCTGGGGGCGCCGACCTGCTGGATCCTTCCCTGGTTTAGCACCACTATGCGGTCGCCAACGGCGAAGGCGTCTGCCTGATCGTGCGTCACGAGAACAGTGGTTATACCCAGGCTCCTCTGAACCTTCTTAACAAAAGTGCGCGCTGTGACCCTGACCCTGGCGTCTAGATTGGAGAATGGCTCGTCTAGGAGTAGTACCTTGGGGTTCTTTACCAGGGCCCTGGCTAGGGCCACCCTCTGCTGTTGCCCCCCG
This sequence comes from Desulfurococcales archaeon, assembly GCA_015521705.1. Lineage (GTDB taxonomy): Archaea > Thermoproteota > Thermoprotei_A > Sulfolobales > Acidilobaceae > S141-84. The sequence goes on from WANR01000038.1 coordinate 62,672, forward strand.
CTGAGCTGCCTCGGGTACCTGTCTAGCAGCTCCTGGATGCCTAGAACCTCCGCTACCTCCTTTACCCTCCTCCTTATCTCGCTCTTGCTGAGGCCCTTGATCTCCAGGGGGAACGCTATGTTGTCGAACACCCTCATGTTTGGATAGAGTGCCCAGTTCTGGAAAACCATGCCCACGTCTCTCTTCTGCGGGGGTATGTATAGCTTCTTTGAGGGGTCGGCCACGGCCTCCCCATCTATATAGACCACTCCCCTGGTCGGTCTCTCTAGGCCCGCTATGATCCTTAGGAGCGTGGTCTTGCCCGATCCCGAGGGGCCCAGGACTACCAGGAACTCGCCCTTCTCCACGTCTAGGGACACGTTATCCAGGGCCACGACGTTTGGCTGGAAAACCTTTGTTAGGTTCTCGACTCTTATCCCCTTGCCCGCCACTACGCTTTAACACCCCCGCCGTAAGCCTGTAACCCTCTTATAAAGTACCTGCCGAGCGAGAGAAAAACTATTAACGGGGGGAGGGAGCCGAGGAGGGAGGCCGCGAACATCTCATTGTAAAGGGTCCCGCTCTGCCCCACATAGCTGAAAATCTTCAGCGTTATGTGCGTCTCATAGCCCCTGCTAAGTAGCAGGGGGATGTAGAAGTTGTTCCACGTCATTATGAAGAGGAATATCATGGTAGACGTGAGGCCGGGTCCTAGAAGAGGCAGGACGACCCTCCTGAACACTCTCAGATCCCCAGCGCCGTCGACCATGGCCGCCTCTATATAGAACCTGGGTATGGCTGACATGAATATGACCATTAGGAGGGCAGCCATGGGGGTGTAGTACGTTAGCAGGGCTAGGGCTATGCCTGGCAGGGTGTCGTAGAGGCCCAGCGACTTGACCAGGTTTATCAGGGGGACTAGTATGGCGTGGTAGGGTATGTAAGTAGCTATGGCTATCGCCACCATTATGGAGTCGCTCACCCTGTCCATCCTCCTGTATATCGAGTAGGCAGCCAACGACCCCAGCCACGTAGCCAGGGCTGCCACTGGAAGAACCGTTATGAAAGTGTTCTTTAGGGGCCCCGTCAGCTCCCTGGCCACCCTAGCTATGGTCTCGAAGTTTAGCTCGCTAGGCGGGGAGAGGACAGGGGTCCCCTGAACCTCGGCCAGGCTCTTCAGGGAACCAGAGAGCAGCCCGTAGATGGGTATGACCCAGACAAGCCCAAAGACTACTACCACTGCCGAAGCCGCTATAACCCTGGCACTGAACTCTAGCTCGACCCTACCTAGCGCCACGCAGGATCCACCTCCTTATCCCGTAGAGCGCGTAGGGGATCACTATGAAGGCTGACACCGCTATGACTACTATTGCTGCTGCCGATGCCAGGTAGAGGTATAGCGAGGTGAACCTCGAGAATATGTACATTACCATGGTTTCTGTGAAGGGGTTCAGGTAGAGCATGGCGTAGGGGAGGTCGAACATCTGTATGGCGAAGAGTGCCAGGAAGATCGTTGACAGTATGAAGCCCTGTATCGAGTTCGGTATGACAACCCGGGCAAGGATAGTTATGGTCCCGGCCCCATCCACCATGGCGCTCTCTATGAGGCTCCTGTCCACGTTATAGAAAGAGGCCAGGTACAGCATGGCCGAGAACCCGGCGTAGATCCAGACCGATACCAGGACTATGCTCCAGAAAGCGTTACCACCCTCCAGCCACGACGGGTTGAGCCCTATATTGTCTAGCAGGATGTTAACACCCCTATACTGGTCGAAAAGCCACCTCCAAATAATCCCGACGACGACAAGGCTCAGAGACAGGGGGTATAAGAAGAACGTTGTGAGCACATTCCTCTTCCTGGGGCTACTGAACTGGAATATTGATGCGGCAAGAATTATCCCGGCCAGGTTTCCCAGGATCACTAGAAGGGCCGACCATAGAAGAGTCCTCTTGAAGGCCTCCCTGAACTCGACACTAGAGAATAGCTCTCTGAACCCCTCGGCGCCTATGAACTCTTCCCCCCGGGCCAGGGGGGAGTAGTCGTGCGTTGCAATGTATATGTTCCAGAATATCCCATAGTAGAGGAGCGAGGCGAAGACGGCCACAGGTATTATGAGGACCAGAAAAACCTTAGGGTTTATGGTCAACTGTTCCCTATCCCCCCTACCCGGAAGCCCACGGGGGCAAGTAGCCTGCGAAGGGGTTTTCCTTGGTACCCATTATGAACCCGCTAGCCTCCCACTGCTGCCTCTCGGCTGGAAGCGCCTCTGTCAGCGTCCTGTACCAGAGATCCACAGCCTTGGTCTCCGCTAGGACCACGGCCTGCTGCAGAAGCTTCTGCCAGACATCGGAGAAGAGGGCTCCATGGGTCAGGCTGAACACCTGGCTTCTAGACCTCTTATACTCCTCGACCTCCCATTTCTGTATGGTAGTTGGGTAGATGTCTGGTGGTATGTCTGGGTAATCCGCTATACTGCCCTTAAGCGGGTTGAAGATCCTCTGGCCCTCGCGGGAGGCGAAGAACTTGGCGAACTCAACGCCTGCACTCGCTTCTGGGCCCTTGGGGACAGCCACGGCGTCTATGACCATGTTGTAAATGCCCTCGGTCCCCGGGAACGGTGCCACTATTATGTCACAGTCCGGCGTAACATCGTCTATGGGGCACATGACCGTGTCAGGGTAGACGTTGTAGATTAAACCTACAACCCAGTCGCCGTCCACATGGAAGGCTCCATTACCCTTGACGACCACGTCGACAGCGCTAGTCCAGTCCAGGGAGGCCCAGTTGTCGGGGAAAGTGTCTACTAGTTCAAGGAAGACCTCCGTGGCCTCTCTCAGCGAGGGGTCGTTTGGGTCCAGGGTTCCATACATGAACTCTATGAACTTTTCGGGGCCGGCAACAGCCAGGAAGATCTGCTCCCACAAGTGTAGAACCGTGAAGAGGTCGGCACCTGCCTGTACCATTCCTGGGACTCCGTTCTCCTTCAGCTTCTTGGCTGCAGCTACCAGCTCTTCAAGGGTTCTCGGCGGGTCTATGCCATAGCGGTCTAGAAGCTCCTTGTTCATGAATATGAGGTTGGCCCTGTGGAGGTTTACCGGGAGCGAGTAGAACTTCCCCGAGAGCATGCACGCTTGTCCTGGAGGTGTCTGGGTTATGTCGATCTCCTTAGCCACGTCTGTCAGGTCGACGAAGTCGTCCGCGCCGTTCGGTGCTGCTGCGAAATAGCTGATTATCTCGGGGCCGCAGTGGACCTGGAAGGCTGCCGGGGGCTTGCCGGCCATTATCAGGGCTATTATAGCGAACTTAGCGTTAACCCCTGCGCCACCAGGTACAGCGGTTTTCTCGACGCTTATACCAGTCCTCTCCGTGAAGTTGCCTATCAAAGCGTCTATCGCGAACCTCTCCAGGCCCGCCCACCAGGTGTAGAAGCTTATCTTAGTGATCTGGGTCGGGGTCGTAGCCGTCTCTTCCGGAGGAGCCACCTGCTGTCTAGTCGCAAGGACTGCGGCGACAACTATTATGGCTATAATTGCGACGACGGCTAGGTAAATATAGGGCCTACTGGCCTGTCCGGCCATATTACACACCCTACAATCCTGGCTTACTTTATAAATATTGTAGTGATAGAGCATATATAAATCTTGGCGGGAACCTTAAAGGTAAACCCAGAGCTTGCAGTGATAACGTAGAGGGACTAGAGTGTGAAAGAAACGGGATGTCACTTCTTCCTCCGGAGCACGTAGTGGATAGGCCTTTCTAGGGCCAGCTCGGCCGCCTCCTTTAGAGCCTCCGATATGGTCGGGTGGGGATGGATCGTTAGTGCCAAGTCCTCAAGGGTGGCCCCGGTCTCTATCGCGTAAACAGCTTCTGCTGCAATCTCCGAAGCGTGGGGGGCAACAATCTGGACGCCGAGAAGAGTCTTCGAGTCGTCATCGTAGACGATCTTCACGAAGCCGTCTATAGAATCCTCTATAGCAGCCCTCGGAGAGCCTCCCAGCGGGTACCTCACAGCCCTAGCCTTGAACCCCCTCTCCCTGGCTTCTTCCTCCTTAAGGCCTATGGAGACCACCTCGGGATCCGTGAAGACGACTTCGGGCACGGCCATGGGCTCGTAAGCTGTGTCGAGGCCGGCAGCGTTCTCGGCGGCAACTACTGCCTGGTGGAACGCCTTATGGGCTAGCAGCGGTGGCCCAGAAACGTCGCCTGAGGCTAGGATCCTCGGGTTGCTCGTCTCCATGTGCTCGTTGACTTTTATGAAGCCCGAGCCGTCGAGTCTGACTCCAGCCTTCTCGAGGCCTAGATCTCTGGTGACGGGCCTCCTGCCAACAGCCACTAGTACTGCGTCGGCCTCCACTTCCTCGCCTCCACTGATCCTGGCCTTGGCAAAGGATTCTCTAAGCTCGACGGACTCAACCCTAGCCCTGGTCCTGACCTTCACGCCTAGCTTCCTGAGCCTCCTCTCTATGATCCTCGACACGTCCTGGTCCATTTGTGGCAGGAGCCGTGGCAGCATTTCTACGAGGTGAACCTCTACTCCTAGCTTCGCGAACACGTTTGCGTACTCGACGCCAATGTAGCCCCCGCCTATGATCAGCATGGTGGAGGGCTTCTTTTTCAAGCCCAAAATAGTCCTGTTATCGTGAACCACCGCGCCGTCGATCTCGATGCCAGGTATCCTAGCTGGTTCAGTCCCCGTGGCAACAACGAACTTGTCGGCCCTAAGAGTGCCGCCGTCGCCTAGCCTTACTGTAGTGGATGACTCGAAGTATCCCCTTGTCTGGTAAACGTCCACACCGTAGCCCTTCAGGAGCTGTAGCACGCCGCTCCTTGTGCGTGAAACAATGGACTTGGCCCACTTCATTAGGCCCTCGAAATCAACCTCGACCTCTCCCCTCATAAAGGGCAGGTTTTTAACCCTCCAATAACTCTCCACGGGCGATATTAAGGCCTTGGATGGTATGCAGCCATAGTTCGTGCACTCGCCGCCGAAATTTCCCGGCTCCACTATAGCGACGCTGAGCCCTAGCTGGGCAGCTCTTATAGCGGCCGGGTAGCCGCCGGGGCCGCCGCCTATAACGACTAGGTCATACGTCTCCCTCAAACCAGCTCACACCTCCCGTCCGGGCTTAGTCGAACTCCCCCTCTGACGCTAGGAGAATTATGGGGTTTTCTAGCAGTTCTTTGACCCTAGACAGGAACCTTGCAGCGTAGGCGCCTTCAATGATCCTGTGGTCAAAGCTCAGAGTCACATATACGAGTCTTCGCGGCTCCAGCCTTCCATTAACGTATCTGGGCTCCTCCCTGACCCTGGCCAGGCCCAGTATGGCTGCCTCAGGCGGGTTGATGACCGGTATGCCTAGTATGCCCCCTATAGCCCCGAAGTTCGTTATACTGAATGTGGAGCCCCTCACCTCGTCGAGCGAGAGCTTGCCCTGCCTAGCCTTCTCAGCCAGCTCCCTCAGCTCCCTGGCTATCCTGAAGAGGCCCTTTGAGCCGGCATTCTTGAGGACGGCCACCACTAGTCCTTGATCAGTGTCAACGGCTATCCCGATGTTGTACTCCTTGAGCATGACCACCTCGTTCCTCTCCTTGTCATACCTCGAATTGAGAAGGGGGAACTCTCTCAGAGCCCTGACCGTAGCCTTCACGAAGAAGGGTAGCAGGGTCAGCTTGATCCCTCTAGACTCTGCCAGAGGCTTGAGCCTATCCCTCACCTGGTAGAGCTCTGTGACATCAACTTCTTCCACAAGGTATGCGTGCGGTATCTCCTTTTTGGCGGCCTCCATTCTTTCAGCCATGATCCTCCTTACACCCCTGAGCTGTAGGCGCTCCTCTTCGACGCTGGGGGGCTTAGCCTCTTCTACCTGTATCGGCGCCTCTGCAGGCCTTGCCTCCACGCGAGCCTGGCTAGCGTGCCTGAGCACGTCATCCTTTGTTATAACTCCGCGTGGGCCTGTACCCCTCACCAGTGAGAGGTCGACGCCGAGCTCTCTCGCAAGCTTCCTCACAGATGGCGGAGCCCTAACTTTAACCCTTCTTACCTCGCTGGCTGCGATGCCTTGGCTCGTAGCTGGCACGGCCGGGGCCCTGGTCTCCTCTCTAGCCTCTCCAGCCGGGGCGGCCTCCCCCGTCTCTATCTCCATTATAGGCTCGCCGACCTTAACCACTTCACCCTCCCTGGCCAGTAGCCTGACAACTTTCCCCTCATAGGGTGAAGGGATCTCCACGGTGGCCTTGGCAGTTATCACCTCCACTATTGGCTGGAACTTCTTAACCATGTCCCCCTCCCTTACAAGCCACCTGGCAATCTCCCCCTCTGCCAGCCCCTCACCTATGTCTGGGAGCTTCACCTTGACTAGTCCAGGCACGAGCACTCCACCCCCACTATAGGATAGCTAGTACTCCATCACCTTCCTTAGGGCCATGTAGATCCTTGCAATGTTCGGCATGTAATACTTCTCGTGGGCCAGCGGGAAGGGCGTGTCGAAACCCGTGACCCGGGCTATTGGGCTCCTGAGTAGTTCTATGGCGTTTTCCGCGATGTAGGCTGAGATCTCCGCTCCGGGACCGAAGCTTTTAGGGGCCTCGTGGACTATGACCAGCCTCTCAGTCTTCTCCAGGCTCTCTATGACTAGGTCCTTATCAAAGGGGAATATTGTTCTCAGGTCTATTACCTCAACGCTCCATCCATGCTTCTCGGCAGCCAGCTTTGCAGCCTCCAGGGACAAGTGCACCATGGCGCCCCAAGTGACAAGGGTCACGTCGCTCCCCTCCCTCACTATCTTGCCCTCTCCCAGGGGTACCGTGTAGTCGTCCTCGGGGACCTCTTCCCTGATAATCCTGTATATCGACTTGGGCTCCAGGAATATAACCGGGTCCTCGGCTCTTATAGCGGACTTAAGAAGCCCCTTAGCGTCGTAGGGCCCCGATGGCATCACTGTTATGAGCCCCGCGGTATGCCCAAAGTACGCCTCCGGGCTCTGGCTATGATGCATGCCTCCCTTAACGCCGCCGCAGCAGGGGCCCCGAATCACCAGGGGAACGGAGTACATGCCCCCGGTCCTGTACCTTATCTTGGCAGCGTTGCTGACTATCTGGTCGAATGCCTCGTAGACGAAGTCTATGAACTGTATCTCAGCCACGGGCCTTAGCCCATACATGGCCATTCCTATGGCCACGCCCACTATCCCCATCTCAGTTAGTGGAGTGTCTATAACCCTTTCCTCCCCGAACTCGTCTATCAAACCCTCCGTGACAAGGAACACCCCGCCCCTCCTACCCACATCCTCACCCAACACTACTACTCTTGGATCCCTCCTCATTTCCTCCCTCAGAGCCGTGTTGAGAGCCTGAACCATGTTCATGACCAGCAAGGCTACTCCACCTCCAGGCCTAGCTCCTTCATCACCCTTATCGACTCCCTCAACTCCCTCAACTGCTCCCTAAGGTTCCATGGAGGCTCTGAGTAGACGTCTTCTAGGATCACCTCCACGGGTAGCGGCGGCTTCTCGAGGCTCCTCTCTATGGCCTTCCTCGTATGCTCTCCCCACTTCTCCCATAGCTCCTTGTCCTTCTCCTCGTCCAGGAGCCCCCTATCGATCAGGTACCTGCGGAACCTCCTGATCGGCTCGTACTTCTCGTATTTCTTGACCTCTTCCTCGCTCCTATACCTCGAGGGGTCGTCGGCCGTCGTGTGGGGGCCTAGCCTGTAGGTCCTGGCTTCTATAAGCGTCGGGCCCTCCCCGCTTCTCGCACGATTAACGGCCTCCACGGCGACTCTATACACTGCCACGACGTCGTTACCGTCTACCCTTATACCGGGCACACCATAGGCTACCCCTTTGATGGCCAGCGTCGGCGCCTTGGTCTGCCTGCTCAGTGGGACTGATATGGCCCACATGTTGTTCTGGATCACGAAGACCACTGGGGCCTTGAAGACGCCAGCAAAGTTGAGGCCTGCATGGAAATCGCCCCGAGACGTGGCCCCGTCACCGAAGAAAGTCATCACAACGGTGTCATGACCCATTATTTTAGCAGCCATAGCCGCCCCCACAGCGTGGGGTATCTGGTTGCCCACAGGGACCGGGGCCGGTATTGTGTTGTACTTCCTGTGCCCATATATGGCGAAGTCACTCCCCTTCAAGGGATCATCGGCGTTATACAGGGCCCTGTCCAGGATCTCCTCCTCCGACATGCCCCTAACGAGAAGTGCCCCCAGTTCCCTGTAGCTCGGGAAAAGCCAGTCCTCCCTGCGAAGCGCCATAGAAGCCCCCACAGCTGCAGCCTCCTGCCCGCGGTTAGGCGCGTGTATGGCAACCTTACCCATCCTCTGCAGCTTCAGCAGCCATTCATCTAGTATCCTCGCCCTCACCATGTAGGTGTACATATCTATGAGTGTCGCCGAGGGTATGTCTGGCTCCTCCCCTACAACCCTTCCCTCCTCGTCTATGACACGGTAGAAGCCTAGAGCCCTATCGATTCCAAGCCCAGACAAGTCTATCTCCAAACCCTACGCCCAGGATAGGCAGGGGGCTCTGGGCAATTTTAAGTTAAACCTGAAATCCCACGTACCATTTCCCGCCTAAAAGCATCTAACTGTTAGCAGCAGTAAACAGTCCCTAGCCTAGAGTCCTTAATGGGTCCCCCCGAAATGGGAGTCTCAATGTTCATCTCTGGTTTTTCAGGTTAAACCTGGGCTTTGGCAGGTGTTTTCTAAGCACAAGGGTCGAGGACGCTACTGAGGCTAGTGTGGAGCCGTCGTCTGCTATGAAGGCTATTACTAGTAGGGGCAAAGCTTCCAGGACGCCGGAAACGGCTGCATAGGCCTTAACCGCGAAAGCTACTATGAACGCCAGCTTCAGGCCTCCAATGAAGCTCTTCGAGGACTCGAGCAGCTGGGGCAGCTGCCTGAGGCCTTGGGTAAGCGTGGCGTCGGCCACAGAAGTTACTGCTTCTATGTTGCCCACGGCCACCCCTACATCAGCTGCTGCCAGGGCTTCGACATCGTTTATCCCGTCTCCAACCATGACTACTTGCCCGTATTTCTTCCTGAGCTTATCCACCAGGGCCAGCTTGTCGTCTGGCCTTAGCTCGTAGTAGCACTCGTCTACTCCCAGCTTCTTGCATATAGCTGATACCCTGGCGCCTGAATCGCCGCTCATCACGACTACTTTAAACCTCTTCTTGAGCTCTGACACGGCCTCTGCGACGTCTTTCGAGACCTCCTCCTCCAGGCATAGTGCTGCTGTTACTCCGTCTATGTGCGCGTAGACTACCCCCTCGTGTGCCCGGCAGGCGCCCTCTAGCTGGGATATGTCGACTTTGTTCAGCTTCATGTACTCTTTCGAGCCTATTAGAACTCTTCTCCCATTGACTAGGGCCTCGAGGCCCATGCCGGGCTTCTCCAGGGCCTTCGATGGCACCATTTTCTTGCTGCTCATGGTTGACAGGGCTACCGAGATCGGGTGCCTACTCGCAGAGGCGGCGCTCGCTATGTAGAATGCGAGCTCCTCCTTGTTTCTAACGTCGGGTACTGTAACTATTCTCGAAACCCTCGGCACCCCCGTGGTTATGGTGCCAGTCTTGTCGAGGGCTACTACCGAGGCTTCCGAGGCTTTTTCGAGAACCACGCCGCCTCTAACGACCACGCCCTTCGAGGCGAGGGATGCTATGGTGAGGGAGGTAGAGTAGCTCGAGGCCACGATGAAGGCGCTCGGGCACCCTGCGAAGAGTATTGGCAGGGCCTTGTAGGGGCCGCCCAGGTACAGGGCTGCGAAGAAGCCTGCCAGGGTCAGGAAGGATATGTGGGGCGACAGCCTATTCACCAGCTTTTCCCTCCTACTCTTGGCTTCGAGGGCCTCCCTAGCCTTCGATACAATGACTTGTAGCAGCGAGTCGCCGAAGGGCTTCATGACCTTAACGCGTATCGGGTCGCCCAGGTTTATGTAGCCGCTCTCCACGAGCCCTCCCTTGCTTATCTTTACAGGCAGGGATTCGCCGGTAACTATTGATGTATCGAACACTCCATCGTTTAGCAGTATACCGTCTAGAGGTACTGCTTCACCCCTTCTCACGAGAACCACGCTCCCCGGCTTCACCTTTCTGGCGTCAACTAATACTGCTGTTCCACCCTTCTCCACCAGCACTTTCTCGGGAATTATCCTTATGAGGCCGACGAGCTTCGACTCGGCATATCTCTCAACTAGTGACTCCGTGGTCTCTGCTATGGCGTATAATGTCATCAGCACCAGTCCTTCGAGGGTGAGCTCGTAATAGTAGGTCGTTATGGCTACGAAGGACATGAGTAGGTCTACCGTGAATTTCTTTTTAAACGTTATGAGATAGATGAACCTGGCTAGCAGGTATACGCCTATACCCCCGAGTATGATCCTAGAGATTTGCTGGTAGCCCAGAACCTCTAGCACTATGCCTGTTATGGTGACGGCTCCGAGGGAAGCCCACGCTAGTAGCTCGCTATGGCCTCTATGCTCCTCTATCCCTGACCACCGCGTTTGTATTCCGGCAGTAGATTATTAAATTGATGTAAGTACGTAAAAATAAAAATATTAAACTAATACTGCTACGTTAATAACCCGGTGTTAGGAAGTGGCTGTCATAAGCATATCGCTCCCAGACAGGATGCTACCAGAGATAGACGACCTCGTGAGAAGCGAAGGCTATTCGAGCAGGTCAGAGCTCGTGAGAGAGGCTCTGTCCAGGGCCCTAGAAGAGCACAGGAAGGGCAGGGCAGATTACAGCATGATAGTGGTACTCTCGGACCATTCAAAGGCAAAGAACGTTGATCAGAGCATAATAAGGGTTGTACACAAATATGGTGCAAACGTGGTTTCCCTACACCATCAAATCTTGAAAGACCCATGCTGCATAACAACGATAATAATCGAGGAGGGAGACGCCTCTCCATTCATTTTAAAAACACTCAGATCACTGAGGGGAGTCATAAGGGTTGACAGGCTATCAATAAAAATCGAGGAGTAGGCGCTAACCAGAGACTGGGACCCACCAGGCTAGGGTGACCTGCCACTGCAAGGGTTTAGCTTCTCAGCCTCTCCAGAAAGTCTAGGACGTCTCCCAGGAACTTGCCAGGAGCGTCTAGGTAAGCAGCGTGGCCCGCCCCCTCGTAGACTACGAGCTTCGACCCCTTCAATGAGGACTCTAGTCGCCTCATATCGTCTAGATTCACTATGGAGTCCTTGGAGCCGTAGACTATGAGGGTGGGGGGAGGACTGGCTTGCAGGCTTTCTAGCTCTGGATCCCCAAGGCCTACTGGGGCCACCAGGATCAGTCCCCCAGCCCCGTGTCTTGCAGCGTACTTTAGTGCTATGTAGCCTCCGAGGCTTGCACCTAGAAGCACAGGCCTACCGCCCAGCTCTCCTACAAGTGATTTCACTATTGAAACACTAGTGTCCGGGTCCCGTATCTTCCTGTCGCAGCTGGAGTATCTTCCGTAGGGCATGTCTGGCGCTATGTATGAATAGCCCTTTGCCTCTAGCTCTCCCAGTAGGCCTATCTCGTGCCATACCTTCCAGGTGAAGGAGTACCCGTGGAGAAGCACTACCGGCCCCCAGCCCTCCCTGTTATATGCTATACCGCACTCGATCCCTTTTATCGTGTAAGTCCCCGTCTCCAAGCTGCTCACCCCTCGACTGTTCTGGGCCTCTGAGGGATCACAGGGTACGGAATGTACTCGACGCCCGGCCTGTTCATGTGGGCCTGGGGGTATAGGTCCATGAGCCTGTATATCTCGGGCGGCACATTGTCTGACACCTTGAGGCCCAGCTCCCTGGCCCTTTCAAAAGTTATGGGATAATCGTGCGTCCACCTGCCCTCTGTCAGGGTCTTGGCCAGCTCCCTGGCCCTCTCCTCTCCAACCTTGTCCCGTACAAGCTCCACTATGAGCTCCTGTATCTCCCTCAGAGACTTCTCAGCTATGTCAGCCATGACGAGCAGCTTGTCGCTAGCCTTGTCACCCTTCTCCCTTGCAACCCTCACAATGGTGGGAGCCGGCACGTGTAGCCCAGGCTCTAGAGCCAGCTGGGGATCCAGGGGGCCGAGGACAGCGTTCCTATCCATTACCACTTCATCGGCCGCCAGTGCTATCAGCGTGCCCCCACTCATGGCGTAGTGGGGGACAATTACTATCTTCTTTGAGGGATGCCTCTTGAGCGCCATGGCTATCTGGCTTGCAGCCAGGACTAGGCCCCCGGGAGTGTGTACGACCAGGGCTATAGGCCTGTCAGGCGGCGTCTGCCTTATAGCCCTTATAACGGCCTCCGAGTCGTCTATGTCAATGAACCTGTAGACGGGGATCCCGAAGAGGCCTATCCTCTCCTGCCTATGGATCAGTGTTATGAACCTATACCCGTACCTCTTCTCCAGCTCTGCCAGGAGACTTATCCTGGCCGAGCGAAGCCTCTGATAAGAGAGAGTCGGCGAGAGTATAGAAAAAAGAAGCAGGAGCCAGAAGAGTAGAAACACGAGATTACCCAGGTCTATGAAGCCCTGATCCTCCAACCCGGGGCACCCCCGCCTATAGAGTCACGGTAGCTACATAATATTTAGCTAGCCACGATAACGATAATTAATCACGTCCTCCCTCGTAGACTTGACGGGCTCAGTAATTCCTCGGGGAGCCAGGTGCTTCTAGAACCCAGTATTAAGAGAAGCGTCAGCCGCTAGAGCCTCTAGGGGACGATGCTGAGGCTGGTTCCATGCTCTGCTCTCTAGGATAATTGCGGGATAGCTGCTAGTCCGCTTCCTCCATCCATCTAGAGTATATCCTTGTTTCTATGCCTAGGGCGTCGAGTATCTTGCCCACTGAGAAGTCTACCATGTCCTCCACTTTTTTGGGCTTGTGGTAGAAGCCGGGGCACATTGGGACTATTATGGCCCCCATTCTCGCCAGTTTTAGGAGGTTCTCCAACTCCCCTATCCCGAGCGGCGTCTCTCTGGGGGCTACTACAAGTCTCCTCCCAAGCCTTAGCATGGCCAGCGCAGCCCTTGATACTAGGTTGGAGGGTATGGCGTTTGCTATGAGAGCCACGGTTTTCGTGCTTGCTGGGGCTATCACCATTGCCTCGGGCTGGTTGCTCGACGAGGCCAGGGGGGACGAGAAGTCGTCGTCCATGTAGACTCTAGCATGTGACCTGAGTAGTCCCAGGAACTCCTCCTCCTCCATGTCCTCCTCGTATTTGGCGACCTCCACGGCTCCTTGTGACACTATTATGCCCGAGACCTTTACTCCCTGGTTCCTCAGCACTTCGAGTAGCCTGAGTGACACCCTTACCCCGCTGGCCCCCGTTATGGCTATAGATATATTTGTAGGCCCCTGCAAGTGGAACCCTCCGATCCCAGGCTGTCTTCGACGGCCCTTAAGGCTTCACGGTATGAATCCAGGCCCCAGGCCACGAAGACCACCATCCTAGGCCTGGCGCCTCCATAGTCCCTCACCAGCCTGGCCATCGAGTGGAAGGCATCGTACACAGAGAGGCCTCCGACCCCGGCCCCCATTGCTGGGAAGGCTATGGACTCGTAGCCGAGCTGGCTAGCCACCCTGAGGGCGGCCAGCGTTGCCTTCTCAGCGTTCTCCAGCCCGATCCTCATGGCCGGCCTCTCCATGGTCGGGGCGTGTATTACAGCCTTCGAGGGCAGCCTGCCAGCACTCGTGGCTATAGCCTCGCCTACCGGGACTGGGGCTTTCCTCATAGCCTCTTCCTCTATCTCGCCTCCCCCAGCCCTCTTAATGGCTCCTGCCACTCCGCCACCCATTATCATCAAGCTATTGGCGGGGTTAACTATCGCGTCTACCTTGAGCCTGGTAATATCACCCTCTACAACAACGAGGGTTCTCCCGCGGGGGAGGTCAAAGCATTTCACGGCCCATTCGCCTCCCAAGCTCGCGTAAGACAGGGATCTCCGCGAGCTTATCAGCTCTCACCATATCCCACAAAACACCCGGGGGCCTAGGGCCCCTGTTCTCGGCCCTGATAAGCCTCGTCGGAGTTGCTATGTAGTCCACCGGGACATCCCAGGGGTCCTGGGGCAGCCTCTGCCCGAGAACCTGTAGGTCGTGAACACTCGTCGCTATAGGCACCTCCGCCTCCACCATGCCCACCTCGAGGAGGATAGCGTACTCGAGCTCCCCGTAGCCCTCCCCCTTGCCCAGCCTCTCGCCCCACCTGTTAACAGCCACGCTGCCCTCTACTATGAAGTCCACGCGGTCCAAGGCCCTCATTAGATCCTCCAGGCTCTCGTAGAGGATCCCGAGCCTGAAAGCCCCCCTTATGGTCGATGCCTGGGCGTAGAGCCTGGGAGGGATCCTTGAGGGATCTATAACGATGAACCCGGATCTAAGCCTCGGCGTTGGCATAACAAGGGTCTTACCCTCCACCAGAGCCCTTAGCCTCACATGCCTCTGGGGCGAGTCGGGGTTGACCTTGACAACTCCAGCCCTCCTCCACTCTGGCAGGCCGAGTATGCGCCTGGCAGCCTCCTCGGCGCCGGCGAAGTTTGGTATCCTGCCGTGCGGGGGGAGGGGGTTCCTCGCGACACCCCTTGAAGCCAGGAGATCCCACACCATCCTCCTTATCTCATCCTTACTTCCTCGCAATCCTGGAGGCCACCCCCACTAGGTGCTCATAGTCCAGGGGGCAGGAGAGGAGCACGCCGTCAACAAGGCCCTCTATGGACTCGACAAGGCCCTCTAGGCTCTCCCCGCTCCTAACCCTGGGCTGGCCGATCCCTGCCAGGAGGTCTCTGTTCTTCTCCGACTCTACTATAATGTATGGGTACAGCTTGACCCCCACCCTCTTGGCCTCGCCAGCCACCCTCTCCAGGAAGCCGATGTTCTCGCTGGATAGGTTGAGTACTAGCATGAAGTCCGGTGCGAGGCGCATTCTTTCCAGGATCTCTTCAAGACTCTTCCTGAGGCTTAGGAGGAGGCCAAGCCTGGCCCCTGGCAGTGCCTTTCGAGCCTTTAGGAGAGCCTCTTCCGGCGAGTAGTCGCTCAGGGCCGTGGATCCCCTGGGGGGATCGCCCCTGAGGAATACGAGCCTGGCGATCCTGGACATCCTGAGGGTTTTAAGCAAGGACTCTATAGCTAGCCTGTTATAGTCTATAACTCTTATGTGGGCTATGACGTCGGCTCCAAGGGCCTCTGACAGTATTAGCGACGCTGTCACGGAGTGGATCGAGGGCTTGCCCAGCGGCGAGTCGGGTATGTCTATAGCGTCGAATACCGTGAGCAGCGTTTCTGCCTTACGGATCAGCTCCTCCCTGCTCCGGGCATCTACTAGCTCCGCTATCAGCTCCAACACTGAGACCACCCGGGACGGCTACGCTATGACGCTGAGCTGGAACCCTACCAGGCCGGCGAGCATTAGGTACAGGACTCTCTTCTTGTGGGCCAGCACCTTGTCTCTGGACCTGCAGGACCTGGCGAGGTTAATGGATTCTGCAACAAAGCCAGCAGCCACAGGCCCTATAATGGCTGCATATACCGCCTTGTTAACGCCCCCCGCTATGAGGGGTGCCAGGCTGGCGGTTACCGCTGAGAGATACATGGCGGAGGCAGCCAGCGCAGCCTTCTCGGGCCCGTGGGTTACGGCTATAGTCTTCACTCCCGCTATGGAGTCTCCCTCAATGTCTGGTATACCCTTAGCTATCTCCCTTCCAACCACGGCCAGGAATATTACAAGCCAGAAGGATGCGAGGCTGCTTGTCAGGTTTGACGCTACTATGCCACCGTATATAATGGGGAAGGAAACTATGAATGCCACCAGCATGTTTCCCGGAAGGCCGCTCCTCTTGCCCCACCTATTATAGGCGAGGGCAGCCAAGAAGGCTGCCAGGGCTGAAGCCGCTGCTATTGGGCCCAGGTAGAGCGAGGACGCGAAGCCCAGCGCCGCGTATGCTGCGAGGAGCACCCACGCAGTGGACATGCTGACCATCCCGGAAGGGAGAGGTCTCCAGGGAGCATTCACGGAGTCTATCCTGTAGTCTACTATATCGTTGTGGACCATGGAGGCCATCGTGTAGAAGAACCCCGTCGAGAAGCCTGCGAGAAGCCTATCCCAGCCCACGCTCCACGGGGCCCCTCCGGTGGCTAGCGAGGCTCCCACGACTACTGCAAACCCCATCATAGCGGAGTTCAGGGGCCTCCCGATGGCTAGTACCGGGTACAGGCTCTTCATGGGGCTTCCTCTGCTCCTCAAGCTAATCATTTATCAACCCACAGGCCAATAATAAACCCTTACACGGGTGCACGAGGCTGACAGGCACTCACTGGGTAGACGAAATCGTGGAGAGAATAGCTTCAAGGCTGGCCAGGGAGGGAGTGAAGGAAGTAGTACTGAATGGAGGGCTTAGCGTCTCAGGCCTGCAACACATTGGGAGGCTCAGGGGCGAGGTGGTTCTAGTAGATGTCGTGGCCAGGGAGCTTGAGAAGAGAGGGTTTAAGGCTAGGAGAATGCTCACGCTGTACACACAGGACCCTTGGAAGGGGAAGGAGGAACAGCTGTCAGCCTTCAGGGATAGGAGAGAAGCCCTGAAGTACAGGGGGTGGCCCCTCCACAGGGTGCCAGACCCCAGGGGGTGCCACGACAGCTGGGTAGACCACTACTGGTCGGACTTCGGCCCATACATTAAAGAGTTCTCGACGGGCAGCGTGGAGGTCGTAACAACTACGCAGCTCTACAGGGGGCGCCTGAGGGAGTTCGTCTTAGAGACTATAGACAAGAGGGATCTAGTCAGGAGGGTTGTCAACAAGTATAGGGGGAGGAAGCCGTACCCCGAGAGCTGGATACCGGTGGAGCCAGTATGCTCTAGGTGTGGCAGGATCGACTCGACCGAGGCCCTTAGGGTGGAGGAAGGGTCAAGGGTGCTGTATAAGTGCAACAACTGCGGCTACAGGGGTGTGGCTAGTATAGAGGACTCCAAGCTTAACTGGAGGATCGAGTGGGTCGGTGTCTGGAAGAGCCTAGGAGTGACGTTCGAGCCTTATGGCAAGGATCATGCAACGCCAGGCGGTAGCAGGGATAGCTGTAACGAGCTCGCGAGAACAGTCTATGGGTTTGAGCCGCCCGAGGGGGAGTGGTACGAGTGGGTCGCTTTCAGGAGAGGCGGCACGGAGAGTGATATGACTAGTAGCGGCTTTGTGGGCATAACGCCCAGGGAGTGGCTAGAAGTTGCGCATCCCGAAGTGCTCAGGTTCATATACTTGAGTGTCCACCCGCACCGAAGAATAGTTATAGACATGGCCGAGATCCCTGACTATTATGAGCAGTACTATAGGGCTGAGAGGCTTTACTACAGCGCTGAAGCCCTCGGCGACGAGGGGGAGGCTAGATACCTCGCTAGGGCCTACGAGTTGGCCCAGCTAAAGAGTCCTCCATCAAGGCCCCGGCCACAGGTGCCCTACACGCATGCAGCCATACTAGCCCAGGTGGTAGGCGGCGATCTAGGCGAGGCGCTCAAGAGGCTCCAGAGGACAGGCCACGTGAGCGCAGATGCCAGCGTGGAGGAGAAGAGGTGGGCCATGGAGGTAGTGTCTAAGGCGGGTGAGTGGGCGAGCAAATACGCGCCGGGCCATTTAAGGTTCGAGATCCCAAGAGAAATCCCTAGAGAGGCTATAGACTCCATAAAGGACCCGGAGAGGCTGTATAGGCTATCTAGGATCCTCGAGGGCGTGGATCCCTGGGAGGAGAGCTTGATCAAGGAAGCCCTGATAAGATTCGGGAGGGACATGGAGCCGGGCGAGAGGAGGGAGTTCTACCGTGACTTCTACTTAGCCATTGTCGGGAAGCCCTCAGGGCCTAGAGCGGCACCCCTACTAGCTCTTCTAGACAAGAACTGGGTTGTGGAGAGGCTAAGAGAGCCTGCCGGCAAGAGGGTCGCTAATGCTTAGACTCCTCTACAGGTTCCATGGGAGGCCCGTGTACGAGGTCGGCAGGCCGATCCCCCTCGTGGGCCACATATCCTTCGGCATTATAGATAGGGGTACTAACGTGGTGCAGGTCAGGCCTTCAACCGTGTGCCCCCACTCTTGCATCTTCTGCAGTGTAGATGCCGGCCCCAGGCCTTGGTATAGGTCTAGCGAGTACATGGTGAATCCCGGGTGGCTGGCCGCCTGGCTTAGAGAGGTTGTGAGGGTCAAGGGCGGGGGCGTGGAGGTACTCCTAGACGGGATGGGAGAGCCCCTCACGCACCCGAGAATCACAGAGATCATCAGGCGCGCCAAGGAGACTAGGGGCGTTGAAAGGGTTGCCGTGGAGACTCACGGCGGGTTTCTTAGCAAGTCTCTTGCCCGCGAGCTGGAGAGGAGTGGGCTTGACAGGATAAACCTGAGCATAGACGCTGTCTCGCCGAAGCTTGCCTCAAGACTCGTGGGGGCTGCCTGGTACGACCCCTCAAGGATCTTGAGGATAGCCGAGTGGATAGTAGAGAACACCGGGATAGACGTCGTGCTAACCCCCGTCGTTGTTCCGGGCCTCAACGAAGGCGAGATAATAGGCCTCATAGAGTGGGCTAAGAGGGTTAGAGCCGGGGCCAAGAGTGGGTGGCCCACAGGAGTCCTCATACAGAAGTACGAGTCCCATAGGTGGGGCAGGAAGATCCCAGGGATCAGGCCCTGGAGCTGGGACAGGTTCTACAAGTGGCTGGCAGGGCTTGAGGCTAGAACGGGCTACAAGTTACTAGTGGAGCCCGAGGATCTAGGCTTCAAGAAGAAGCCCTCCCTGGAAAAGCCCTACAGGGCAGGCGAGAAGGTGAAGCTTGTAATCCTCGGCGATGGCTTGAGAAAGGGAGAGCTACTGGCTATGGATATAAAAGCTACTAGGTCCTTCACCTACCTGTCCAAAGAGCCCCTGAGCCCGGGAAAGATCGTTGTTGCGAGGATTGTTAGGGACAAAGACAACATATACTTGGCTAGGTAAGAAGGGAGCTCCCTACTAGTACAGGTCCTCCGATATTTTCGGCTTCCTAGAGAACTTTATCTTCTCCTCCTTGGCCAGCTCCTGCTCGAAGTCCTCAGCCTTCCTACTCCTGACGCCGTAGAGGCACCTGCCGTCGGGAAGTATGGCTCTCTTCTCGCACCAGGCGAACCTACAAGTTGCCCCGATGCACTTGTCCCCGATCCACGCGCACATGGCTGTCTTTATGGTCTTGCCCCTGTAGTAGTCCGTGGAGATCCTTAAAGCTCTCTTGTTGCATCTGAAGAAGGGGCAGAGGGGGTTACATTTATCCCCGATAGGCATTGGCCTTGGTTCTCTCCTACCAGAGTCTCCAGGAAAACGTCTCCCCATACTCAATGGAGGAGTGCACCTCCCACCCTTCTAGGCGAGTGCCAGACACTATCTATCAAGCCTTCCCACACGTAATAAAATTTAGGGTTTGAACCATTTAAACATTAGGTATAGTATTCTCTCGTCCCTTAGAGGCGTGGCCATTACGAACATCTTCCTCACGGAATGGCTCAGCCTCCCAGCCCTGACAATCTCCACAGGGTCTATAGCTTCCTCTGGCTCATACACGTGGACCACGTAGGGTGCGTGGTCTATGCCAGGCCCCAGCCTATAGACCGTGAAGTCTGCGCCAAACTTTAGCCCTGGCCTGGCTATCAGCTTCCTGTTCCTTAGATCCTTGTACACCTTGTATAGTAGCTCGAACTTTTTCATCTCCCCGAGGATCCTCCTTAAAGCCTCCAGTTCAACCCTGTTACCGTTAATATCAACTACTTCTAGAACCCCGTTCTCGGCCAGGTAGAGGGCTTCGAGTATGCTTAGTTTGAGGGGGGCGTCGAAGTTGGGGCCCTTGGGTTTCTGCACGCCTATGGGCTTCCCATAGTAGCCCATCGAGTAGAGCTTCCGCGATTCCTCCAGGTCTTCGACTATCACGGATAAGCCTACAAGTATCCCCCTAAATCTCTTAGGCAAAGCATTCACCTGGCGGTTTTAGCGGCTTGGATCAGCCTCACATGGTAGCCGGCACTAGCCACCCTGTCCATGAACTCTTCCAGCCTGTCTGCAACGTCTTTGGAGGCTATGAGGGCTACAGGGTCCCCATTGTATCTCTCAAAAATGCTGGCCACCAGCTTCCTGTAGGCAGCATCAGCCTCTTCCTCCATCATCTCTATCTTGGAAATCTTGCCCGAGAGCAGCTTCAGGATCTCCTCGCTCGCATGGCTAGCCTCCTGGACCATCCGGACGGCTGAGGCTAGCATTGTAGAGGCGTCCGATGCCATCCTGTACATCTCTATGAGGCCTTTAGCAACGTCATCAGCCGCTGCCCCCTTCTTGCTGGATAATAGGAGCGTCATGTAGACGCCCAGCTCCAGGGAGGACACCGCCTCTGCAAGATCGTTGGCTATCATGGTGTACACGTCAGCCATCTCCACTAGGCCCATCCTCCCAGCAGCTAGGTACTCGTGGAGCTTGTACCTGAGCTTCTGGACCTCGCCCTTGGCCCTCATTATGTCTTGCCTGTACAGCTTCTCGAGGGCCTCGGATCCCAGCCTGCCTTCTGCCACGCTTCTGCTGACCCTGAACGCTACGTTCTCCAGCTCCCTTGCCATGTTAGCTAGTATCTCTAACAGCACGGCCTCAGTAATGTTACCACTATACAATCCTTAACCACCAGAGGCTACCCATTAGTCCCTTATAGGGGCTATTATTGTTATTTAATATTTACTAATGTGACACTAGCGCCTGGGCTTAAAGCCTCCAGCCAGCCTGCTAAAAACGCTCGCCAACTCCTCAGCCTCCTCCAGGTCCCTGGATACATCCACTACCTTGGAGGCCGAAGAGAGGAACTCCATTTCCTCCCTATACCCTGCGACCAGGTAGTAGCCCGCGAGAGCATTTATATCGTCCATCTCTTCCTCACCGGCCAGCTCCAGGGAGTCAAGCAGGGACTGGGCATCTTCAAGAAGCCTCTCCCTCAGGCCACGCAGGGACTCCAGGATCTCAGCCACCCTGCTAGCTACCGAAGGATCCCGGGGAAGCGTCTCGGCTAGATAGGCGTACCTGCTCGCCTCTCTCAGCAGGCTTGCATGCTCTTGAAGCGACTCAGCCAGTCTGTTAATAGTGTACTCGAGCATGTCCCTCTCCAATGCTGGGCACCAGCTGTACTCCTAAGCGGGTCTTGTTGTGTTGGTGTCCATAATAATGATCAGTAGGGATCCCGGGGGGATTTATTTTAGCCCGGTCTGCCGGGGTGCTGGGTAGGCGCCGCATGGCCCTGCACATCTTTTATACCCCCCACTGGAATCAGGCTCCGATCGGTGTATATGGTGAGTAGTGGGGGGCTAGAGGGTATAGTATCGTCTTTAAAGGCTAAGGTGGAGAAGAGGAAAAAAGCCATTCAGGGGCTTAGAAGTAGGCGCGTGAGGGAGGTATTTGAGAGGGTTGCATGGATACCCCCCCGTTCCATAGTGGTGTCAAACCTTGCCTTGAGGCACCCCTCGGCTGTATTTAACCCGGGCGTCGTCTACGAAGGCGGAACTTTCAAGGTATTCCCCCGACTCATTACAGGCTATTTCTGGTACTCTTCCGCGGTAGGCGTCTTTTCCTTGAGTGAGTCGCTTGTCTCGGACGGTGGGGCTCCAAGAGTATTGGAAGGACCCTTCGAGGCCAGGATAGTTGTTCATCCAAGCGAGGTTTGGGACATAACGGGGTGCGAGGATCCCAGGGTTGACAAGGTGGGTGACAAGTACCTAGTCCTCTACACGGGTGTTAGCCCGAAATGGGACAAGGTCCACGGCCTAGCGGTCCAGGGCTACGTATTCCTAGACGAGGACTTCAACATTGTCGGCGGGAAGAGGTACTTCAGGCTGGAGGGCTTTCGAGGCGGCGAGGGGATCTACTGGTGGAAGGACTCGGCAGTGCTGGATATTAGGGGGGCTAAGGCCAACGTTCTCACGAGACCCTCAATAGAGGATATAGAAATAGCTTGGAGGGCCGTCGTAGACCTGGACACGGGAGCTATTGATCCTGAGAGCATGGAGCCAATACTGGGTACGGAGCCCTGGGAGAGGAAGATCGGGTGGTCTACAAACGCTGTGAGGCTGTCCAGCAACGAGTACCTAGTCGGGTGGCACGGGGTGGATAGGGAGAGCCACGCTTACCTGGAGGGAGTAGCCGTGGTCTCGAGGGAGGGGGAGCTTCTAGGCGTTTCCGACTACCTAATAGAGCCGAGGGATCTCAACGAGATGATGGGCGACAGGCCGGCGGTTATATTCGGCTGCGGCCTCGCGAGGGTAGGGGATCAGCTCTACTGGTTCGGGGGAGCCGCCGATACTATAATAGGCATCTATAGGGCCCCGCTGGACGACGTTCTAGAGACCATTAGGTGGGTCAGGGGCTGAAGAGGGCCCAAGGCACTACAAGTACTCCTCTCTAGAACGGATCAGCTTAGAAAGTTATAATGGATCTTGGAAAATACGTTTTAGGCGTGATCCTCGTAAAAAGAGAGTATCTTAGGGTGGACAGCGCCTTGCCCAGACATAGCTCTTCTACCCTAGAAGTCCTGACACTCCTAGCCCTGCTAATGGCGGGCCCTCTCCTAGGATCCCTGGCAGGATCCCAGGAAATAATCACTGTCGAGCTAGGCGAGTTCTACTTCGAGCCCAGCACTATAACTATACCGGCGGGTCAGACGGTTAGGCTGGTTATCATGAATCTAGGCTCCATATCCCATACCTTCACCGTGCCAGGGCTCAACATAGACGTCACACTAGGCCCCGGAGAGACTGTTGAGATAGAGGTTACAGCCGAGGAGCCTGGAGAGCTAGAGCTTGTTTGCAGGTTCCACATAGCGCAAGGCATGGTTGGAACCGTTGTGGTAGCACAGGCCCAGCCCGTCGAGACCGTCACAGTAACGGAGACAGTAACAGAGACAGTGACGATCACGGAGACCCAGGCCGATCCAGGGGCTGAGACCGTGACTGTGGTAGAGACCATCGTTTCGACAGAGACAGTGACGACGACGCTCGAGCTGACAACCACGCTGGAACGCGTGGTGACTCAGACGGAGACAGTGACATCTACGGAGACAGTAACAGATACTACAACTGTGACAATAGAAGAAGCCAGGCTAGGCGTCTCAGCGCTTTTCCTGGTGATAGGAATTCTAGTGGGTGTTGCAGCCTCTTTCCTCCTACGCCGCGGCTAGCAGGTCGAACGAGGGCCGCGTTAAGGATAGTGCCGGCCTAGTTTTTTGGCTTGCCACATAATAACTTCGCCTGGCAATACCATGAATAGTTGGATGTGGTTAGGGTTGAGAGAGAGGTTCCTACCTGGAGACTATGACTACTTGAAAGTGCTTGAGGGGGCTATGAGTCCCGGCATGCTCGAGAAGCTACTTAGGATCAAGGATGAAGAGCTACATAAGTGGATAGCCAGCATAGTTGCCTGGGCAGAACCGTCGTCCGTATACATCGTTACGGGGTCCCAAGAGGACCTGGACTACGTTAGAAAAGCTGCGATAGACAACAGGGAGGAGCTACCGTCCAGGGAGAGGTGGCACACGGTCCACTTCGATGGACCGAGAGATCTTGCGAGGGACAGGGCCAACACTAGAATCCTGATACCCGGGGGTGGCGGGATCCCGCTGCTAAACACCATGGATCGAAGGGCCGGCGTGGAGGAGATCAAGAGGCTCTCCCGAGGCATAATGAAGGGCAAGGAAATGCTTGTCTCTTTCTACTGTTTCGGGCCCAAGAGTTCGCCCTTCACTCTGCACGCTGTCCAGGTAACAGATTCAGCCTATGTGATACATAGTGAGAACATTCTCTACAGGATCTGCTATGACGAGTTCGTCGCGAAGAGCCCCGGGTTGGAGTATTTGAGGTTCTTCCACTCGGCCGGCGAGAGGGACGAGAACGGGTGGAGCAAGAACATTGACAAGAGGAGGATCTACATAGACCTTAAAGACTACACGGCTTACAGCGTGAACACGCAGTACGCGGGCAACGCTGTAGGCCTCAAAAAGCTAGCACTAAGGCTCTGCGTTTACAAGGGGTACAGGGAGGGGTGGCTTTGCGAGCACATGTTCATAGCGGGTGTCAAGGGGCCCAATGACAGGGTCACGTACTTCACGGGAGCCTTCCCAGCAGGGTGCGGGAAGACTTCTACAGCCCTCATGTCTGACACCATAGTAGGGGACGATCTGGCCATAATAAGGAATGTCGGCGGCGAGCCCAGGGCTGTCAACCCCGAGATAGGGATGTTCGGCATAATAGACGGCGTGAACCCCGAAGACGACCCGGAGATCTACGAGATCCTGACGTCGAGCGATACCGAGGTGGTGTTCGCCAACGTTCTCCTAACAGAAGACGGGGAGGTGTGGTGGAGGGGCAAGCCCAGCGAGCCCAGGAGGGGCTGGAACTATGCTGGCGAGTGGTGGCCCGGGAAGGATCAGCCGCCGTCGCATCCAAACGCACGGTTCACCACGTACCTGAAATACCTCAGCATAGCGGATCCCAGGATGAATGACCCCCTAGGCGTGCCGGTGGGCGGCATGATATTCGGCGGCAGGGATTCAGACACGTGGGTCCCCGTAGAGGAGTCCTTCGACTGGGTACACGGCGTTGTCACTAAGGGGGCGGCGCTGGAGTCAGAAAGGACTGCAGCTGTTCTGGGGAAGGCTGGAGAGAGGGAGTTTAACCCGTACGCGATACTAGACTTCATTTCAATATCTGTGGGTGCCTACACGGAGCTACACCTCAGGTTTGGGGAGGGACTCAAAAGGCACCCCAGGATCTTCGGAGTCAACTACTTCCTAAGAGACGCTAGGGGCGAATACCTCTCGGACAAGGTTGACAAGAAGGTGTGGCTCAAATGGATGGAGCTCAGGGTGCACGGCGATGTCGGAGCCGTAGAGGCGCCTACAGGACTTATCCCGGCGTACGAGGATCTCAGGACACTCTTCGACAAGGTGCTAGGCAAGGAGTACGGCGAAGAGTTGTACGAGAAACAGTTCACAGTAAGGATCCCACAGCACATGGCAAAGATAGAGAGGATCTGGCGCATATACGAGAAAATAGGCGACACGCCGCAGATTCTCTTCGAAGTCCTCAGAGAGCAGAAGGAAAGGCTGAAGAGGTATAAATCCGCTATTGGCGAGTACGTGTCACCCTTCAAGCTAGACAAGAAATAATACCCTGAGAGGAGCGCGGGGCTCCAGCCAGGCGCCGTATAGAATAAATGGGCCTGGGCACCAGCCTCTTCCCTTGAGTTATGGGTGTTGGGGCGCTAGTGGGGGGGCTCTCATTTCCTGACTGCAACAACTATACCAGCACTTGTCGGGATCGTGCTTGTTATCCAGGGGCCGCGTGATAGGGCCTGGAAGAATTCTTCTGGCGGGCGTGGGTGGAAGGCGTTGTGGAAAATGGCTACTCCCTTCCTGCTTAGCCTGGCTTCTAGGAGGCGTAGCATCAGCGGGTACGACTCTTTCTCTATGTCGACAAAGACGTAGTCTATGGACTCCGCGCCTAGCCCGGAGATGTAGTCTAGGGCATCGGCACTTACAGCCTCGACTCTGACGCCGGCTTCCTCTCCCATGGTTTTAACGTTGCTGGCAAGCCTTTCCAGCCTGCCTCGCAGATACTCTATGGCTACAACCCGGCAGCCTCCCTGGCACCCGGAGGAGACACCCTTAATTATCCAGTACGTGGAGAAGCCTATTCCTGCCCCGGCATCTATGAAGAGGGAGCCCCCCATTGATGCCACCACGTGGGCTATAGCCTGTAGCACGTAGCCGTCTGCAAAGTCTACAGCCATTATGCCGAGATCCAGCGAGTCCCTCCACAGCCTCTCAACCAGGGCCCTGTCATCGATAGAAGCAGGCACGGCTCTAAGCACCAGGAACCTATATGGTGGCTAGGGGCTATTATCTGGTTGTTTACCTGCCAATCCTGGGGGGACTGGCGAGGTGCGATATTTCTTCTGGCACGGATTTTTCCGTGGCTATGAGCCTGTATACCAGCGCGCTGGGCCTGAGGAACCTCTTCTTACTGGCATAGTCCACGTGGGCTAGCCCGAACCTCATGGAGAAGCCGTGGGCCCACTCGTAGTTGTCTATGAGGCTCCAGTGGAGGTATCCCCTGATCCTGGCTCCATCGACTAGAGCCCTGTATACCTGGTATACGTGGCTTACTATGAAGGAGGGCCTCAGCCAGTCCCTGGAGTCCGCTACCCCGTTCTCTGTCACCAGCATGTCTAAACCGTACCTTTCATGGTAGGACTTGAGCACCCAGTATATGCCCTCCGGGTAGACCTCCCAGCCTATGTCGCTGCACGGCCTGCCATCCCTCGAGGGAGAGCCTGGCGTGCAGGCGGGGCCATAGCCCTTGACTATCTTAAACCCTAGGCCCTTGGGGTCTTTCTCCACTACGGCCCGTGTGTAGTAGTTTACTCCGAGCCAGTCAAGCTTCCCCTCCAGATCCCTCCTGTCATGGACGAGTATCGAGTCCCCGCGAACTATAGAGTCTAGGAATGCATAGTTGAAGGCCTCTTCCGCGAGCCTGGCGGCTTCCTCGTGGCCTCCACCAACGGGCTCGAACCTCGTAGCAACGTATACGATGCCCACGGGTTTCCCGGTAGCCTCTTTGACCGCATCGTAGGCTCTTGCATGGGCCTCTGCCATGTTCTTGGCAGCGCTTAGTGCTAGGTCAATGCCAGGGATCCCTGGAGGGAACCCCGACTTAACATTGATGTAGGCAGCGGTATAGAGAGCGTTCGGCTCGTTCATGGTACTCCAGAGGTCCACGAGGTCTCCCAGCTTCCAAGCCACGTAGGCTGCGTACTTGGCAAACTCCACTACGGTTCTTTTGTCCAACCAGCCAGCCGGGGCCCTGCCTAGCCCCTCCCTCTTCAGTCTTAGAGGGTCGTGGATCCAGTTTGGTAGCGTGAAGTGGTTCAGGTTCAGCACGAGTAGGCCTCCCCTCTCCTTCCAGTCACCGAGAATGCTCCTATAATGCCTCACAGCCTCTCCATTAGCCAGGTGGTCTAGCTCCTTCAAAGCCCTCTCGCCCACCTCGACACCTACAACGCTGCCTTGTTCGTCCCTTTCAACGCGCACACCCACGCCCGTGGTCGGCCTTGGGAAGATCCTGCTCCATTCGACGCAAAGCCTTGCAGCGTCTAATCCAAGGCTCCTGGCTAGCCCGTGGTCCCCCCTGTAAAGCCTCCAATACCCGGGCCCGTCCTCGGGCAGGTCGCCGCTTACAAGGCCCGAGGCCACTATATTGGGGTCACGTACCCAGTGCCACCAGTCAGAGCCATTGTCAATAGTGCCTGGGCCCCCCATCTCGAACTGGAAGGAGGACATAGAGAAGCCGAAGCTGAAGTCCCGGGGGAACCTGGCAAGGGTCATGGCAGCGTGATCCCTTAGAGTCCAGGGTTATCCCTGGGGCCCGCCGCGCTTATAGTAGTTGCCACGCGAGGCCCCCACGGTGGAGGAGGGCCGGGTCTTAGGGTCTAGAGGGCCCTGTAGTAGGCTAGGAAGGAGGCTAGAACGGCGACGTCTATCACAATGATGCCGAACGCTTCTCCAGCGGCTACTGACGGCCAGCCAACGAGGGCTTCAACGGCGCCGTAGATTATGAAGCCTAGTAGCGAGACCGTGGAGACGAAAAGGCCGTGGGGCAGGCCGCGGGCCCTCATTGCAGTCCCAAGAGCGATCAAGCCTATCCCCATCTGGACGAAAAACCATGTGGACACGAAAACATGCGGCCTAGTACCTGAGGGGAACACGCCTATCAGGGCCAGGAATACGCCGGCCACTAGTAGCAGGGCTGAGGCGAAGCCCTCAGCCTTGGTCTCGCCCACTAGGTAGAGACCCAGGGCGTACAGGCAAGCAAGGAGGCCCGTGGCTATGAGCCCGTAGTTGTATACCCAGGGGCTGGAGGCTTCCCTGGAGCCGAGATCGCTGAAGGCGTGCTCTAGAAACGAAAACCAAGGATTGATAGCCCATGAAACGCCAATCACGACCCAGGCAGCGGCGACAGCGATGGGGCCAGCTACTAGGAGCCTCTTTCCTCGGAGTCTAGCGGCTCCATCACGGGTCAGAGAAGAGCACCCCCTCTCCTCACGGGAGCCGGTGATCAATAGCCGTCAAAGCCTTATACTACTTACGCCTCAGCCTCCGAGTCCTCCCCGCTTTTCTCCCTCAGAGTCTCCACGAGGAGGACTACGACCCCGGCTACTAGCAGGTAGTAAGCGTATTCAGCCACCTTATTGGCTACAGCCTCTTCCCCCATGGCCAGCTGAACCGCTGCAATGACAAGGAGCGCCATGAACCCCAGTATAAAGCCCCTGCCCAGCGTCTCCAGGCTGACAAGACTTATGGCCCGTGAGAGGGGCTTCGCCATGAACTCCCTGTATACTATTGACGCTATAGCCCTGGCCTCTGAGGGGGTTAACAGGCGTAGCATGAAGACTAGGGACAGTGAAACCGCTAACGCTATAGCCCCGCTAGCGGCAAGCCAGGCCACCTGCCCCCCGAGCTGGCCCGCTACAAATTCGCCGCCGAGCCTCCCGGCGAACGACGACACTACGGCTATGAGCGAGGAGAGCATGCCGACGTTGAACATGTAGGAGTCCCATGAGAGGAGCATTGCTGGGACTATGGAGGCCGAGTAGGCTATAGCTATGCCCACAGCACCCTCCATGCCACCCAGTATAGGGACTAGGATCAGCATCGAGCCGAGCCTTGAGGCTCCGACAGCGAACACCCTGCCGTAGAGCCCTCTCGCGTTGAGGTCTACTATTCTCAGGGTGACGCCGGCCACGAGGGGAGATGCTATGAGGACCACGAAGAGCTCCGTGTATGAGGCCACGAATCCTTCCCCAAAGAGCGATAGTATCTCGCGGGGCCAAGTCATCATAAGCGCCAGTATCGGGGCCGTCAGGGCTATGGACGACCTCCAGACGGGCCAGACCCTAATGCCGGGCTCGACTGATAGCCGGGGGAGAGAAGCCATGGCCACGGCCCCGGGGATCATGGAAACGACTAGGCCGAGGTTTAAGGCTATATAGAACCCTCCCGTAGCTCCTGGATCGCCTGAAACCAGGGCTGCAGACAGGACGGCTACATGCATTATAAGGCCCGTGGCGAGTAGGTTGGGGTAGTTAGAGACTCCAACCTTGAGAGCCTCCCCTATGGGCGGCTTCGTTGAAAGAGTAAATCCTAGCTTCGAAGCTACCACCCACGTGGATGCAATGAGTGTGAAGCTCATAGAGGCCAGGTAGGCATACAAAACCCCCCTAACACCGATGGCCAAGGCCAGGGCCAGCCCAAGCCCCACCCTAAGAGCCTGGCTTATGCTAGATACTGCAAGGAAGAACTTCTCGGATCGAATAGCTATGAGCCCCGCGGAGACGGTCTGCGACACTACGCTTATAAAAGAGAGAGCGCCAACAAGCAGGGATAGAGGAAGCAGCTCGCCCCCGAAGAAGAGCCCCGAAGCCCTATAGCTGGCGACCCAGGCAAGGGAGCCGAGCGCCACGGAGACAAAAAGCGACGCCAGAAAAGCCCTAAAGCCCAGGACAGGCACTAGCCTGAGCACGGAGAAGTTCTGGCCAAGGCCTAGGAGGAGGCCCAGTAAGAGGGCTAGGGAAATAGCTGAGGAGGCATAGCCTACGCCATCATCACCTATAATGGGAGCTACTAGGATCCAGAAGAGGGCCCCCGCAACACTCACTATAGCATTTGTGGCTAAGATGTAGCCAGAGCCTTTAACCACTCCCTCGATACTATTACCCACACTGGATCCCTTAGAGGCTCTAATCCTAGCCCAGGTTCAGGAAGGCTATACCTCTCTATTTTAAGACTTTTAAGACTTCCGAGGGAGAAAAACGGCTAGATACATGAAGCCCATAACTGGCTATAGCCGTTGCCACGCAGGGTTCAGCTAGGCTGCCTGGCTGGTTGCCGTCGTCATTGACGGCTGTATTCTGCCAAACTTCTTGTAGGCGACAAGGCTAGCCACGATCAGGGCAACTCCTATGATTACCATGGCTAGCCCTGCTCTCCCAGCCGAAGTCTCGAGATCCAGTATGCCGCCCACAGCTGGCGGCGGCGCTGGAACTGTGACGACGAAGGGTGTTCCCAGCAGCTCCTGATGTATGCTTAGCACGAGGGCGAAGCCTCCGGGAATGGACTCAATTGTCTGGTTGGGGAACGCCTGCCACTCGTTGGCCGTGTCGTTCCAGAAGTAGGCTCTTGCATCAGGGCTTGGAACGCTGAAACTCACATTAGTCACTGGCGTTCCGCCAGAAACGGCTAAGTGGTCTACCTTTAAGTCTGTCAGGAGGAATGCCTGCTCTCTACCAGTGAAGGCTGTGGAGGGGTCTGTGGCTCCTAGGCTAACTACCTGGGCTGGGGTTAGGGGGGATGACGCTATGGAGACGTTCACGCTCCCAGTTACTCCAGTGGGAAAGACGACTGTAATGTTTACCTCAGTAATGTCTCCTATAGTGCCTGTAACCGTGGTGCCATTATCAGCTAAAGTGAATATTGTTACGTTAAACTGTATCCCTCCAATTACATATATGTATGTTGGTGGCTGGGCTTGGGTGAGCTCTATGGTTCCTGCCATGAAGAGGATCCCGAGGGCTAGTAGCAGGGCGCCAGCTATCCCTACGGATCTAATGGTTTCCCCCTTATTTTCGGGCTCCAAAACAAGCCTCCCCCACGAGACTAGTCATGTTTTGAAAGCTCTTACTGGTATTTAAGGATTTACCCTCGGCTTTGAAGATTAACTCGTTTATTAATGATATTGGCCTGGTTAGACCAGGCCTTTTAGCCCTCGTGGGCTCCTTTACGGCCTATCTCAGGCCATCACACTGTTAACCATGAAGTAGTACCACGATACTGCTGGAACTATTAGCATGAATTCCCTGCTCCTGTAGGCTTGGTGTGCTAGGAGGGGGAGGGGGGCTTCTAGGAGTAGCCTGAAGCCGCTCGTGGATCCCAGGAGGGGGAAGAACGCGGCTGGTAACAGCAGGCTTGCAGTGCCTAGCCCAGCTTGGCCGCGTAGCACCAGCGGAATTATGGCTAGTGAGACCTCGGGCCTGGCCATGGTGCCCCAGACCTGCAGGAATAGGGCCTCATAGGGGCCTGTTAGTGGCTTGGGGACCGCTGGTTTGGCTATTGCTAGGAGGGCGCTACTATCCTTGGCAAAGATTGCGAGGAGTAGCATGTCTGTAGCTACCGTGGCTGCCAGTGGAAGGATGGCGACTGCCAGCCTGGCGAGGGTTTCCATGCTCGCTATCCTAGACTCGCTGTATGCTGCCTGGTAGGCTAGCCAGGCCACGGTGTAGTAGACTAGCGTCCAGGGGTGCCAGAGCCCTAGAATAGTGGCTACCAGGAGGAAGAGCCTGGTTCTGGACTCGAAGAGTAGCCTGGAGGCGACCAGCGCTATTGAGAGGGCGTATAGGTTCGTCTGGAACCCCCCGTAGACGAATGCCGGCGACCAGTAGAGGAGGGCTAGCAGCGAGGCCAGGCCGGGCATGGATCCCGGCTGGATCTGTGCGAACCAGTACGTTGAGAGGGCTAGCAGTAGGAAGCCGAGTCCTGGGAGCACTATGTCTGCGAACGCCTCGGGATCCCCGCCTACTAGTTCGTAGAAAGCGAAGAGGAATGCCATGTAGGCTGGCCTCAGACTGTTTATAGTGTCCTCAAACGCTCCTACCAGCCCCTTCTCTAGGTATGACCGGATCCATGCAGCATTGAAAACAGCGTCCGTGGATACTACGGTCCTGGAGGGGTTAACGGGGCTGGAGTGGGGTATGACTACTGAGAGGACAGCCACCACGAAGGCCAGCACAAGGTAGTGCGACCCGGTGCTACCCGTCCTCTTCACACTCCTGGCTTCTACAGGGGCCCTGAGGTACGCATAGGCTACCGCGAGGGGTAGGGCTAGCGGCACCAGGTAGGTGAGCCCGAGCCACAGGCTCCTCTCCGCCAGGACAATGTTCAAGAGGAGCCTGTAAAGCCCAGCCACTACCAGGGGCCTGTACTCTAGTAGTAGCAGGGATGCAAGGGCCAGAACCTCCAGTACAACAATGCCAGCGAGAATCCTGCCCACGGCTCTCCTGAGACTCTCACCGCCTCCCAGGTAAGCCCCCGCCAGGCCGGCCAGTCCAGCCACGGAAACAGCCGCAATCGCCTGGAATGGGGCCTCCTGGAAGGGGGCTAGCCGTAGACTAACCCTATCAACTACCACCCAGAACCCTCCAATAAACCCTGAAACCGCCGCGGGGAGCAGTAATACGAGAGGCGCTAGTGGCTGCAGTAGCCCCAGCGCGGCGCGGCCCATAGCCCTGGAAGACGGGGGAAGCCTCCGAGACCCCATCGAGCACACCAAACCAGATATGCCAAGCCTGGGAAACAAGCATCTACACTAAACTAATATACTAATTAAACCCCGCGCCCCAGACAAACGCGCTACATTGCCTGTTTTCAAGTAGTAACAGGGAAGGTCATGGCCGCTTTCCGTAGCCTGTTCATTATTGCAAGGCCTATGCCCTCCTCGGGGTATCCCTCCACCACAGCCAGGTCGACCCCTATTTCGTCGACCAGCCTCAGCCCATGGTATAGCCTCCTAGCCACCACAGCCAGGCTCCTGCGGCTGCCCATGGATAACACCTTAGCCCCCCTCTCCTCTAGATCCCTGTAGCGGCTCCTGGTCTCGTCCGACGCGAGAATAGCGGGCCTCTTGCCCTCCTTGAGGGCCCTGGCTACGTGGCTCCTCACAGACTCCACCAGCTCTTCCAGGTCTCCGGTGTACTCTACCAGTACTAGGGGCGTGTCGGGCGAGTAGTGCTTATACTTCATGCCCGGTGCTAGAGGCCTGTCCGCCTCCCCGAAGCCCCTGGCCTGGTTTGTGACTATAACCTTGGATCCGATGATCTCTTCAACCTTATCCACGGGGTAGGGGCCCGGCCTTAGTAGGACCGGCGGGTCCCTCGTGAAGTCTATTATCGTGGACTCGACACCCATGAATGTCTCGCCACCGTCTATCACGAGGTCTATCCTGTCACACAGGTCCGAGACCACGTGCTCAGCCCTAGTGGGGCTCGGCCTCCCGCTAATATTGGCGCTCGGGGCAGCTATGGGGGTTTCCGACGCCTTAATCAGCTCGAGCGCTACAGGGTGGGCAGGCATCCTGACAGCCACGCTATCCAGGCCCGCTGTGACGCT
The DNA here is from genome assembly GCA_015521705.1 of Desulfurococcales archaeon. GTDB lineage: Archaea > Thermoproteota > Thermoprotei_A > Sulfolobales > Acidilobaceae > S141-84. The sequence continues at coordinate 95,871 of WANR01000038.1, forward strand.
CCTAGGCACCCTGGGATCCCTAGGTACGACTATTGTGAGGGGACCGGGCCAAGCCCTCTCGGCAAGCCTCCACGCGCTCTCCGGGACGCTTCTGGCGACTAGCCAGAAGTCGTCCATCGAAGCTATGTGGACTATCAGCGGGTTATCTGGGGGCCTACCCTTGGCCCTGAAAATGCCCAGGACTGCAGCCTCGTTGAACGTGTCTGCCCCAAGCCCGTAGACAGTCTCGGTAGGAAACGCTACTAGGCCCCCTCTCCTTACCACAGACGCGGCCTCCCGGACGACTCGGGGATCAGGCTCCTCAGGGTCGCAGGCAAGAACCTTGCAAGGCATTTACAGAACCTCTACAGCCTGGGAGCCCCCTGGGGATTCCTCTCCCCAGGCTAGGATGCCAGGACGCCTCTTAGGTCGAAGAATGTTGCCCCAGTCACTTTAACCTTCACCCAGGAGCCTAGGAGGCTCCCGTCGTAGCCTAGAACCACTGGCATGTAGTTCTGTAGCCTGGCAGTCATGCTGTCTTCCCTGAAAGACCTCTCAGTAACCAGAGCCTTGTAAGTGCCTCCAACGTAGGCCTCGTGTATCTCCCTGCCGATGGATTCTACGAGCCTCATGAGGCGCCTGCTTCTCTCCTTCTTGACGGGGTCGGGGATCTGCTCCATGGAGGCGGAGAGCGTGTGTGGCCTTATGCTGTACTGGGCCACGTGGACTCTCTCGAACCTGAGCTCCTCTACTAGCCTGAGGGTTCTCTCGAAAGCCTCCTCGTCTTCGCCTGGGTGCCCCACTATGATGTCTGTGGCCACCATGGAGTCGGGGAAGCGGGATTTTATCCTGGAGTGCAGAGCCTTGTACTCCCCTACAGTGTACTTCCTGTTCATGAGCCTTAGAACCTCGTCGTCGCCGCTCTGGACTGGCAGGTGGAAGAACTTGAACACCCTCCCGTCCCTATAGACGTCTAGCAGGTCGTCGAGTATCTCCATGGCTAGCTCCGGCGTCATCATCCCTATCCTTATCCTATAGTCTCCCTCCACCTTGTCAAGGATCATGCCCACCAGGTCGGCTATGCTGGGCTTCCCGGGCAGGTCCCTCCCGTAGGCGGCCACGTCCAGCCCGGTAAGCCTCACCTCCCTAGCCCCCCTCCTGACCAGGTCCTCAACAGTCTCTACTATAACCCGTGGCGGGTAGCTCTTGAGCTCCCTCCTGGCTAGCTTCGATATGCAGAAGCTGCAATCGTTGAGGCAGCCCTCGGCCACCATGACCGTGGCCACGGCGTCAACTACGGGGAGCCTAGGGATCCCCGTGGTGTTCCTGGATCCCCTTAACAGGACAAGCCTGCTCCTCGAGGATACAGCGTCCAGGACGCGGTCAACGTTCTGCGGCGATAACAGGTGGGCCCTGGGGGCCACCCTGTTAACGAGGCCGGGCCTCGACTTGACCAGGCACCCGGCAACTATCATCTTCTTGCCGTCGAGCCTCCTAGACAGCTCCTGGAGCCTCAGCGCTATCCTCTGCTCAGTCTCTAGCCTCACGGAGCACGTGTTAACGATAACGATGTCAGCGTCCTCTGGTGCATCGACCCTGGAGTACCCCGCGCTCTCTAGGATCGATGACATAACGCCACTGTCGAACTCTGCCAGGGAGCAGCCATAGGTCTCTATATAGTAGCTCCCGCCTGGCACACCATAGCCCCCAAAGCTTCCATGTCCGCGCCCAAGCTTATATTACCTATCCATAGCCCACCAACACACGGCTGGGAGAGGTGGCAAAGAGCTTGAGCGAGAGAGAGCAGCTACTCGACTATGAGGGTTTACTCGAGAGGCTCTACGAGAAGATACCCCCAAAGAGCGGGACAGCTGAGTACGAGATCCCAGAGCCCCAGATAATCAGGATCGGGGACCAAACCGTAGTAATGAACTTCCGCGACATATCCCAGAAGCTGAAGAGAGAGCCCCAGCTACTAGCCAGGTACCTGCAGAGAGAGCTGACAGCCTCGGGGAGCTACGACCCGGGGAGCGGCCAGCTAGTGCTAAACGTCAAGGTCTCCAGGAGGGTCATAAGCCAGTTCCTCCAGCTCTTCCTCAAGAACTACGTGAGATGCCCAACATGCATGAGCGTCGACACGAGGCTGGAGAAAAGGGGGAAGGCCTGGATACTAATATGCGAGGCCTGCGGCGCAGAACAGCCGGTGAAAGGATTCTAGCCCTTTAACAGGCAACAAATAGCGGCCCAGACGGAACCCTGCATCATCCATGACCCGCTATAGCGGGAGTCTGCAGGGCGAGGTCCCGGGGGAGCCCCCCGGGGATTCTAGAATTACTAGTGGTGAAGCCCTAAAAACTTTGAGGCTTGGCCCACTCCGAGGCGCCCTGCTACCAGGTTACATACGTTATTTTGAGTTTTTTCGAGGCCTCGTCGAGGGCTCTCCAGTCCTCGTATGACAGCCTCCAGCCGGCCGCTCCGGCGTTCTCCCTTGCCTGCTCCGGGCTCTTGGCCCCGGGTATTGGTATTACTGTGTCGCTGTAGCCTAGTAGCCAGTTTAGGGCTATCTGGGCTGGGGTCTTCCCGTACTTCGAGGCTATCTGCTTGAGTTTCTCCGAGAGCTCTAGGATCTGCTTGTAGTTCTGGGGCTTGAATAGGGGGTCCCCGCCCCTAACGTCTTGGAGCTTCTCGGCCTCTTCCAGGGAGTACTTGCCCAGCACTGCCCCCTTGGCTAGGGGGCTCCAGGCTAGGACGCTCATACCGTTCTCCTCGGCGTAGGGTATCAGCTCCTTTTCCGCCTGCCTCTCCACGATGTTGTACCTGACCTGGATCACCTCCACGTCGTACCTGGCGAGGCAGGCCCTGGCGGCGTCGACAAGCTCCACGGGGAAGTCGCTCAGGCCTATGTAGCCTACCTTGCCGAGGACTATGAGCCTCTCGAGGGCCCTCATGTACTCGCACGTGGGGTGGTTGTGCCAGCAGGGGGGCCAGTGGACCTGCATCAAGTCAATGTAGTCGACTCCCAGCCTCCTCAGGCTATTATCCGTGGCCCTGAAGACGTCGTCGTATGCTAGGAAGTCGCCTGGTATCTTAGTCGCTATAACCACGTCGTCCCTCTTAACGCCCAGATCCCTGATAGCCCTCCCCACGAATTCCTCGCTCAACCCCCTGCCATAAACCATGGCAGTGTCTATCAGGTTAACGCCCGAGTCCAGCGAGGCCCTGACTATCTCACGCGCTACACTATAATCGGTAACGCCCCAGGCCTCGCTGAACTGCCAAGCACCCAGACCTATCCTCGAAACCTTGAGCCCCGTGCTACCGAGAGACGCATACTCCAAGGCCACACACCTAGCCTTTAGAGGCTACAAAGCCGAAATATTAAATTAATCTAGAGAGCAGAAGCCTCCCTCCCACGATCTGGGAATCACTATAGGCTACAACCCCTCTTCGGGCAGTCTTTCCGAGAAAGATCGCCTCCTATCTGGAAGCCTTAAAACCTGTGTGAAGTCTTTTGTAGATGCTCCACCTGGCCCTATAGTCGACGGTTTCCCTAGCACCGTTCTCGCAAGCATCTAAGGCATAACCGTAACCATCCATGTACTTATCCAGAGGGGCCCCTAGCAAGCATAGAATAACTGGGGCCACAGAATAGCCTGGCACGCTCGGGGGAGGAGTCCAGGATGCATCCTCTAGCCTGAAAGCTGCAACCCCATAGCGCTGGTGATCCGCCTCATCACGCCTTACTAGGACTTCCCCGTATATTGTTCCGGGCGTTGACATGTATTTACCACTATAGGCGAGAACAATGTAGTCTGGCACGTGAGGGCCCCACAGCACGTCTTTAGCGTAGTGCGACTCGAGCCCCACGTTTCTGAGGAGCTCCGCAACCCTAGGGCCTATACTGGGATCGTTTAAAAGAACTGTATAGATGGGAACCGTCTTATTAGTGGTGGCTGGTGCAAAAGCTTTAGAGGCTATAGAGTCCACGTCAGTGGGTATTCTGACTGCTATTTCTTTCCCTGTTAACATCTTAGAAACCATAGACGCCACGATATACATTTTCCTTGCTAAGCGTAGCCCCCTGCCGCTAAGCATTTTGTAAACCAGTCTAGCGAGGCTCCTACCGACTACAATAGACTCTTTTTTGGGCTCATCACCTACAACAAATACTCTAGAGTCATCAGGTGCTTTAACGGCAAATCCTTCCCTATATAGTAAGGCGTTTATGCCGACGACTCCCTTTAAGTGTTTAAAACCGTGGTCGCTGACCACGACAACGTTGCTGGCATGCTTCAAGCCAAGCTTTACAACGTCGTCCAGCCTTGAGAGTAGTAATTCTAATGCCTGAGTGTCCTTCCATAGAGCCTTCTTATAATAATGAAGGAACCTATCGGGCAAATGCATGTTTAGCCAAACCAAGTCAAAATCGCTAGATAGCAGCTCTTCCAAGGCCGCCCTATGCTGCTCGATTACTTTGAACTCTGATTTCAGCAGCTGCCTAGGACTAGTTGCAGCTTCCCTCTCCTGTACCAGCTTTTTAAATTCCTCTATATCGTATATCTTCCTAAAGAACTTCCAATCATTAGCCTTTTCCTTTAAACTCAAAAAATCGATTGTAGCCAGAAACCCGCGCTCGGGTTTAACAGGAATAAAGGGGTAATCTGGAATAGGGTTTATAACGGCAAACCTTTTGCCCAATTTTAGCGGCGATAAGGCTAGCATTTCGTGTATCCTTGGGTACTCCAGGTCTAGAGCGTTAGAGAGGCTCCACCCCCATTCGACACCTTTCTTGTATATTTTAAAGAAACCGTAGAGGCCGTGCTTACCAGGGTTAACACCAGTCATAATAGTTGGCCAGCTCGACATTGTTGACGGTATGATGCTGTCAAGCTTTGTGTTTGTAATCGAGGCTACACTAGGCATGTATCTGGCTAGCTGGGGATCCAGACCATCAAGCCCTATAACGGCGACTCGTGTCACCTAATGCCAGCCTCGCATACTGTTCCAGCTTCCCTCTTCCTACGAAGAAGAGTGTTCCTGCACTATTAATTCGCTATTGACTCCAGGCACTATACGTTAGTGCTAGCGGCTCAGCGTGGTCAACGAGCCCTCTTTCTAGACATGCAATAATGATTTCCCAGAGTGATAGCGATGGATCTTCACGAGTTCTCGAGTCTATGGATCAATTTTTTAGATTTATAAACCACATGGTTTATAAAATATTGCGCTTACTCAACTTATCTGGGGCTGGCTCGTGGGTCTAGGGTCGTCCCCGCGTAGGTATAGGGTGCTGGCCCTGCTAAGATCTCGTGGCTCCATGAGCCTGGAAGATATTGCCGGGGCTCTCGGCGTCTCTAAGACCGCGGCTCTGAAGCACTTGAGGGAGCTCGAGGAGGAGGGTTTGGTGGAGAGGTCTTATGTTAGGAAGGGTAGGGGGAGGCCTGTCCTGGTCTTCAGGGCTTCTCGGGCTTCCGTGCTTCATAGCTCTCACGGCATAGCCTCCATAGCCGTGGAGTCCTTGAGGTATATTGAGAGGGTTTTGGGGAGGGAGCACGTGGCTAGGGTGCTTAATGCCAGGTGCGGGGAGCTGGCTAGGATGTATGCCAGCAGGTTCCAGGCTATGGGGAGGGAGGAGAGGGTCAGGGAGCTGGCTAGGGTGAGGAGCATGGAGGGCTACGTGGCTAGCTGGAGGAAGCTGGGTAATGGTAGCTACGAGATAGTGGAGGAGAACTGCCCTATAATCTTGGTGTCGCAGGAGTATAGCGAGGCATGCATGGCTGAGGTCAGGCTCTTCTCCACCCTACTTGGGGCCGAGGTTGAGGCTACTCATAGGATAGTTAACGGGTCCCCGGTGTGCAGGTTCCTCATAAGGTTTAGGAGAGAGTAGCGCTCTAATGCCTACTGCCATCCTGCGAGCTCGTCTCCGAGGCCTGTCCAGACTATGTGGATCGGTATCCGGGGGTCGTAGCCTAGGGATTCTCTGGCCCTGTAGAGGAACCTGTCGATCCTCGAGGTTAGGTGGTGTATCCCGTGCACCCTAACTGTCCCCGCGAGCTCCATCCTCGCCCTCACAGCCCTTGTGTACTGGTAGAGGAGGGCTGCCTCGCTGTCTAGGCCCGTGAAGGGCCTCCTCACTATAGAGTGCTCCCTTGAGGCGACCTTTCTGAACACGTGGGAGGCGTCTAGGAGGGATGACTCAAGGCTCTTATCCACTATGGAGTAGGGGATCCTAACCCTCTGCCTCTCTATGTCGGCTACGATCTCAACAGCCATTCTAACGAGCGTGGGCCACCTACTACTATCCCGGGCGTCTATCATAGACAAGAGACCTAAGCACCTTGCATTGTTTTAGAGTAAACCAGGGAGTACTTAAATAGTTTGCCCAGGTAATACCATGCAGATTTTCCCATTAGTCCCCGGCAGGCCTGGAGGTTTCCCAACTAGCTGTTGCAAATACGTTTTAACAATAAATTTCTATAATTAACAAACAGGGCTACTTATTAACACTCCAGATCACTACTCAAAGCACGGCCATGGAAGGGAGGGCTAGGAGCTTGAGGATTAGGGCTTGTAGCCTGGAGGATTTGAGGGGTAAGGGCAGGATCCTGGTAACCCATGGAGGCAGGGTTATAGCCTTGTTCTACCATGAGGGCAGGGTTTACGCTTTCGACAATAGGTGCCCGCACATGGGGTTCCCCCTGATCAGGGGGACCGTGTCTAACGGCATACTGACATGCGACTGGCACCATGCACGCTTCGACCTGGAGAGCGGGTGCACGCTGGACCTATGGGCCGACGACGCTGCCAGGTACGATGTTGAGATCGTTGACGGTGACGTCTGGGTCGTCGTAGAGGATAGGAGGGAGGATGACTCCACCATTTTGGGCAGGCTTAGGAGGGGCCTCGAGCACGGCATAATGCTCCTAGTGGCCAAGGCTCTAACCTCCATGATATACGAGGACAGGGATCTCGGCGCAGTCTACAGGGTGGCTCTGGACTGGTACGCCTCGAGGGACGTCTCGTGGGGTGGTGGGGGAGTGTTCCTCTCGGCCTTGAACAATATAAGGGGCTACCTGGGCAGGGAGGACCTCTTGATGGGCCTCCTCAGGGGCCTCGATATAGTGTCGAGGGAGGCTAGGAGGGAGCCTCCCAGGCCGTCCCTGGAGCCGCTGGCCGGGGATAGTCCCCCCTACGAGAGGGTCAAGTCGTGGGTCAGGTGGCTGGCGGAGGTTAGGGACGGTGATGCCCTGGAGAGGCTGCTGGCATCCATGGCCAAGTGGGGTTACTCTATTGATATGATCGAAGAGGCGTTCTTCGAGGCAGCTACGGAGCACTACCTATCGGACGGGCACAGCGTCGACTTCGCCAATAAGGCCTTCGAACTGGCCCGATCCCTAGGCTACCTGGATTCAGGTGTGCTTAGGAGCCTCGCACCCCTGCTCGCCGAGGCCTCCAGGTATGAAGAGGACCACGAATGGAGGCACCCAGTAGACCTGGTAGCGCTGGTCGAGGAGGAGAGCGGGAGGCTGGCTGAAGTCTTCCAGGCCGGGGGAGATCCCGTGAGCCCCTCGCGGGTGGCGAGCCTTGTCCTAGGCGGAGAGCCCAGGGGCATAGTGAGGGGGTTGACCGGGCTCCTGGAAAGAGGCGCTGATCCAAGGCACATCAGCCTGGGGGTAGCCCTGGCAGCTGCTAGGAGGGTGGCCATGTTCAGCAAGTACAACGACTTGGAGGACTGGATAAGAGTGCTCCACTCGCTCTCCTACGCTAACGCCATACACCAGGTGGTTAGGAGAGTGCCCACACCCCGGGTCTTCAGGGGGGTCTACCACGCCGCCCTTAGGGTCTACCTGGACAGGTTCCTCAATGAGCCCCCATACAGGATCCCCAAGGGATCCCCCGGGGGGTCTAGGGAGAGGCTGTTGGAGAGCCTCCTAGAAGCGCTCGACAAGAGGTACATGGTGGAGGAGGCAGCGGGCATAGTGGCTGACTACCTCGCAAGCGGCTACGAGGAGGAGCACCTCGTGAGGACCCTGGGCCACGCGGTACTAAGGGAGGATGCAGACTTCCACACGGTCCAGATGCTGGAGGCCGGTACAAGGCTCCTCGAGGAACTAGGAAGCCCCGAGGATAGGAGAACAGTGTTCATAGCAATGGCCAGGTACATAGCGTCACAGTCACCCACACAGCGCAGGCTGAGGCAAATAGCCCAGATAGCCCTAAAGCTCCACAGGGGAGAGCACATATACGAGGAAAGACAGACAGTCGTGAAGGATTGAACCCTAAATCCGCGTCCAAACCCCCGCGTCCCTCTCCAGGGCATGCATGTTGATCGTGGGCCTTAACGATATTATGCCTAAAGGGTGGTCAGACTAGCCTAGGAAATCGGATCCATTTAAAAGGTCAAGCTTTAAATGCCAGGTTAGACTATGTAATTGCTGGGTGGACTGGATGGGTGTAGTTGTAGAGACTAGAGTTGGTAGGAAGAGGGTGATCGTCATACCTAAGGCTATTGCCGAGGCTGTTAGGATCGATGAGGGCCAGAGGGTTAGGATCGTGGCTGTTGGCGGGGAGATCGTTATAAAGCCGGTGAGGGACGCGGTATGGCTCGCCCTTTACGGGAAGAAGATAGGCAGGATAATGCCCGAGGAGGTTGAGGAGGAGAGCCTCCGTGAGCAAGAAGGGGTTTCAGGGCGAGGATAACAAGCTGTTGCTCGACACATCGTTCCTACTTCCAATCCTCGGGTTCGAGACTTCGGGCAGGATTATGAGGGCTTTCCGGAAGCTTGGGCGTTACGAGCTGTATTATAGCGATCTCAGCATACTCGAGGCCCTCTGGAAGATATTGAAGGTGGTTAGGGGCCTGGACGAGGAAGTGTCACGCATAGAGGAGGGCGTCACAGCCATAAAGGAGACGATGAAGCATGCGCCAGTAGACGGGGAGGCCGTTAGGAGCGCCATACGCATGTATATGATGGGCCACAGGGACATGATAGACAACCTGCTCCTCTCAATAGCCGCTTCGAGAGGACTCAAGCTACTCACGGTAGACGAAGACCTAATAGACTTCGCTAAGAGACATGGGCTAGCCAGAGACGCCATCGCTGCACCGGAAGACCTAGGCTAGTTCTACAAGGCGTGACAGCTCGCTATAATGGTTTAAGGCTCTTTACTAGCTTCACGAAATCCTCGGCCTCGCTCTCGTTGAGGATGTGGATCTCTACCAGCGTGTTGGGCACGAGCCTGCGGGCCTCGTGGAGCACTCGGAGCCTATCAACACTGTCTGGGACTACTATGAGCACGTCGACGTCGCTTGAGGGCAACGCTTCCCCTTTGATCCTGGAGCCGAACAGGTAGGCCTTCCCCCCATGCCTCCTGGCTAGGTCTCGGAGTAGTTCTAGGTAGTTACCTAGGTTCTCCTCGAGATCCCTGCGCCTCCTCTCTAAGAACTCTAAATACCTATGCACTGGAACACCCTTTCGACGAATTGCCTGGCAGCCCTATATTCTCTTTCGCCGTATCTACGCACGAAATACCTGGAACCCGTGTACGCATCGTCTAAAATATCTATTACGTACCATCTCTCCTCGGCAAGCTCTTTAAGGCACTCACTCCCAGAAATCTCTACCAAATCACGTAGGCTATGAATGCGCGGGAAGTCGCCCAGCTCGCGTAGCAGGTAAGCCTTGATAGCAAGCTGAGCCGCCTGCTCCAAGTGGAACAACGCTATATCATACCTCCCCTCAGAAACGTCGAACTCGCTAGCCCTGAGAAAATGCCTAGCCCTAGCAGCAAACTCACGATATAACCGCGAGCTCATGGCACAACTCCATACAGGCTATTCCCCCTCTTCCCTTTAAGAACACAGCCTCTTAGGCTACGGCTACCCTCCAGCAATTAGGGAACCGGAGAGTAGTGATCCCAGGCTCTAGCGAGCCTGCACAATAGAAGAGGTCGGACCCCAATACTGTGAGGCCTGAAGGGTCTAGTAAGGGAAACCGTGATAAGCCTCCTGGGAGGGCTGGGGGGTTTGGGGTGCCACCTGTGGCTGGCCACGAGGACCCCGAGACAGGCCTAGTCAACGTGATGCACTGGATGTACGCTAGGGGACTTGTCCAGGTGCGGGGGGGCAACGCTAGCATTGTCAACAGGGGGAGAGGCGTTGTCTACATAACCCCCACGGGAGTCCCCAGACCCCTCATAACCCGGGGAGACATAGCCTTGATCTCGCTAGAGGACGGATCCGTGATTAGGGGGAGCCCGAGCAGCGAGTGGAGGATGCACCTCGCCATATACCGGAGGGTAGAAGAGGCCCTAAGCATAGTACACGCACACCCACCATACACTATAGCGGCAGACCTGGCAGGGGCAAAACTAGACCCCAAGATCCTGGCAGAAGCCTCCTACACGATAAAATGCATAGCAACAATACCCCAGCTAACGCCGGGAACCTGGGAACTAGCAAACACAGTAGCGGAGACACTCGAAGAGACAAACTGCAACGCAGCAGTACTCAAAGGACACGGAGCAGTAGCATACTCAGACAAGACAATATACCACGCCCTAGAAGCGATAGAAGCACTAGAAGAACTAGCAAAAATCACGATAATAGCAACCAATAAGGGCACCGATGGTTGGAGAGTTTAAATACCCCCACACAACCCCCAATAATATACAAAAAGACATGATAAACAAGGAAAAGACAAAAACACAGTAGAATCCCAAAACACATTAAAATAAATGATAAGAGGTGAAAAACAGGATGAAGCCAGACAAGGCGGCTAAAACCCTCGAAATACTAAAAATAGTGAGAAAAACACTGCCACTAGCACTACTAGCACTAGCAGCTGGGGGAGCGGGAGTACTAAGCGACACAGAACCCTATAACGATCCAAAACCCCCAGACTTTGACGCATGGTAACTAGTAATATACAATATAAATATAAATTAAAAAGATTGTTTTTAACATAGCTAAAAACTTTAGAATATTTTATAGCCTCTCATTATCAATTTCTTATGCTGTTCTTCTAAGACTCTTTCATCCAATATCCATTGTCTGGCGAAGAAGTTATAATTTCTGAAGGGGAAGACCCTACTAATCATTATATTGCTTATGGGCCATACATAGACCTTGAGGTCGTCAAACTTGCATCTATTCTTGAAGTAATCTATTAGGGTTTGAACCATTGAGGGGGGTAGGCTGAAGTTAACGGCTATTTTTCCCCTATTGTCTGTTGCTAAGTTTATTGCGTAGAAGTATGTTGCCATTTCTTGGAGCATGTTGTTGGCGCATCTCTTCACAGTTTTTCCTACTATTACTACTGAGAGTAGTTTAGCCGTGTCTAGGATCATTGCTCTTGAGCCTTTTAGTTTCCTCCTTATGTGACTGTAGTGTTTCATTGCTTTCCCTTCTGGCTCGTTGAATATGTGTAGCTGTTCTCTTAGGGCCTGTATGAATGCTTTCTTGCTTAATACTGTGTTCTTTTCGAGCATTGCTAGTAGGAAAAGGTCTGTCTGGTCCAGTGTTATCCTGTACTTTTTCCTGTGCTGTTTATTGTATACTGGCTTGAAGAGGTCTGTTAGGCTTGTGAAGGGTTTTGTGGGGTGATCCTCGTTTATCTTTAGCGCTTTTAACGGGTCTAGTTTTTCCTTGGGTTTTAGGTTTTCTAGGTAGTGGGTTATTGAGGGTTTTGCCAGCCCTGTGTAACTGAATACGTCCAGGTTTATGTTGCTTGTTTTCAGGGAAGTTTTTAGCCTCTCTTTTAGGTGTTCGTGGCTTAGCACGTCTGGGTATCTGTAGATTACTAGTAGTTCCCCTGTTAGTGTTGTTGCTAGTAGGGATACGTAGTGTTTGTAGGGTAGTGTTTCCCATGCTGTCCTGGTTGGGGGGCGTGCTGTGACTATTGCTAGGCTTAGGCGGAAGTCTGCAACGTTGTAGTCAGCCCTGAACCTTATTCTTTCATTGTTTAGGCTTCTCATCATTCTCGACACTGTTGTTTGCGGTACGTCTGTCTCCCTCTCTATTTCTCTCTGTATGTGTGGCGGGTTTCTGTACTGTATGGCGTCTATGACTAGTGGTAGTCTTTTCATTCTCCTATAGAGCCTCGAGAGCTCTGGTTTGACCCCTTCTATGGGGAGCTTGGGCAATATGGGTCACTTCGATTGAGTTTGCACTTTACCCTACATAATTTGTCACTAATAATTTATTCCACGGGAGGTTTTTATTGCTTTAGTCGCTTCGGCGACTGTTCGGCGACATAGGCCTCGGGGGGCACGTAGAAGGGGATCACAGCCCTGTGGTAGTCCCTTATGATGGTCCTGGCAGCCTCCTCTATGAGGGGCTCCCCTGTCCTCCTGTACCTCCAGCCCCTCCGCCTAGCCAGGGCTTCCATTATCCCGTACGGATCCCTCTCCTCGATCCCGTACGCCTGCTTGAAGGCCCTAGGGTTGTAGCGTAGGATCTTCCTGACCAGGGCGGCGGCGGGCTCTACAGGGTCTTGCAGCTCCTCGGGAGGCTTCCCCCTTATCAGGGCCTCGGGGTAGCCCCCCTCAACGGGTATGACGCCTGGGGTGTCTATCATGTAGAAGCCGGGCTCTATCTTGAGCAGCTGGAGGCCCTTGGTGTACCCCGGGGATCCTGGTATGGGGCTTGTCGACGCTCCCCTCCTACCCCTGAGCGCGTTTATAACGCTGGACTTACCCGTCTTAGGGTACCCGACTACTGCCACGGAGAAAGGCTTGACGGGGGCTATAGCCTTTATGGCTCCCCTGAGCATCCGGGTCCCAAGCCTCCTAGTGGAGGACACGTAGAGCACCTCGTACCCCTGACCCTCAATGATCCTCTTCCACTTCTCAGCCACCCCACGGGGCACGAGGTCGGCCTTGTTCAGGACTATGAGCAGCTCCTTGCCCAGGGCCTCAGCCATGGACTCAACCCTCCTACTCCTAGTGCTCACGGGGTCCCTGATGTCCACTACCTCCACTACCACGTCAGCGTTCCTAATGCTCCTAGCCAGTAGGCGCCAGCTAGCCAGTATCACCACACTACCCCATAGTAACGCTCTACGAGCCCAGGACTATTCACCCTTTCCCACGCCGCCGCGCCCCGAGGCCAGCCCTGGACAGCGCTAGGAACGCCAAGAATATTATCGCGGAAGCCAAGACTATAGCCCCAACCAGGACCCCGCCCCCACTACCAACACTAGTCTCCTCGATCCCCGTGCGAGTGGCGCCTTCAGCATCGCCGGGCTCCCCGCTGGGCAGGTATAGGGGGCCCGCAGCCAAGTCTAGGCCCCTAATCTCTCCCTCGAACCTCTTGCCCAGCGAGGCACCCACCTCTACCAGGCTGCACTCCAAGGGCCTACCCCTAGGCAGCTTCTTCCAGCTAGTCCTGTGCTCCAGCTCTACCCTCTCGAAGGCCAGGCCGGCCCCTCCCATGGTCAGCACCTGGCTCTCCCCGCGCGCCTCGATAATAGCTAATTCATAAGTGCTCCCATGCCCGGCCTGTACCATTACTGCCACCAGGCGGCCGTCTACAATGCTGAGGTAGGCTAGGTTTCCGCCGGTCCCGGGTGCTACCCTGTAGCCTTCCATGCTCTCCGAGAGTATGCCGTCTACATAGTATATGGTCCAGGGGGAGCCCGGCGACCCGTACACGATGTAGGGGCCCTCGTTTGAGTAGCCAACCATGACCGGGGATCCGGGCGGCGGGTTCCCTAGGGAGGCCTCGTAGAGGGAGCCGTTGGCTCTGAGCAGGTAGAAGAGGCTGGAGCCGGCCACGACTAGGCCTCCGCTATCCAGCGCTATTACCGGGTACACCCGGTGGCCCTCGACCAGCCTGGCTATAAGAGCTGAAACGCCATCATACCCGGCATTAACCCAGACTCCTAGCAGGTAAGTCTTGGGGAACCCGGCCGTGTAGAAGAGCCTGTAGTAAGCCGCTACAGCGCCACCATGAACCCCCATGGAGCCCCCAACGATCTTGTATGCCTCCGGGCTGAGCGCGCAGGCGAGTATGTAGGAGCCCACGACACCCACGTCAACCCTCCCCATCTCACCGGTTATGCGTAGCTCTACAAGCCCTGGTAGCGTACCATTGAACCTGGCGAGGGCCAGTATTGAGCCGCCGTCTAGGGGGCGGGGACTACCCGGGCCTGATAGCGTGGAGACGGAGGCGTTGGGGCTCCTGAGGGAGTATGCTGCGTAGTAG
>WANR01000039.1 GCA_015521705.1 Desulfurococcales archaeon
GAGCAGGAGGATAGGTATATGGATAGACGAAGCCCTCGAGATAGCTCCTGCAGACTACTGGAGGTGGGTCCTCGCAAGGATGAGGCCCGAGGCCCGGGACCAGAACTTCACGTGGAAGGAGTTCTACAGGATAGTCAACACAGAGCTCAACGACGACATAGGAAACTTCGCCCACAGAGTATTATCCATGACACGCTCATGGTTCTCCTCCAAAATACCAGAACCAGGCAACACGGAGCCCGGAGGAGCCGTGGAAGAAGCCCTAAGGGCCGCCTGGAGAGCTGCCGAGGCTCTTGAACGCGTGGAGATAAAAAAAGCTACCGAGGAGGTCCTAGCAATAGCGAGAACCGGTAACAGGTACCTAAACGAGTCGGAGCCCTGGAGCCTGGTAAAGACCAGTAGGGATAAGGCTGCCCAAGTGGTATGGGAAGCACTCTACATACTGAAAATGCTGACACACACTATGGCTCCCTTCATGCCGCGCAAAGCCGAAGAGCTCTGGAGAATGATGGGCCTCGAGGGGTCAGTCAACGAGAAGGTATGGGACAACGAGCTAGACAACCCACCCAAACCAGGAACCCCCATAGGAGAGGTAAAGCCCCTCTTCAAGAAGCTCCCAGCAGACTTCCTAGACAGGATCGACGATATAATAGAAGAGGCTAGAAGGAAGGCCAACGAGAAGAGACCCAGGCTACTCAGAGACTAGCAAGACGCCGAGAATGGAGACAAGAAAGCCCTTCGCACACACCCCCCTTTGACAACCTGCAAACGCTTGCTATTAAGGGATCCCCATCACTAAGTTCCTAGCCAGCTGGGGGTTTTAGAGGGGCTAGCTGCGTGCTCTTTGGAAGGAAATAGGTCTATGTGTAGTAGTACTCTCCCTTGGCTTTCTGCATCCTGTCTAGGTAGCTCCCCTCCTTGTTGACTCTAGGCCTGCCGGTCTGTGGGTCTCTTCTAAACGTTACCCCCAGGTACTTCAATAGGGTGTTCATCCCGTCCCTCAGGTTAGTGGGGGGCCTGGCTTCTCCCCTAACGCCGGGCTCTCCCAGGAATACCATTAGCCTGTCTGACACGAAGTCTACTATCATGACGTCGTGCTCTATGACAAGAGCGGCCGACTCTCTGGTCTCTGTGAGTCTTCTCACGATCCTGGCCACTGTGAGCCTCTCCTCCACGTCCAGGTATGCTGAGGGCTCGTCTAGCAGGTAGACGTCGGCCTCTCTGCCTAGGGCTATGCATAGGGCTAGCTTCTGTAGCTCGCCCCCGCTGAGGGATCGGGCGCTCCTATCCATGACTCTGTCTAGCTTCAGCTTCTTCACCAGCTCTACGTATAGCCAGGAGCCTGGAGCGGTCATTTCGGGGTTGACCTGGCCAAGTATGTCCCCCACCATGATGTCCGGGAACATCTCGGGGCTGACGTATTGTGGCTTGTACGAGACAGATATGCCCTCGGCAACCCCTATGCCGCCGCCCTCGGGCTTGATCTTCCCGGCAAGGGCCTTGATGAAGGTCGTTTTTCCTATGCCGTTGGGGCCCACTATGCCTACCACCTCCCCGCTCCAGAGCTCGCCCCCGCTCGCTTCTAAGGTGAAGGCGCCTAGCCTGACCCTCAGGCCTGTCCAGGAGAGTAGGAGCCTCGGTGATTTGGGCTTCTCAGCCAGAGCTTCTCCCAGCTTTTTAAACCTGAGAGGCTCTTTCCTGAGCCTGACGTTCTCGGCTGGTAGATAGCCGTCTAGGAGATTGTTTATGCCGCTCCTTACGCCGTAAGGCTTAGACACTATGCCGTAGACCCCCGGCTCTCCGTAGAGCACGTGGACAGTATCGCTGAGGTAGTCAAGCATTGCTAGGTCGTGCTCCACCACTACATAGTACCTGCCCGGCCTGACCTCTCGCCTGATAAGCCTGGCAATCCTGATCCTCTCCCTCACGTCCAGATAGCTGCTGGGCTCGTCGAAGACGTAGATGTCAGCATCCTTGCTCAGCACGGCTGCTATCAGTAGCTTCTGCAACTCCCCCCCACTGAGGTGCCTCACATCCCTGTCCCACAGCTTGTCCAGGCCCAGCTCCGAAGCCAGGTCCCTGGCCACTCCCCTCTCGTCGGCCTTCAATAGCAGCGAGCCCACGGATCCCTTTATCCTCCGGGGGACCAGCTCGACATACTGGATCTTATGGGCCCCCCTTACCTTGCCCTGGGATAGCTTCTCGAAGTACAGCTGCAGCTCGCTCCCCCTAAACCTCTTCACGACATCGTCCCAGCTGACCTCCCTCTCCAGCACTCCCAGGTTCGGCTTCAGCTCTCCGAGGAGGATCTTTATTGCTGTCGTCTTGCCCATAGCGTTCCTCCCAATAACGCCTACAACCTGCCCCTCCCTCGGTACCGGCAGCCTGTAGAGCTTGAACGCGTTGATCCCATACCTGTGTACAGCCTCTTCCTCGAGCTCCGAGGGCATGTTTATTATGAATATGGCGTCAAAGGGGCACGCCTTCACGCAGAGGCCGCACCCTATACAGGCATCCTCGTAGACGACAGGCTTGCCCCTAGCCTCCATGTCGGCCTCTATAGCCACGGCCCTGCCGCTCTTGTTGACTGGGCACACTGTTATGCACTCGTAGTTGCACTTCCTCGGCTTACACGTCTCATAGTCCACTACAGCCAGCCTTACCCTGGACAAGGCGCGCAGCCCCTCATGCCATGCACGGCCAGGAGATCGTGGGGATTGGGAGGGTAATAGGTTGGGGTTTTAAAAACCCTTTGCCTAGAACTTGAACTCGTACCTCTGCCCAGGCTCTAGGATCCTGACCTCTACAGGGATCCCCTTCTCCTCCAGGATCGACTTGAACCTGGCAGGGTTCCCGTAGAGCACTGGGAAGGTGCCGTAGTGCATCGGGATCACAACCTTGGGCTGCAGGAGTTCCACAGCCTTGGCAGCCTCCACGGGGTCCATGGTGAAGTGGCCGCCTATAGGGAGCAGTGCTATGTCAGGCCTGTAGATCTCGCCTACCAGCTTCATGTCGTAAGTCACGCCGGTATCGCCAGCGTGGTAGATGGTACCCTCTGAGGAGGCTATGACGACCCCCGTGGGGCTGCCGTGCTGGCTACTATGGGTTGCCGGGGTCAGGGCTATTCTCAGGCCGTCCACATTCATAGGCCCCCCAATATTGCCGCCCACAGCCCTGGACTCGTCCCCCACCTGGCTCGCTATGTGGCTGGCCAGCTCAAATATGGCTACTACCCTAGCCTGCGGGTTAGCCTTCAGTATCTCCACTGAGTCGCCTATGTGGTCGAAGTGCCCATGGGTCACGATGACCAAGTCCACTCCCTTGACGTCGCCAGGCTTTACTGGGGACTTGGGGTTGGAGAGCCAGGGGTCTATAAGGATCTTCTTCCCGTCAACCCCTACCTCGAAGGCCGCGTGGCCGTAGTATACCAGGTACCCCACCCTGAGCACCCATAATACTTCTCCCCCCATCGCCTACTTATTAGTTTATACCCGTCCCCGGAGCCCCCCGGGCTGCAGGCGCGGGGCTTAACGTAAAAATTGCACGCAGCACCACATTATACTGGTGCGTCCCAGGTGGCCCTGGACGAAGAGGCCGTGGAGAAGCTGGTAAAAGCCGGCGAAATAGCTGCAAGGACTAGAGAGCTCGGGGCGAGGCTTGTCAGGGAGGGTAGCAGGGCCTCCGAGGTCTGCTCGAGGCTCGAGGAGTACATAGTGGAGAACGGTGCCAGGCCAGCATTCCCCTGCAACTTCTCCGTTAACCACGTCGCCGCCCACTACACTCCAGGGGTCTCTGACGACGTCGTAGTGAAGGAAGGCGACATAGTCAAGGTTGACGTGGGTGTCAGCATTGACGGGTTCATAGCAGACACAGCTGTTACCGTGGATGTTGGGGGCTCCCACGAGGGCCTTGTCAGGGCCTCTGAAGAGGCGCTCGACGCCGTGGTGAGGCTCATGAGGCCCAGGATCAGGATCTACGAGATAGGGAAGGCTATAGAGCCCGTGGTGAAGAGGAGGGGGTTCAGGGTCATAAGGAACCTGGCAGGGCACACGATTGGCAGGTACACGATACACGCGGGAACCAGTATACCCAACTATCCCGAGAGAAAATCGTTCTATGCCAGAATAGAGCCTGGCACAGTAGTCGCTATAGAGCCCTTCGCCACCAATGGTAGGGGCTACGTAGTTGAGGGGGGCCCCGTGAACATCTACGCCTACACGGGTAAAAAGCCGCGGATCCCCCTGAACGAGCTGGAGACAGAGATCCTGGAGCACGTGAGGGAGGAGTACAGAACCCTGCCCTTCACGCCGAGATGGCTAGCCAGAAGATGGAGGCCGGAAGAAGTCGTGGAGGCCCTAAAGTCCCTGGCCTCTAAGGGGGTGCTCCACGCCTACCCAGTCCTAGTAGAGTCTGGCAGGGGCCTCGTGTCCCAGGCAGAGCACACCTTTGTCGTGCTCAAGGACAGGGTTATAGCCACCACGTGCCCCGAGTGCGGCCAGTAGCTACTAGGAGGGGGAAAGCATTGCTTGTCGGGGTCATGAGCGACACCCACGATAATACCAGTTTCTTACCCAGGATAGCCAGGGAGTTTGAGAAGGTAGGGGTCGAGCTGGTCATTCACCTCGGGGATTACATAGCGCCTTTCACGCTGGAGAAAATACTGTCCTCGATCGATGCCAGGTTCATAGGGGTCATGGGCAATAATGACGGGGAGAAGCCAGGCCTCATAGAGGCCTGCAAGAGGCACAACTGCACCCTCCACGACTCAATGGCAGAGATAGAACTAGGCAAGGCCAGGGCCCTGGCGTTCCACGGGTTCGGCCCGCCTAGCCTCACGGATAAGATAGCTCTCTCCCTAGCCCTCTCAAAGTCTTGGGACATAATCCTGTACGGCCACACCCATAAGCCTGTGGTCTCCTATGTTAGAGGCGTCCTCGTGCTGAACCCTGGGACGGCCGGAGGGGCTCTAAATAGCCCGTCAATAGCAATATTAGACACGGATAGGATGAAGACTGAGCTGGTGTCACTGGGGTGACTGGCAGGGTAGTCCTAGGGGCTCTAGGCGAGGTCTTAGAGGCACTCGCCTCCAGCAGGGGCGAGGAGGTAGTGGGCCTCCTCGTGGGCAGGGTGGAAGGTGATAGGGTCGTGGTAAATTACCTGTACCACGCCTCAAACATAAAGCATAGCATCGTCGAGTTCGAGGCAGACCCCTGGCATGTCGTCCAGGCACACGTCTCCGCCGACAAGTACAAGCTAGAAGTAGTGGGTATCTACCATAGCCACCCCTCGTGCCCACCAGCCCCTAGCCACCTGGACGTGGAGGGCATGAAGAAATGGCCCATCGTGTGGGTCATAGCCTGCCCCCACGAGACATCAGCATGGATCCTCAGAGACAACAAGCTGGCGAGGCTGGAAGTGGTGCCCGGCGAGCCCAAAGAGAAGAGTTAAAAACTCTAGGCCCACGCATTTTGAAGCGCTGAGAAGAGATGAAGCCACCAAGAAGAGGCAAGGATCGGGAACCAGCGCTGAGGCCGGCCATACTAGCGGTGGCTCTAGCCCTTTCCCTCGTGATCCTAGTGCTACTAGACCTCTCCCTAGCCCCCCTCATCCTCCTAAGCACCCTGACAATAGCGCCGCTAGTCTACCTTGTCTACAAGCTTAGGCCCCTCAAGGCTCTCGCGTACTCGTTCATCGCTTCAAGCTTCGTCGGCAGCCTCACCTACTCCAACATAGTCCTGGTTGAAGAGTTTCTCGGGGAGGAAGGAACTATCGCTATGTGCCAGATAGGCGGGAGCACCCTGCTAGTGGAAGCCCTAGTGATACCCCTGGGCATAGTCATGGCCGGGCTGCCCGCGTTCATCCTGTCATCATGCTACTGGACGGTTCTACTCGAGGGCCTGGCCAGCGGCAACAACCAGGCCCTCTTCTACGGCCTCTCCTCGTGGCTATACTTCAGCATACTAACAGTCTACCTAGTCCTCATACTGAGAACCATGCCCCTACTAGGAATCCTAGCCCAGGGCAAGTTCCTCGTCCTAACAATCCTACTACCACTCTCCCTAGCAGCGAGGATAATCTTCATAAGCATGTAACGACAGAACCCTCCCTTCAACCCTTAACGAACCCCTAGCAGGATCCTAGCCATCACTCCACCTCCAGGCGCGAGGAAAGACGCTCCCGGAGAGAGGCTGGGAGCCCATAAGAGACGCAGTCAGGCATGTCTTAGCATCCTTGCGCCTTCTCTCCGGGAAGGCTTGGTTTCCACAGAAATTTCTGGGGAAACCATGACTCTGCATAACCGGGGGCCTGGAGATAGGCAAGAAGCCCCTCAGCACCCACAAGGGAGGGGTCCTATAACTGGTGGGTCTCAGTCTTATGATCTCCACCTTCAGCAAGCCTCCCGGTGGCAGTCACTAAGGCATCAAGGGTTGCTTCGAGCACCAGGGCTCTCACCAGCTTCCAACAGGCTTGGGTGCTATGTCTTTGTGCTTATAGCCGTAAAACCGGGTGGGGGCTACAAGCTGGGGATAGACCTGGGGAACGCCGCCCCGGGGCTCTACAGGCTGGTCAAGGAGGCCTGGCTAGACGACAGGAGGGCAAAACAGGGCCCCGTAAGCTAGCCGCCAGCACCTATTACGTGTTTCGTCACTGTAAGCGCTGTAGGGTATCATGGTCTAGCCTCCGTCACGGCTTCTGGCTTTACTTGTTACTCTTAGCTCTAGAACCAGGTTCTCAGGCAGCTCTTCGTAGCTGTAGTCGTCTGGGACGAAGAGGTAGACGTCTATGAAGATGAAGGGGTCTTTAATGCTCAACTCTAGGGTGCAGGGGATGCGGCATGTATAGGCCTGCGGGCCCGCTACTAGTAGCGCCTTAACACCTCCAAGGCTAGCGTTTCCCCGTTCGAGGTCCAGTGAGATCTCGGCCGAGCCCCTCCCGAAAGGGAAGGATACGCTTGTCACGAATACGACGTTCAACCCCAGGTACTCCGCTTGGAGGACCTTGTCGCGGAAATCCCTGACACGGAGCGGGACACTCAAATAGTCTGGGAAGAAGATCCCAGAAAGTACTATGGAGGCCTCGACCAGTAACACGGCTAGTAGGCCTGCCAGTAGAAGAGCTACTGTCCTGAAAACGTGGCCAGGCACTAGTACGACCACCTCCTAAGCGAGACCCTGACGCCCAGCCAAGAGACTACAGCGGCGAGTCCAAGCACCACGGGAACCGGGCTGAACCCCGTGACTAGTAGGACCAGGTAGAAGGATGCAGCGGAAACTACGCTAGAGAAGAGGGACACGTCTACCCTCCCAGAGGCCAGGTACGAGGACTGAAAGATCACCGAGAGAGATACACAAGAGGCCAGGATAGAGGCAAACCCCCTAGACACCAGTATGCGCAAAGGATCCAGGGAAGCCCATAAAGTAGCGAGCACAAGGGAGGACACCAGGGCGGCTAGTAGGGGTAGCGAGTAAAAGAGGGCCACGGCTATGGAGTAGAAGTAGACCCGGCCAGGCGTCATGCCAGCCCTATAGAGGATGAGGGGTAGCTGCAGCCTGATCTTCGATATTACAGGGTAGAGCGCTATGGCTACGATCACCGAGTAGAATAGGAGAACCAGCCAGGAAGAGGAAACAAGCCTCGAGGCAAACAGGTCCTCGAGAGCCGTTTTGAGGCCGAAATACTTATCCTCCCACGCTGCTTCAGGGTCTATGCTCTTCTCTAGGGGGCCAGAGTAGTACGTAGGCTCCAGTATGGCTGGTGAAACGGGCAAGGCTAGGTATGTGGAAACTAGTAGAGTATACATGACGAATATGGATGAAGCAGCGCCCAGGATAGACAGTGAGGCCAGTAGCATAAGGTTCTCAGCCCGGTCCAGGGGCCTCGCAAAGCAGATCACCATGAACCTTCTAAGACCCACGGAGGAGGATCACCCTGGCTTTAGCTCCCCCTAGCCCTAGTCTTATAAATATAGAAGCCTAGGCTGGAGGCGAGCATTGCGGCAAGCACAGCGTAGACGATCCTGGCGGCAATGTTTGGTATATTCCTTTCCTGGCCAGAGGGGTACCCGGCGTCACCAACACTGCCGCTAGCATTATTGGCCGCAGTAGCAGGGCTCCTATTCGAGGCGTTACCTACCGGGCTTGCCTCATAAATCTCCACCACGGGCTCGACGGGCTCTATGTACTTAGACCAGAGCCCCCTCAAACCCTTGAGCGCTTCATCCAGGTCTATAGAGCCTTCCTTTGCCGTGGCGTCTGTCACAACCTTGTTTAGCAGGCTCCAGAGCTCCTTCTCGAAGTTGGCCAGGGTGGGCCCCCACCTGGCCCACGCCTGCTCCGCTCTAGACTGGAGCTCCATTACATGCCTGTCTCCCAGGAATAGTATAGCGTCGGTACCCGGAATATCGCCTATAGGCACCTCAGCCACGAGCCTCCCCGAGGACCTGTCAAGCACCCTTACAACCCTCTCGCCCTCCTTCTCGTACAGCTCCAGGTCGTAAGCCTCAGCAATCTCCCTGGGATCCCCTCCGAGCCCCAAAGACCTTAACGCTACAACGAGCTCCTGGCACTCGAATATCTTCGAGGGAGCAATGACCTCTACCAGGCTGGCCCCCAAGGGGTTGTCCCGGGGTAGGGGTATGACCAGCGAGGGGGCCCTCAATATTTTCAGGCCGGAAGTCTCCACGAAGAAGCCTTGTATAGAGTTCACGGGCTCTTCCCTGGGCATGGTCTCGACCTTAATGCTCTCCTCCAGCGACGCCTCCATGTCCTCGCTGTCCAGGTAGCTAGGTAGGTAGTCTGTGAGCACCAGCATGCTTGGATAGCCTGTCACATTAATCTCCAGGTCGCAGACCCACCCTATACTGTCAACGCCCAGGCTAGCCCTGCAGGTGGAGCCGAGATAGGTGAAGCGTGGAGCTATGTAATTGGTGAAAAGGGAGTTAACGTAGTCAGAGATCAGGCTCATCTTCACGCTTACATTAACCGCTTCCTCGACCTTCCTTGCCAGGGAGACCAGGTCCACGGGCGGGCTTTCCGCGGCAGCGATGAGCCAGGCCACGGTATTATTGTACATAGCCTCCATAACCGTCCTCGGGTCAAAGGCCTCGGGGTAGGCGAAGAAGGGCAGCTTCTCACCTATAGGGACCAAGTCGCCCCCGTCTACAAGATATGCTCTCCCCCCACGCGCGTCCACCAGAAAGCTGACCCTGAGAGAGCCGTTCCCCTCAAAGGCGCCAGACAGCCCCGTAAGGCTCACCAAAAAGTCCCCCTCTACTGGCAGCTCGTAGTAGATAGAGTAGTTGCCAAGCTCCAGAACCACCTCGAAGAGGGAGGAGTTCAGCCTGAAAGCATAGACCCTCACATCACCCTCAACAAGACCCCCCTCGACTAGAAACCCCAAACTGCCGCGGGGAACAAGCACCGAAGCCTCCACATCAATCCTCCTAACAGACCCGCCCACGAAGCGATCCTCCAAGTAGCCAACAACAGCGTCAACACGCCCAACACCGCTGGCAGGCGTTAAAACGAGCGAAGCATTAGCCGAGACATACGTGCCAGACACCGACCGCACGGTATAGAGGGAAACCCTGACAGGATCCTCAACAACCCTAAACTTCGTATAATACGTGGAACCATTAAAAACATAAGCGTAAAAAGGACTAACATAATAGTCCGCATAGCACACAAAAGAACCTACAACATCTAGCCCCTCCACTTTCCCCTCTACTTTACTATTAACAACCAAGACCAAGCCAAAAACCATAGACAAATAAAGCAAAACTAAAAGAAGCCTAGGGTAAGCACTAAACATCGCTTGGATCACCACACCACTAATTAGCCTAAAACTCTGATATACTCTCCAGCCATCAAGCCTCTCCTTTTGTAAAACTCCAATATAAACCTTAATATTCAACCACTATTTCAGGAAACCTCATACATACCTAAACCCTATTGTTTATAACAATAAACAATATATTGTTTATATTAGTGAGTGCTGGATTGTAATAATATTGGGGACGGTAGGGGATGGGTAGGAGGGCTTACCTGTTTTCGGCGTTGCTAATTTTTAGCTTGCTCTTTATGGTTATAGTTCTCCCGTATGTTGTGGCTTATTATGGCTTTTATAGAGGGGATAAGGGTTTAGTGAAGGGTGCTTCTATTGGCTATGAGGGGGTCTTGGATTATACTTTGGCTGATAGCGAGTACTCGTTTAGGTTTAGTTTGGATATTAAGTATATTAA
>WANR01000040.1 GCA_015521705.1 Desulfurococcales archaeon
GTTGAACTTCCTATTCTCGACCCACTTACCGTCGAACGATACAACTATGTCTAGGAGGCTGGGCTCCAGGGGCTGGGAAGCGGGGAATAGTATCAGCCATGGAGCAAATAGGAGGGCTAGGGGCCCGGGGCCCACCTCCTCGCCGAACCCCGGAGCCTCCTCCTCGGAGACCTTCCTCCATGTAACCTCTACATAGACGTATACAGCCTCGCCAACTATCTCGGGCTCTCCACCACTCCATCTAGCCATGAAGGGGGTTTGCTTCACCACAAAAGTCCTCCCATCCCTCGTATAATTGTACTCCAGCACGTCCAAGACCCTCGCATCCTCCACCACCACCTCGAACCCCGCAATCCTGATCGCTTCGCCCAGCCCATAGACCGAGACGTTGCTAGCCAGGTAACCCGCCATCTCCTGCCTCCACGATTTAATGCCCGAGACGTACTGGATCGCAGTACTAGTCTGGGTTACAACGCTAGGGCCGCCAAGACCACCCGAAAAATAGAAGCCTGCTACAACCAGGACTACCAGGAGGGCTAAGGCGAGAAGCCTTAGAGCCCCCAACCCACTCCCTACTGTAACCATTCCAGGTAGAACTAATAAACCATAGATCAAGCGGCCAGGCGCGACAGCACAAGCCTAGAACCAGGCCTCGCAGCAACCTCCCAAAGAGACGTCGCTGCAGCCAACATAGAGACTGCAGCCTAGCCTGTGTAAACCGGGGAGTTAACAGCCTAGATTCTAGTAGCCACTAGCAATCCCCCGGAGCCGGAGAACCTACCATTAGGCCCGCAGGGTAGGCTGGGAGGCAGTAGCAGGGCTGCGAGAAGTCCTAAGCCCAAACACCCCGCGCCAACAACCCTCATGAGGCTTAACAGCTGCCTTCAGGCACGCATAGGCCTTGATAGCTAGCGCCGCCGCGTCAACGAGGTAGCTGGGAAGCAGGGCTTATGGCAGGCATCGGGTTCTTGTCTGGGATAATCGCTAATGGACATATTGCGGCGGACTGATTATAGCCTGTGGAAGCGGATAAAGACGGCCCGCTGAGATGGTGTTTGGCTTGCTAGCTTTTAGCTCTGGATAACAGGTTTTTGAATAGTGTGTAGTGCTCTATCTCGTCGGAGAGTATGTGCTCTATTAGCTCTTCCGTCCTTACATCCTTGTCTCTAACATAGTCGTAGATTTCCCTGTAGAATCGTATGGCGCATTCTTCAGCCTCTATGGCCGCCTTGAGCCAGGCGTCTATATCGTATGGGTCGCTCGGTAGTGCTGGCTGCTTGCACCTTGAGAGTTTCCAGAAGTCTCTGAAATCTGGGATGTCGACGTTGTAGTCTTGGAGCCTCTCGGCTAGCTTCATGAAGTGGTCGTTGAGTTCGTCCTCAGCTATCTTCTTGAACTCCTCGCTGATCTCCATGGAGTTCGGGCCTTTCAGGGCGAATGCTGTCAAGACGTACTGGTGGTAGGCTAGTAGCTCGTCTGAGAGGGCTGCAAGGAGGTAGTCCACCACCTTTCTGGGATCCACGCCCTTCAAGTCGGGCGTAGACCATAGTTCCTCGGGCATGTACCTGTACCTAGGAGGCTCCTCCACGGTATCCACCCCTATAGTTTCTGTGCCGTTTAGAGAATAAAAGCTAACAGTACGGGCTAACACTGCCCCCGGCTACACTAGGGGAGGGCTGGAGCCCTTAATTAATCTAGTAATACCCGTAGGAATGAGAAACAAGGATGTATGCCCCGGCTACGCGAGGGGTTCCACGTAAAACCCCTCCAGACACAGTCACTAACCTGGGATGCGTGGTAGGCATTGCCTAGAAGGAACAGGAGCATTGAGGAGTTCATAGGCAGAGCCTCTGCCAGGCCCGAAGAGGAGGCCAGGCGAGGTCGGGCCATAAAGGTTGGGGAGAACACTATAAGCGGTGAAGAGGCCGGAGAACGGGGAGAGAGGGAAGTACAAAGGCGTGGAGTCATTAGGGGGATCCTAGAGTTCGCCAGGCAGGCTGTGGAAGACAGAGGTGGGGAGAGAGGGGAAGAGGGTAGCGGGGAAGAGGTGCAAGAAAGCACCCCTACTCGGTGGCAGGTTCACACAAGCCAGGAGTACGTAACCGAGGCTTCCGGGTACTTGATGGAGGTCAGGTATAGCGGCTCGCTGAATAGAGTGGTGGCTTTCATATATGACCCTGACAGGGAGAGGCTGGTTAAGTGGATCGACTCGACCGGCCACAAGCCGTATCTCCTAGTGGAGAAAAGCCCCGACGAGCTGAGGGAGAACGGTATAGACCTCGAGTCGATGGAAGCCTACGAGCGCTCCTACCCCGTGGCCAAGTTTAACCCTATAACGAGGTCAAAGATTAAGGTTCACAGGGTCGAGGTCAAGGATCCCCTGGCAGTAAAGAAGATAAGGTCCCGCCTAGACGAGAAGGGGGTCAAGTACTGGGAGGCCGACATAAAGTACCACCTGAACTACATCTACGACAACCTGCTAGTCCCGGGCATGAAGTACAGGGTCTCGAGGAGCTGGGAGAGGCTTGAGTGGGAAGTCTCGGAGAAGGCACTAGAAGAACTAAGGAGCACCTTAAAGGGCGAGAGCAGGGAAACCCTAGAGATGGCGGTGGAGTGGATGCCCCTCTTCGAGCAACCACCACCCTCCATGCCCCGCGTCTCGCTGGACATAGAGGTGTACACGCCGGAGGAGGGACAAGTGCCCGACACTGAGAAGGCCGAGTACCCCGTGATAAGCATAGCCATGGCAGACAATAGGGGGTGGTCGAAGGTCTACCTGCTATACAGGGAGGACTCCTCAATATCGAGCGGGGACCTGGGAGATGCCAGCGAGGTCGAGATATACGATGACGAGCTATCGATGCTGCTGGACGCCCTAGAGAAGGCTACAAGCTATCCAGTCGTGGTGACATTCAACGGCGACAACTTCGACCTCCCCTACCTCAGGAATAGGCTCTCGAAGCTGGGCGTGGCTAGGCAGGATAACCCCATAGAGGCCCACCAGGACTACTACACTTTCCGCGACTCCCTGCACGTGGACCTCTACAAGTTCTTCGACATAAGAGCACTCCAGGTCTACGCTTTCGGGAACAGGTACAGGGACAAGGGCCTAGACGCCATAGCCAGCGCCCTCATAGGGGTCTCAAAGGTCGAGCTTGAAGGGACAGTTAGTGAGGCCAGCCTAGACGAGCTCTCCAGGTACAACCTGGGAGACGCCAAGATCACCATGGAGCTGACAACCTTCTCGAGGGATCTAGTGTGGAACCTGATAGTGCTACTAATGCGTATAAGCAAGATGGGCATAGAGGACGTTACCAGGACACAGGTCTCCAGCTGGGTCAGGAGCCTCATGAACTGGGAGCACAGGAGGAGGAGATGGCTGATCCCCAGCAGGAGCGACATAAGCGAGATGGCTGGAAAGGCTAGGAGCAGGGCCATAATTAAGGAGAAGAAGTACCAGGGCGCCATAGTTCTGACGCCGCCTCGAGGAGTGTTCTTCAACGTCCTCGTACTGGACTTCGCCAGCCTATACCCCTCGATAATAAAGAACTGGAACCTGAGCTACGAGACCGTCAATAACCCCCATTGCGGCAAGTACGAGACGATACCCGAGGTTGGCCACAGGGTTTGCAGGAGCTTCAAGGGGATCTCCAGCGAGATAATAGGCTTGCTCAGAGACTTCAGGGTAAAGATCTACAAGAAGAGAGCCAAGGACCCAAGCATCAGTAGAGAGGAGAGGCTCTGGTTCGACGTGGCGCAGTCTGCCATGAAGGTCTACATAAACGCCAGCTACGGCGTCTTTGGCACCGAGGCTTTCCACCTCTACAGCCTGCCCGTAGCGGAGAGCGTGACGGCCATTGGAAGGACCGTGCTCAAGGAGACCCTGGCACTGGCCTCGAAGCTCAACCTCACTATACTCTACGGTGATACAGACTCCCTATTTCTATGGGACCCACCCCGTGACAGGCTCGAAGAGCTTGTTAGGATGGTTGAGGAGAGGTTCGGGCTGGAGCTCGAGGTGGACAAGACCTTCAGGATCTCCCTCTTCAGCGGCCTCAAGAAGAACTATATAGGCGTGACAGAGGAGGGGGACGTGATAATAAAGGGCATGGTGGGGAAGAAGAGCAACACGCCCGAGTTCATAAAGGAGGAGTTCAAGAAAGCCGTGGAGATCCTAGCATCCATAAGGAGCCAGGAAGACGTCTCTAAGGCGCTGGAGCTCTTGAGGAACCACGCATCAGAGATTAGCAGAAAGATCAGGAAGAGAGAATACACGCTCGAAGAGATGGCGATAAAGGTAATGCTATCAAAGGAGCTCAGAGAATACACCAAAAACACGCCGCAGCACGTCAAGGCTGCAATGCTCCTGAAAAAGTACGTGCCGCACATGAGGTTCGAGAGGGGGACTATAATATCATACGTAAAGACGAGGGACAGGATCGGGGTGAAACCAGTAGCCCTGGCAAAACTCTCAGAAATAGACACGTCAAAGTACCTAGAATACGTGAGAACAGCCTTTGAGCAAATGCTCCTAGCACTGGGGGCCCGATGGGAGGAAATATCGGGACAGAAACGCCTGATATAGCCGGGCCCCTCTTTCCGAGGACCCGTAGCCGCTTCCACGTATTTGCCTGAGCCCCATTATCCATCATAATAGCCATGGAATTATGCAGCCTTAGCGTCTAATCGTCTGCCTCCTAAGCGGCTCAGAGGGCGCGCTAGTAGGGGTCGCCGCGCTGGGGGTCAGTCTTCCTCGTGCTCTCCTTCTAGTAGTTCCGCCCCGTAACTGCCCCACTCGATCTCTATTGCCGCGTATGCATCTACACCGTTGACCTTACTGTTTAGCCTTATGGCCTCTACCTCAGCGCTTGCCCCTAGTAGTTCTCGTGCCAGTGTCAAGGAGTCGACTATTCTTTCCCTGCCATTCTCTACTATCCAGTTGTTAACCAGCACTACTGCTACATCCCCTCCCCCGGTAGCTAGTAGTATGACGGCTACACAGGCCTCGCACACGCCTTCAACGCTCGCCTCGTAAGCTTCCCTGACTATACCCCTCAGCGATACCTCATTCTCTTCCAGGTGTATTACAGAGAGGATGCTATTGTAGAATGATACGCCGAGTTCTAATCCCTCTCTTGGGGCAGTAGTCTGAGGGGTCGTGGTGTTTGGCTGGCCCGTCTCTACTATACTGGTTCTGGTTGCCGTGGCGTTTCCGCCGGGCGGCTGCGTGTCCTGGGGGGCTTGTATCGGGGTTTCTGTAGTTGTTTCTATAGCCTCTTCTTCGGGTTCTTTGGGGGTTTTAGTGGGCTGGGTCTGTACTGGCTGCTCCCCGGCTGACGCGTTGAGGGGCCTCTCGATTCTTATCTCCGACTCTATCGAGGGTATCTCTGGATAGAGGGTTCTAGCGGCCAACATTAATACCAGGGCTAGCAGCACTAGGCCTGCTACTATCACGGCTTCTCTTTGCATAGCGGATCACGAGCTCTCTGCTAGGCCTCTTGCCTGGGTGCACAGTTTAATAGAGTAAAGCCTATCTGCAATTATTAAATGATCCACCCAGGCAATAGCGCGGAGCCCTAGGCAGTTACTAGCGCGCCAGTTCACAGGGTGCCACGCAGTGAGCATCGGGGCTATACTGCTACTAGCAGCCGTGGCAGTGGGTGCCCTGGCTTTCCTAGTCATAGCGTCCTGGTTTGCTAGAATAGCCAAGCTGACAGCCATGCACAGGTTCTACCTGGTAGCCTCTGGTTTCGGGGTACTAGGCGTCGCCCAGGTCTTATCTGCATTGTCGTACTTATCGGGGAGCGAGCGAGACGCGTACACGTTCTATGTGGGATCCTCTAGTTTCTCCATGGCTGGCTACCTGATACTCTTAACGGCTTCTGGCAGGGAAAGCCGTGATAGCGCCGTCTACGCAGTGAGCCCTGCCCTATTGTTGGCCTCGTCTGTGGACGTGGTTTCGGGCCTCTCCGCCGTGCTACTAGCCTATAACAGCAAGAGCATAGCTAGAGCCTGCTTCTCGGCCCTAGGAGTGTCCCACCTGCTCAAGGCCTTACCCCTGATCGGCGGCGGCCTCAACCTAGTATTCCTACCCCCCCTCCTCGTCCTCCTGGGAGAGGCCGTTAGAGCAGCCTCGGCCTCGGTCCTGGCCGCCTACTACATTAAGGGTGCTCTAGGTTATGAGGAGAAGTAAGGCCTCGATCATCTACGAGGTGCTGAGCGTCATGGTTAGGAATGGGGGAGAGGCTAGCACGAGCCAAATATCTCTGGAGGCAAACCTCGCCTATGACAGGATGATGAGGCTGCTTGAAGAACTGGAGGAAAAGGGGCTCGTTGCTATACGCGAGAATAGAGGGCGAAAACTAGTGGTGATAACCGACAAGGGCAGGGAGCTATACAAGCACCTAGCCTACGTAAGGAGGATCCTTTCAGATTTCGGTATATCGATATAGATGTGCTAGTTGGAAAGGCCCCGCCGGCCACTAATGGTGGCTATTTAAGCTTTTCTCACCTCGGGTTAGTTTCCCTTTAATACATTATAGGGGCACAGCTTTTCGCGAGGTCGGAGCCTTGAACAAGGAGGGAATAGCCGGGATCATAATAGCCCTGCTAGCCGGGATAGGAGTAGGCATAGCAGCTAGCGGCGCCCTACAAGACATACTGGCAACCATAAGAGCGGAGATAGTGCAGGGAGAAGGCCAAGGAGGGAACGCCAGCCTCGCAGGAACCATATCTCTCGACGTAGGAAGCCTGGCTACGGGAACCACCTACTCCTTCGACGACGTGAGTGGAGAGACAAGACTATACACAGGAAGCGGCGGTAACTTCACATTCACGCTATCCTACAACCAGACCGCCTTCCAATACGTCAGGGTTGAGATAGAGCTAAGCGACGGCTATGACGTCGAGTTCTACCTGGACACCAACAACCCCACACAAACAATAGCACTACCAGGAGGCTATAACCTAGAAGTAGAAATAGAGGTCAAGGAGATAACAGTAAGCCCCGACGCCCCCCTCGGCCCACAGGAGATACAAGTCCTAATAACAGGGCCCTAAGAAGAACCCCACACATAAACGCACCCTCTTTTTCCCTCCCATCCTTCCATTTACCAGAACCCATGGTTTTATACTACTCTTGAGACATTAGGTTGGGGCAAAACTAGGCTTCAACCAGTTTTGAAGTCGATCGAGCCCCAGGTTTTGTAGCAGATCAGCTTGAAAGCCAGTATT
This sequence comes from Desulfurococcales archaeon, assembly GCA_015521705.1. Lineage (GTDB taxonomy): Archaea > Thermoproteota > Thermoprotei_A > Sulfolobales > Acidilobaceae > S141-84. Next base: position 7,234 of record WANR01000040.1, read on the forward strand.
ACTAGGATTGAGGGGTCTAGTAGAAAGGCAAGGGTAGTCCCCAAATGAGTGGGTACGGCTTGTACGTGTATATTAAGAGAGTTAGAGCCTTTGGGAGACTCTACTATTACCTGGTCGTGGAGGAGTACATTGGTAACGGTAAGAGGCGGAGGATAGCACACATATCAGTAAAGAGGATCCTGGAGCGGTTCAAGGATGAAGTGGGTGATATGGCGCTTAGCGTGGTGCGGGGGGCGGGATTTGAACCCGCGCAGGCCTACGCCATCGGGTCCTCAGCCCGACCCCTTTGGCCAGGCTCGGGCACCCCCGCCTTTCTCCAGTGATTATAGACTATTGTATGGTTGGTGTTTATAGGGTTTTCCTGTGGGTTCTGATGCCTTGTCTATACTAAGGTTAATTTTGACAGATTCAAACTATTATTCGTAGGTGTGTAAAAATGTTGTGGGGCAGGTTGCTTGGAGTGGTAGGCGGCTTGTTAGCGTTTATAGCAGGCATTGTTAGCATTGCTACTCGTGTGCCTCTTGTGACGCATCTAACGGGGGCTGAGCTATTATCTGGTGACGTATTAATCTTTCTGGGGGCTATAGGTGTTGTCGGGGGCCTGCTAGCCGTTTATGGTGGGCTCCAGTTAAAGGCCCCGCACACTATTGCAGGCGGTGTTTTGGGGCTGCTGGCGCCTTGCGGTCTCTCAGTGCTAGCAATCATTGGTGGGGCCCTGTTGCTTAGGTCGCCGAGTAAGTAGGACGGTGCTTTGCCCCAAGAATTATTTACTAAAGTAATTACTGGGGGATCGCCTAGACGGGGAGAGGGTGCCTAGCCTGGGTTGAGAATAGGCGTTATAGGGGCAGGATTCGCAGGCCTAATGTTTGCCCTAAGCTTTGCTAGAGAAGGGTATAGCGTGGATGTTTTCGAGGAACATGGCAGAGTCGGTTATCCTCCCCACTGTACCGGAATAGTTTCCTCTAGAACAATGGAGCTCATTGGGAGCCCTGCCAAGGAGTCGCTTGAGAGGCGCTACAGGGCTCTATGGATCGGGGCTAATGGGGTATATGCCAGGGTGGAGCCTAGCGGGTACGTGGCTAAGCTAGACAGGGAGCTGCTCGAGGCTCTCATGTTAGAGGAGCTAGAGTCCCTGGGGGTCAGGGTGTCTCTGGGAACCAGGGTCTCTCTTGTAAAGCCAGAGGGGAAGATTTGGGTTAGAGGATCCCCTAAGGCCTACGATGCAGTGATCCTGGCCGACGGGTTCCATGGCAGGATCCACAAGAGGCTAGGCATTGGATATGGGGGCGAAAAGCTTCTGGGGCTAAACGCTATAGCTAGGAGTAGGAGGGGATACGATGATATTGTAGTTGATTTCTCCGAGAGGCTAAGTGAGGGGTTTTTCTCGTGGATAGTGCCAGTAGAGGGGCATGTAGTGATAGGTACTGCCACCCGCGACCCAGCACTATTGAAGGTAAAGATGAGGGCGCTAGCCAGAAAGGCTGGTGTAGAGGAGTTTGAGAGGGTGTACGGCGGGCCCGTGCTTCTGGGCCCTCCAGCTGAAAGGCTTTATAGAGGGAGAGTCCTAGTAGTTGGGGACGCCGGCGGCCTGGTAAAGCCGTTGACGGGGGGAGGGCTTTACCCGAACGCTTTAGCCGCCTCTCTAGCCTCTCTTATGGCGAAGCGTGGGGTAGACCCGGCAGTAGCTGTGAGGAAGGCTCTCTGCAGGGTGAGTAGGGAACTGTGGGCCCAGTACTATGTTGCTCGGGCGATCCTGGAGAATAAAGGGGCTCTGGAGAAAGCCGTGTTATTATCTAATATTACCGGCTTAACCGGGGCACTCAAAGGCTCTATAGACTTTGACAGGCATGAAAGAATACCAGCAATAGGGCTCTCTAACCCCTTCAGGCTGGCGGGTGTCATTGCAGGCCTGGCAATACTGTCGCCAGGCATGCTGGGGCGTGCCGCAGAGTTAGCATCAGGCCTTGCCGGGAGCCGCAGGTTAAAGTGTTGACCCAAAGAAGCCAATGGCTCTATCTACTGGGCTTGGAGCCCTAGCAGCTTAAGCGCTATTTCCCTGAAACCAGCTCCTCCAGGCTTTGACGCTACATAGTCTACAACCTCTTTAACCCTCTCATCAGCGTCGGAGGGTGCCGCTGAGAACCCTACAACCTCGAGCATCTCTATATCATTCTCTCCATCACCCACCCCGCCCAGCTCGCTTAGCCCTACGCCAAGTAGCTTGGCTACTTTTCTGGCGCCGAGCGATTTGCCGCCGTGGGGCGGTAGTATGTGGAGGGCATAGCCGCTCCACTGAGGCTTATAGCCAGACTCGATCACTATCCTGGAGGCCTCGGCGAGCACGCGTCTATCCACTTTCTCGCCCCTGCGCGGTAGCAGTGCCAAGTCGTGGTGGCGGTATTGGTTCTGCCAGGACTCCACGAAGCCCAGCGACTCAATTTTCTTGATCAGGCTCTCTGGGGGCCTCCCTTCGCAGAAATGTATTACACGCCCCTGGTACAGGGCGACGCACCCATTCTCGCCTATCACGGGGCCGCTGGACCCTAGGTAGTAGGCTAGGCCGGCCGTTACTGGAAGACTGTTGCCAGAAACCAGAACCACAACGACACCCCTCCTCTCCAGCAGCCTCACGCCAGCCACCGCGTCGAGGCTAATGAGCTTACTCCCCCTAGCCTCTGTTAGAGTTCCATCCACATCCACCAGCACTGCCTTGATGGGCCCTGGCAACCCGGACCACCTTTGCACTTGCCGCTCTGTGAGGGAGAGGCCAAGCCCCTTTTTAGCATCCTTATTAGTACCGCCATTTAATCTAATAAACCGCGGGCCTGGATGACTTGGCCGACATAGGCTGAGAGGATTTGATGAAGGGTCAATGGGACGACAGGCCGCTTCTCTCCTGCGGTACCAGGATACGCTACGACACCGGGCTAGCAGAGGTGCTCGAAGCGTCTAGTGGTAACGTTTGCGTGCTGATGGACAGGCTCCAAAGGCCCCCCGACAGGATCTATGTGAGGGTTAACACGCTGAAGATAAGGCCTGAAGACTACCAGAGCCTCGCCAGGGATCATGGCTTCTGGCTGGAGAGAGACGAGGAGCTAGGCGAGGCTCTCTGGGCCCCCGTCAAGGGGCCGCGGAGTCTTAAGAGGCTGGACAAGACAGTGGTGGCTGATAAGGCGGCTGCAGAGTCTGTAATGACGGGGAGCGACCTCTTCGCCCCGGGGGTGGTTTATGCTAAAGGCGTGGAGAGGGGCGATAGTGTGTCGATCGTCTCTCCTAACGGGGTTCACGTGGGTAACGGAGTAGCGGTTATGTCGTGGAGGGAAATAGCCTCTATAGGGGTGGGAGTAGCTGTTAGGGTGTATGAATCGCTCTATGAGGGCCCGAAGATCTCCGAGCTTCCGGGGTTGAAGGAGGGACTTGTATATGCCCAGAGCCTGCCAGCCATGTATGTTGCCCACGTCCTCGACCCAAGGCCGGGGGAGACTATAGTAGACATGACTGCGGCTCCAGGGGGTAAAATAACGCATATAGCCCAGATCGTTAGGGGCAATGCAAGGCTCATAGCCATAGACAGGCGTGGCAGGGTGGACAAGCTCGTTTCAAACCTGAAAAGGCTCGGCGTCAGCGAGCATGTCTCGGTATACGCCATAGACTCTAGGAGGGCCTCAGCCGAGCTGCCCTGGCTCAGAGATAGGGTGGACAGGGTCATTATAGACCCGCCATGCACGGATATAGGCGTGATCCCTAAAGTGTACGACAGGAAGACTCTTAGGGACGCCGTAGCCATGCACAGGTACCAGGTCCAGTTCGTTAGGGAAGCCCATAGACTTCTGAAGCGTGGAGGGGTCCTAGTATATTCTACGTGCACCCTAACAAGCCTAGAAAACGAGGCCGTCATACTAAGGGCGCTTGATATGGGCTTCGAGCTAGATGAAGCAGTGGATGTAGGGAAACGCTATAGGACAGATATGGGGCTGAGATTTAACCCAGTGAGAGACGGGACACCGGGGTTCTTCGTCAGTTATAGGCTAGTAAAGAAACGGTAACGGCCAGGGCGCGAGAGACCCCGGCGTAAAACAACCGTATATTTTCGGGTAAACTGTCATAATCACACCGCCTAGAAGCAATCATCATAGGCGCGTCTCATGGTGCAGCAACCTTGGGCTCCAAAAAGAGCGTGGGGAGGGGAGCCTTAGCCATAATGCTTGCCTGGGTCTTGGCGCTACTCATCACCTGGATAGTAGCTGTTAAGAAACTCCTTGCAGGGGGTTGGATCTATGGAGCATGAGGAAGGTAGCACCCTGGAATTCGTCTGGATAACTATTGTCGCGGCAGTTATAGCAGGTCTCGCAGCGTCCATGGCATACTACGGGTTCGCTAAGGGCTTTAACCCCGTATGCAATGCCACCCCCATCAGTATCGAGGATATAGAGGCTGGAAGATTCGAGCCGGGCGTCGAAGAGATCGCCCCAGGAATCTACAGGGTCAACATAGTTGCCAGGCAGTTCTCCTTCGAGCCCTCAGAAATAGTGCTCGTGGACCCCAAGAGGGTCGAGTTTAGGGTAGTAAGCATGGACGTCATACACGGGTTCCAGATACCAGGCACCAGCGTAAACTCGATGGTACTACCAGGCTACATTGGCGTGTTCGTGTGGGAGCCTCCCGAGGGCATCGAGGGCGAGTTCCTAATACTCTGCAACGAGTACTGCGGGCTCGGGCACGACTACATGAGAGCAGTCGTGAAGATCTCTTCGAGCAGCTCGTTGCTCGAGGGGTGAACATAAGGGATGACGGGGAGTTATGGGGTGGAGGACAGGTTCGCTAGGATCACAATTACATTCTCCGTACTGCTCCTACTCTTAGGCGGCATTTTCGGGCTAGCGCAGGTGATCAATAGAGCCCCCTACTTTGAGCTGCCGAGCTTTCTCGAAGTCTCTCCAAAGACCTATTACACATTCCTTACAGGGCATGGGGTCTTCCTTGCAGTCGCTATTCCAATATTCTGGATAACCGGGTTCACTGCATACCTCGCCCCACGCGTTCTAGGCAAAAACCTTAGAGGCGGCCTGCTCCGCCTGTCGCTACTCATGATGTTTGCCGGCGCCATTATGGCGGCAGCCGCCATTCTCTCAGGGAGATCCGCGGTACTGTACACCTTCTATGCGCCTCTAAAGGCGCACCCACTATTCTATCTAGGGGCAGCACTGCTCGTTCTCGGGAGCTGGGTTTTCGCTGCAGCGTTCTTCCTACAGTACCTCGAGTGGAGGAGGGAGAACAGGGGTAGAGGTACGCCTATAGCGGTTTATGGCCTGTTAACAACGTTCATTGTATGGATAGAGGCTACCGTGCCACTGGTAATAGACGTCTTGAAGAACCTGCTGCCCATGAGCCTCTTCGGAGCCAAGGTTGACGCGCTAGAAGCAAGAACCTGGTTCTGGTTCTTCGGGCACCCTCTCGTGTACTTCTGGCTGCTACCTATAGTGACCCTCTGGTACTACATGATACCCAAAATGCTGGGGGTCAGGATCTTTAGCGAGAAAATGGCTAGAGTGGCTTTTATCATGTTCATCATAGCCTCAACACCCGTAGGGCTGCACCACCAGCTGGTGGATCCAGGCGTTTCCGCGGTCTACAAGTATCTACAAGTACTCCTAACACTAGTAGTAGCATCTCCCAGCCTGTTGACAGCCTTCAACATACTGGCCACCATGGAGATGGGTGGGAAGGCCAGGGGAGGAGGCGCGCTTTCATGGATCCTGAAGCAGCCATGGGGCAACCCGGTCTATGCAGGCCTGGCCGTGACGTTCATAGTATTCGGCATTGGAGGGCTCACCGGAATAATAAACGCGGGCTACCAGCTGAACCTCCTCGTGCATAACACTACCTGGATAGTGGGCCACTTCCACATGACCGTAGCCACTATAGTAGCCGTCGGCTATATAGCTGCCACGTACTCTCTACTAGCAGAGCTATTTGGTAAAGGCGTGAAGTGGCCCAGGCTAGCCCTGGCACAGCCCTACCTCTGGCTTGTAGGCATACTAATCTTCTCGTTCTCATACTACATTGCAGGCATGGAGGGTGCACCAAGGAGGATGCTCAACATAGAAGGGGCTGGGGGGCCACCGATCCCCAGCGAGTGGATTTACACCCTCCAGCTGGGGGCCGTGGGTGGCATAGTAATGAGCGCCTCCGGCGCCCTAGCAGTCCTGGTATTCTTCTACTCGCTACTAAGGGGAGGGATAGCAGTTGCAAGAATAGCTCCCAACCCGCACCCAGAAGAGGGAGACCCCTACCATCCCCTACTAGAGAACTGGAGACTATGGATAGCAGTAGCTATAGTACTGATCCTCGTAGCCTATATACCGACGTTCTACGAGCTCTATTCTAGAGGACTCGCACCTGTCAGCCCTGTCGGCGTTTAACGCTGCCGAAATGTTTAGACATTAATATATAATTTTTAACATGGAAATCCTGTCATTGGTGACCAAGTTGAGGCTGCGAACCCTTATACTAGTAGTGGCGATCGCATCCATCATAGGAGCGCTCTCCGGGTACGCTGTTATCAAGCTAGCGTTCCAACCCTCCGAGGAGGAAAGGCCCGTAGAGACGATCAGCGGCATAAACGTGCTCAAATGGAACAGGCCGGTAGAGAGCCTTAGAGTAGAAACCAGCAAGGGCCCCATGGAGATCCCGGTGAAAGGCAAGGTCAACGTCGTAGTGCCCCAGTACGTTAACTGCCCAGATATTTGCCACTTGGAGTCGCTCATGATGAAGTATGCCATGAAGAAGGCTATAGAGGAGGGGCTGGAAGACGAGGTTGTATGGGTCACTATTGACGTAGATCCATGGAACGGCTCTATGGAAGCCGCAGTGAACTATATGGAGAGCATAGCAGGGGAACTCCTCGGCGAGATAGAGTGGATCTGGGTGCTAGACGATCTGGACAACATGAGGAGGGTATACGACGCCTACACTATGGCCGTGGAGAGAGATAATGAAACAGGGCTTGTAACGCACACTGCTCTATTCTACATAGTAGACAGGAACGGGGTTCTAGTATATATTGTCCAGCCAAACTGGGACGACATAGCGGGCACAGGAGCAGTCTTATGGAGCAAGATTAAAGAGGTTATACAGAGAGACTAAGACATAGGCTAGGAGCCGACGGGTAAACGGGGAGGGTGTTTTCAGGCTTGACCAAGCAGAGACTACTGGAGACAAAGGAAAAATTGACCCTGGGGAGGCTAGCCCTGATAGCCCTTCTAGGCACAGTGCTTCTAGCCGCGACTAGCTATGCCATGAATTCCCTCCTAGACGTGCCGCAAGGACTGTACGGACCTTCCAACGTCATAAATTTGACATCGAAGAACCAAGACTTGTGGGGCTATATTGAATCCAATGAAAAGGTCGTCCTTTTCTGGGAAACAGAGTTCTGCCCCGGCTGTAAAATACTGAGACCCTACCTCTTAGACCTGGCACAGCAAATGCCCGACGTCCTCTTCGTGAGGGTTCACATAGATAAGCTGTTATCCGAGGACGCAGACTACGCCCTAGCCCTCGCGGACGAGTTCAAAGTCTACGGGACACCCACAATCATTGTCTACGTAAACGGCGTTGAGACCGGGCGGCATCTAGGACTCTTCAGAGAAGCATACGTATCGACGAGAAGTCAAGGATATTACCTCGAAAAGTTCATAAGGGACTCCCTCGAGAACAAGCCAGGCGGGCAAACCGAGGCCTCTCTGCAAAAACTCATGGGGACGGGCATCCTGGCCCCCATGGTTTTCGGCGTTATCGGGGCACTGGCTCCCTGCAGTTTACCCATGATAGCATCATTCGCCGTAGTGAGTGGCCAGGGTGCCCAGAGGCGGGTCTGGGAGAGGATAGCCGTCAATACTGTAACACTAGTAAGCGCTACGATGACTATAGGCTTCGTACTAGCACTAGCCTACCTGGTCTCCACAGTAATGGGTGTCCAGGTGCTTTACGCAGGCCTGCTTGCCTACATGGGCATCCTCATACTAGCATGGGGCCTGGCAAGCGTCCTAGGGACTAGCCCAGTGATAGTGGCGTCGCCCAAGCACAAGATAATATTTCCACTACTAGGCCTACAGTGCTCGCTACCCTTCCTGCTCGTAGCCATAGGAGCGGCGCCCAAAGACCCTTCAGGCGTGGTCGCTGCTTCAGCGTTCTTCGCCTTGGGATACTCAGCGCCCTACATAATAGCAGGGGTAGCCTCGCCCTCAACCATAGGCACTATGCAGAGAATAGCATCTACCAGATGGTTCGGCACGCTTCAAGGCCTCGTCCTACTGGTTGCAGGAGCCTACCTCGTATACGAGAGCGGCTTATGGACCCTAGGATAGGAAGCCTTGCCCTATAATGACCCTAGTAGCTAAACTTGAAAACCTGTACATGCTGGAGGCCCTTTATCTCCAACACGGAATCGGGGTTCACCAGCCCCATATCTATAGCCTTCTTGATGACCCTCCTACCGGCCAATACCAGTACTGACGCCTCCCTCATCAACTCTTCAACCCTGTCATCGTCCACGAGATCTCCGCCGTAGAATTCCCGGGAAACTATTATCCTAACGCCGCTCTCCTCGTCGACAGCAGCTTTCCCCATGACTTCTTCGTCAGCTATAGAAACCATCAGGCCACCCTCAATCCTGATCACCCTGACATAGTACATGCCCATTACAATAGCACCATGATAGGGATGTGACATGCAAAATATTAAGGGAAGCCTACATTGAAGCTTCAAGCCCCCCCGGGAGCCCTTGTGCTCAGTGACCGCCAGAACCCGTAACTATTAATCCACGTTACCGTCAACCCGTGAGACAATAACGAGCAGCCATGACGGGGCCCGAAGGAGGGTAGCTCAAAACACACGCACGAGCAACTACTGGTATGCTACCTAAGTAAAGTCACCGAACACGCGTCATACAACGGGTAGTTCAATTGTTTTTTCCCAGCCAGTAAGCGGCTGTATTATTCTCAGCTTATTGTCTTGCTCGATAAATACATCAACCACTCTCACCAGTTCAAAGCCTTTGCTTCTAAGCTTTTCTAGGCCTCCATACTGTGGCTTTGCTATAGTGCTTAGGACTCTGGCCACGTCTATCCCATTCTTTTGCATCGCCTCTATGACCGAGATCATGGCTCCACCCGTTGATACAGCGTCATCGACTACTGCCACCTTTTCCCCCGCCTCGACGCCATAGATATAGTGGGTTCCCGCCTCGTACCCTGACGAGTAAGGCGACTCGAGCCCCTTGACAGGGTATTTCCTCTTCCTCACTATCGCTAGTGGAGCCCCAAGCCTTTGAGCGACCAGTGATGCTATGGGCAAGCCGAGGGCTTCCAGGCTGACAACCTTGTCTACTCTTTCTTTAACGTGTGACGCTAGGAACATTGAAACCAGTGACTGGAGCAGGGGGTGTGGAGGAGGTATGTTGTCTGTTAGGGGGTTAACCACGTAGAGGTAGCGAGCCAGGCCTCCCACTCCCGGCCTCCTGTAGAGCACTGCTTTTTCAAAGGCCTCAACTACCAGGCTCCAGAGAGTCTCTAAGACAGAATCGTGTAGCGGCCTGGAGAAGCATGAGTAGCTCCCGGTGTGGCACACGGGGCCCTCAGGGATCCCGTAGTATACAAGCGAGTCGCTGTCGCAGTCATGCTCCACTCTTAGAACCCTGATCCTCGAGCCGCTCGTAGCACCCTTGAGCCAGATAGTTGACCTCGACCTGGAATAGAAGTGCGCGTACCCTGTTTCAAGCGTCCTCTCGAGAGCCTCCCTATTAGTGTAGGCCAGCATCAGGGGCTGCATGGTGGCAGCGTCTATGACAACTACGGGCACGAGGCCCCGGCCTTTATCGAAGTCTATGCGCGGGAGATCCAAGGCAGGTCACCTAGATAATGCGACGAAGTTTGATATTATTGCCTGCCCCAAGCGGCCGCTCTTCTCTGGGTGAAACTGTGTCCCGTAAACAGAACCCTTCTCGACTACGGCCACGAACTCCTCGAAGCCCTCCCTTGTCAGGGCCCTCACATGCGGCGCCTCCGTATTCTTGGGCGCATAGCTGTGGGCATAGTATGCATAGAACCTTTCAGGTAATCCCTCAAGCAGGGCCGAGCCCCTGACCCTCTCTACAACACTCCACCCCATGTGTGGTAAGGGCTTAACTCTAAGCCTCTCGACAATACCCCGCAAGAGCCCCAGGCCCCTGGTGTAGCCGTGCTCCGTGCCCGCCTCGTACAGTAGCTGCATGCCAAGGCATATTCCTAGCAGGGGTTTAGACTTCTCCACGAGCCTGTAGACGATGTCCTTCTCCCTCTCGAGCTTCCTCATGGCAGCCGGCATGGAGCCCACTCCAGGAAACACTACTGCATCCGCTTTTCCAGCCTCTGAGAGGGACTCGACAATCCTTACCCTGGCCCCAGCCCTTTCAAGCGAAGCCTTCACACTATACACGTTGCCCACACCGTACTTGTAGACGATTATAAGGGGGGCCATCACTTCATCCTCCTCCTTAACTCGGATCCAACATCGCCCGGCTTAACCCCGCACATTGCCAGGAGCACTACTAGGTGGTAGAGCAGGTCAGAGGCCTCCCTAATCACCCCCTCACGGTTGCCCCTGAGAGCCTCTATCAGAGTCTCTACAGCCTCCTCGGCAACCTTCCTTGCCACATACTCCACCCCTCTGGAAGCTATGCTCCACGTATAGGATCCCCGAGGCTTCTCCTCCAACCTATCGGACACGACCCCGTAGAGGCTGTCGAGGACTCCAAAGCCATCCCTGTCCAAGCCTGTCACCCCACAGCCATGGAGCTCTCGTGGAACTTGAACCCCTCGCTCCTGGCCATGACCCTGGCCGCCTCTAAGGCTTCTCTATCGAGCCCTTCGACTATTTGTACGGGTTTCAGGAAGTCGTACACAGTTAATCCCCCCCTCCAAAGAGCGGCCCCCGAAGTCGGTAGCACGTGGCTGGGGCCCGCGGCGTAGTCTATATACGCTGTTGGGACCCCTATAGAGACTATTCCAGCATTGCGGATCTCCTCTATAAGGCCCTCTGGGTCGGAGGTCTCTAGTAGCAGGTGCTCTGGAGCCAACAAGTTTGAAGCCTTAACCGCTTCTTCGATGCTACTAGTTAGAAGCAAGTATACGGGGGCAAAGTAGCTGCCGCGGCGCCTGTAAGACTCTCTGATAATATCCCTGGTCTTAGCCAGTACCGACTTGTCAGGCGAGGCTAGAACTATGACTGATGAAGGGCCGTGCTCGCCCTGGGCCATAGCTTCGGCAGCGAGCCTCCTAGGATCAGCGCTCGAGTCAGCTATAATGAATAGCTCCGTAGGGCCAGCGACCATGTCAATACCCACAATATGGGAAACGAGGAGCTTGGCTGCCTGTACATAGGGGCTACCAGGACCCACCACCTTATAGACCCCCGGCAGAGGCTTGCAGGCGTAGGCCACACCAGCTATAGCCTGAGGCCCCCCAACTGCGTAGACCCTTGAAGCACCCGCAAGGAAAGACGCTACAACCACTCTAGGGTCCGCCTTCCCCTTGCAACCCTTACAGGGGGGCGTCAGGACGTAAATCTCTCTGACACCAGCCACCTGGGCTGGAACCACGGCCATTATGGCTGTCGAGGGATAGGGGTTCAAGCCTCCGGGGACGTAGACGGCTACCTTCTCTATGGGCTCCCATCGCAGCCTGATGCCATTGTACTTAACGGGGCCAGGCATTAGGGCTTTACTATAGCCCTTCACCCTCTCCACGATCCTCATGGCGGCGTCTAAAAACTCCTCACTGACATAGGCCTCGTAGAGGGCTGCATCGCTCCTGGTAATTGTGGGGTCCTCGAATGACACTCCATCAAACCTTTCGGAGTAATCTTTCACAGCCTCGTAGCACCTTGAAGAAACGTCCCTCACAATGGGCTCTACCTTCTCTAGGTAGTTATCGGGCCCTGCAGCCCTTCTAATCCTCCTGACGGCCTCAAGTAGGCCGCTCCTGGCATCAACCAAGACTATCTCCACTATGGCCTCACCTCGACACCCATCCTGGCCAGGTACTTCTTCACCTGAAACGGGGACAGTATCCCATCATGGAAGAGGCCGGCAGCCAAGACTGCCGAGGCACCAGCCCTTACCGCCTGGTAGAAGTGCTCAAGCGTCCCGGCTCCTCCGCTAGCTATGACTGGAACCCTGACACGGCTGGTGACAGCCTCTAGTAGTCCTAGGTCGTAGCCCTCCCTTGTCCCATCCCTATCTATACTAGTTAGAAGTACCTCGCCTGCTCCCAGGGAAACCGCCTTCACGGCCCAAATAACAGCGTCTAGGCCGGTGGGCACCCTGCCACTAGCAATGTAGACCTCCCATGAGTCGCCACTCCTTTTAGCGTCTATAGCAACCACCACGGCCTGGCTGCCGTACTCGAGCGAGGCGCGCTCTAGTATGCGGGGATTCCTCACAGCGGCAGTATTTATTGAAACCTTGTCGGCACCCGAGTCCAGGAGCCTCCCAACGTCTTCAATGGATCTAACGCCGCCGCCCACGGTAAGAGGAATCGATATAGTAGACGCCACGTCCTTGATAAGAGAATATATGGGCCCCCTATCCTCTATCGTGGCCGACACGTCGAGAAGGACGAGTTCGTCAGCCCCCTCGTCCTCGTACCTCCCGGCCAGGCTAACAGGATCCCCTTTTGAGTCGAGATCCCTAAACCTAACACCCTTTACTACGAGCCTGCCATCGACGTCGAGGCACGGTATAACCCTTACAGCAACCAAGACTGCCCACCCATCCTAGAGAGAGCCTTTGGTGCTCAGGAGCCTGTCAGCGCTCTTCGTTGCCTGGCCCAGAGCCATCCCCAGGGCTTTGAAAACAGCCTCCACGTCGTGGTGCCTATTGCCTCTACGCATCAGCATCACGTGTATAGAAGCCCTCATAGCCGACGCGATGGATTCTATGAAGTGCGAGAGATCCTCCACGGGAACCCCGCCCACGCTGCCACCACCCATCTCTACGACCCACCTAGGCCTCCCGGAGATGTCTACAGCGGCTAGGGCGAGGGATTCATCCATCGGCACTATAGCATAGCCAAACCTCGCATACCCCCGGCCTAGGGCTTCCCTAACCGCCTGGCCCAGGACAAGCCCCACGTCTTCAATAACGTGGTGCCCCCCCACAGCCTTCTTCTCGAGGGCCCTCACGGAGGCATCATAGCTGGCGTAGAACAGCATAGTCTCGACCATGTGGTCAAAGAAGCCTAGTCCCGTAGAGGCTTCTACCTCGCCTCTACCGTCAAGCCTAACCCACACTTCTACCCTAGTCTCCAGGGTCTCCCTGGACACCCGGGCCTCACGCATAGCTGGTAGCCACCTCCCAGGGTATGGACCCCGTATACAGCGACATCCCCAAGACGACCTCGTCTACTCCCAGGGTGTCCAGTAGTTCCAGGTCCCTCAGCGAAGACACTCCACCAGAGTATATGAAGTAGAGTCCCTTGGATAGCAGCAGCGCTTCCCTGACCTCCCGAGGATCCACGCCGACCATGCGGCCCTCCCTGTCGATCCTCGTGTAGAGGATCCCGTCGAATCCTAGCTCTTTCACCACGCGTAGAGCCCTCACGAGGCTGACGCCCGACCTAGCGGTCCATCCCGAGACTCTGAGGAACCCGTCGCTCCCCACATCGACAGCTGCTATCACCCTGCAATCCCTAACACCTTTTACTATGCGCGCCGCTGACTGGGGGTTTGAAACCCAGAGTGTCCCAATAACTATCTCAGAAGCACCACTATTGCAGGCAGCAAGAGCCTCGCCCAGGCTCCTTATTCCGCCGCCAAGCCTCACAGTGAAGCCTCTCTCAGACAGGCGCCTAGACAGTTCTAGGGCTTTTCCAGTGATCCTCCCGATCCTGGCCCCTGTTAGGTCTACTACGTGTAGTTTCCTGAAACCAGCGACACGCAGCCTCTCCGAGAGCTCTATGGGGTCACCCAGTATGAGGCCCGTTCCAGGCTTTCCGCCAACCCACTTGACAGCGACGCCTCTATCCAGGTCTATCGAGGGCGTAATTATCATGGCACAACCCTCTCAGCACCCAAGACTACTATGTCCCTCGCACCCCTCCTCTTAGCCTCGTACACAACCCTGTGGAGCTCTGCCACAGGTACAGCGGTTATCACCTCCCACATGGGCTCCCGCGACTCCAGCTTGGTGACTGCCGGCCCTCCCATGCTGGGCAGGATCCTCAACACGTCAACCAGCTTTTCTCCAGGCACGTTCATCATGACCATCTTTATACTCCTAGCATTGACCACGCCTCGGAGGGTCTCTACTATGGCCTCTACCTCCCTGTTTCCAGTGCAATTCCTGGCTATGAGGACAGCCTCCGTCTTCAGAATGCCCTCGACCGGCCTTAAACCGTGCATCCTGAGGGTGACCCCTGTGGATACCGTGTCTACTATAGCGTCTGCAGCCCCCAACTTTGGGAGGACCTCTGCGGACCCGTTAACCCTAAAGATGAGGGGGCTGACGCCGCGCGACTCGAAGAACCGCCTAGCTATGTTAACGTATTTCGTGGCGATCCTGGCACCCTCCCCCAGGTCTTCAGCCCTTTCTATGCCAGACTCCTCCGGGGCCGCGAGCACTATCGAGGCATTACCATATCCCAGCCTTAGACAGACATCAACGTCGACCCCTGACTCGGCCACATAGTCGAGGCCCGTTATGCCAAGGTCCGAGGCTCCAAGGTATACGAGGGAAGGTATATCCTCGGGCCTTAGGAAGGCCAGCCTCACGTCATCCATCAGAGTCGGCACTATCAAGCTCCTATCACCGGTATCCCCGTATATGGGGTCAATCCCGGCCCTGGACAGTAGCGAGAGAGTGGGCTCCCTCAGCCGCCCCTTGCTAGGAACAGCTATCTTAGCCAAGCCAGAGACACCCCTGCCTGTTCGTGGAAGAGAGGCCTGGCTGTAGCTGTGGGGCAACGTCTAGGACTCCTGGGTAGGCCTCGAAGCGTAGGGTACCAGAAGGCGCTTTGGTAGAGCCTCTAGGATAGGCTAAGGGAGGATCCAGGCTAGGAGGGGCCAGGAGATCCCGCGCCCCTAAGAGGCTAGTCGTGAACGCACATTACCTTCCCACCTGAGCTACCTGGAGTCGCCACTGATCCTTTAAAAGCTTTACTATCCACTGAGTGCTGGGGCCACGCTTAAAGCCCTTAATGCCAGGGAAGTGACGCTGGAGGCGATCGCGGGGTAATGGCTGGAGTAGCCAGGCTGGATCTCAACGAGTCCCCATTCGCGCCGCCACGAGAGGTAACTAGGAGGGTCGAGGAGGAGCTGGCAAGGATAAACAGGTACCCCGAGAGAGGATTGATCGACAAGGCATACGAGGCCCTATCAACGTACACAGGCGTCGAGAAGGACTATATAACAATAACGTGCGGAGGGGACTCAGCCCTCTACATGCTCTTCACGATGCTAGCAAGCCAGGGGGATAGGGTTGCCATACCAAGGTACTCCTTCTCTACGATAAAGAAGCTGGCCCGGAGCCTAGGCTTCCGAGTCTCTGAAGTCCCTCTATGGGAGGACGGCGAGTGGTGGTCCATAGACCGTGAAGCCCTCTTCGAAGCAGCCAGAGGGGCCTCGCTGACCGTTATAGATAACCCGAACAACCCCACAGGTTCCATGCTTCTCCAGGAAATAACTGTAGAGGAGCTAGCCCGGGAATCTAAGGGTTTCCTGGTGATAGATGAGGCATACTACGAGTTCTCGCGCGAGACGGTAGCAGGACTGGTACCAGAAAGCTCCAACCTAGTAGTAGTCAGGACGCTGAGCAAGGCCTTCTCACTGGCTGGTTTAAGGGTGGGCTACGTAGTAGCCCCTAAGGAGATAGCTGAGCGCATAAGGTACCTGAACCCCTACTCCACAAGCAGGCTCTCGCTAGCAGCCATAATCGCTTACATGAGCCCAGAGAACCTAAAACACGTGAGAACAGTCGTGGAATACGTTGACCGCTGGAAGGAAAAGCTGCGCAGGGAAACGTATAAGATGGGAGTAAAAACGTACAAAAGCAAGGCCAACTTCATCCTAATGGATACAGGAGTAGAGAAAGCCGGAGAAAAGCTGGAGAACCTAGGGGTCAAGGTGAGAAGGGTAGAAATAAGTGATACCATGGTGAGAGCCTCAATAGGCATGGAGTGGGAGAACGAAAAACTACTAGAAGCACTGCAAGAGCTCAAAACAAGATAGAGACCTTCCCCTCTCCTCCTTTACTAGCACCTCTAGCCCTTAAGCTAGAAACCGGGCAAAAAATGATCGACTCATACTCCAGAGCCGCGGTCAAAACCTAATAATACCCAGGTACTCCAGAGCCTCTGGCACTATCCGGAAGGCGCCGTTGTTAGATCACTTACAGCCCTAGAGGCTTCCTGGAAGGTGCCGTCTCTTGCAGGGTGCACTAGTACTGGCTGGGGCCGCGGCCACCGGTAAGACTACAGTGGCTAAGATGCTGGGCAGCCTGGTTCCCGGAGCAGTATATGTGGAAGTAGAGGCCAGGGAGTGCTGGCCCATAAGTGATCCAGCCCTGAGAGAGGAATGTTTCATCGAGTCATTCATCTCAACGATAACCCCGAGAGGCCTCTACATACACGACAACGCCCTCCTCTCAGTATACGGCTACTCCAGAGCCCTCGAAGCCCTTGCAACTGGCAGCGAAGCGGAGAGGCTTAGGCTTGTAGCCAGGAAAGCGCTTGAAGCCCAGGAAGAGCTGGTAGTAAAAGGGTCTAGGACCGTTCTACTAACAGCATCACACCACGCGATGACCCAAAGGATCCTGGCCAGGACAGCGGCGGAAACGGAGAGAACAAGCAACAGCGTAGAACACCTGATCCCAATACACATAGACGCACAAAAACACATGAAAGAGGCGGCGTCCAAAATAGGGATCCCAATAATAGACACCACAGAGCTACCGCCACAACAAATAGCAATAAACCTGCTCAAACTCTGGGAAAAACGATAAAACCAGGCATAGACGAGGCAAAGAAGGCCATGAAACAGGCAATAGAAGAGAAGGAAACGGGGAGAAAACACTATTAACCACCCAGACCAGACACTATGAAACATGGAAGCCGCCGTAGCTCAGCTGGCAGAGCGCCGCCCTGGTAAGGCGGAGGTCCCGGGTTCAAAGCCCGGCGGCGGCTCCAACCCGCCACGACCCACGCACAATTTAACTACTAAGCGCTTACAGGCTTCTAACAAAATATAGGCGTCTGCAACGCGTTATACTTGCATGATTATTTTTATATATCTCACATATTAGCGGGTCCGCTGCGAGATATATGGCCTCGTAGCCCTCTTCAGCCTTAAGACCATCTACTCAGGAGGCTTTTTAGCCTTGATGGAAAGGATGTTCCATGTGGGGTGCTTGGTTGTTGAGCGGGACTGTGACTCTTCGCGGCTGGCTGGCTGAACGGGTTAGGAGGGAGGCTGAGAGGCTGGGTGTTAGCGTTGAGGAGTACTTGGTGGAGCTACTTAGCCAGAGCCTAGACCCCAAGGACAGAGCAGTGGAGTACGTAAAGGCTGCAGGGGATTTACTGGAGGAGGCTCGGGTGGAGCTAGGGGAGGGTAATGTTAGGCAGGCGGCTGAGAAGCTCTGGGGCGCGGCGGCGCTGGCTGTTAAGGCCTACGCTTACTGGAGAGATGGGAAGCGCCTATCCAGCCATGGGGAGCTGTGGGAGTATAAGAGAAGGCTCGAGGAGGAGCTTGGAGAGTGGGTGCACGACTCCTGGGCAAGCGCTACCGAGATGCACGTCTGCTTCTACGAGGCCTGGTGCGCCGAGAGGGACGTAACTACGGCTCATAAGAGGATAGAGAGGCTGGTGAGGGAAGCAGCCTCATTGATAAAAAAGAGTAACCCAGACTAGGTCAGAGCAAACCGTCGATGTGGATAACCTACAATATGCACTAGTCTCTGACTCCTGGTCTCTAGATTTGAGATAGCAGGCCCAGGTCATAAGACTCTCTCTAGGCATGATGAAGCTCATGGAGCCCAGCCGGGTATTGCTGCTTCGGTTAGCCCTGAGAATAGAGTGCGGACTAATGGGGCATTGTCAGGTTCCGAGGAGAATGATAATCAGTGACTTGTAGCGCCACGGATCCCAGGGCGGGGGTGCTGGCTGTGGGTGCCAGGGGTGTTGGGCCTGTAGTTGCTAGGCCATGCAGAGTCGTCGCTATAGCTAGTGGTGGCCCGGACAGCTTCGGCCATATGGTTAGATGGCTCGTGCGGGTGCATGATCCATGTACTAACACTCAATTACGGGCAGAGGGCTTCAAAGGAGGTTGACGTGGCGTTCAAGCTAGTATCGTTGCTGAAGGGTATGCTACCGTGCGAGGGTTGGGGGAGCATAGTTGAATACAAGCTTGTCGATCTGTCAACCCTGAAGAGCGTGTGGAGGGGGGCACAGCTCACAGACGAGTCGGTGAGGATCGAGGAGGAGTATGCTACGTCGGTAGTTGTCCCTGTCAGGAACGTTGTGGCGCTGAGCGTGGCGGTAGCTTACGCCTACACGCTGTCAGAGTTGTACCCGGGGGGATCAAGTTTACATTATCTACGGGGCACACTAGTGGGCAGCCTACTATATGAAACCTGGAGCTGCTACCTAAGCGGCGAGCACCACTGCGGTGCTTGCGAGAGCTGTAGGAATAGGCATAAAGCCTTCAGGGAAGCAGGGATCCCGGACTGCACAATCTACAAGGAGCCACCGGGGGATCCGTCGGAGTTAGAGCGGACTGGAGAGTACTACGTGCATAAGTGTTGCGTGGAAGAGTTCGTAAGCGGCTAGACCTGAAGCTGGAGGGGATCCCGTTCGAGAGTGGCAGCTAGGATTACTTTTATGGGTGGGCTATTTGAGGAGGCTAGCGTTAATGGCTACTATCACAGTGCTCATTGACATGAATAGCGCTCCCAGGGCTGGAGGTAGTAGGAAGCCTATAGTGTATAGGGCTCCAGCCGCCGCTGGTATGGCGAACGCGTTGTACGCGGTCGCCCATACCAGGTTTTGCCTCATCTTGCTGTATGTCTTCTTTGATAGCTCTACTAGCTTGGGGACGTCTCGCGGATCGTTTTTCACTAGTACCACGTCAGCCGACTCTATAGCTATGTCTGTCCCAGCACCTATAGCTATCCCCACGTCGGCCGCCATCAGTGCTGGCGCATCGTTGACTCCATCGCCAACCATCGCGGTCACGTAGCCCTTAGCCTTAACGTCTTCTATTACAGCAGCCTTCTCGTGTGGCAATACCTCTGCGTAAAAGTCGTCTATGCCAAGCTCCCTGGCAACCCTTGCTGCTACGTGCCTGTTATCTCCTGTAAGCATGAATACCTTAATGCCCATCTCTTTAAGTCTAGCAACTGCCTCGCGGGACTCCTCCCTGATAACGTCCGAGAGGGCTATGGCTGCTACCGGCCTGCCGTCTAGCATGACGAAGACCACAGTCTTACCCTCCCCGAGTACTCCGCCAACCTCCTCTAGGGTTCTTGGAGATCTCTCAGCAACATATCCAGGGCTTACTACCATCGCCTTTAACCCGTCGACGCGGCCCTCGACACCTATGCCGGGAAGCGCGCGGAACTCTTCTACTCGTGCAGGCTTCACCCCTCTCTTCTCAGCGTATTCTAGGATGCCCTTAGCTATGGGATGCTCGCTTCCCTGCTCCAGTGATGCAGCGATCCGGAGAACCTCTTCTTCGCCCAATCTCTTGTCAATAACTATGACGGATTCAACTCCGAGCTCTCCCTTAGTCAGCGTGCCCGTCTTGTCGAAGACCACGGCACTCAAATCCTTGGCCCTCTCAAAGGCCCTGCGATTCCTCACCAGGATCCCATTGCTAGCAGATATGGCTGACGACCTGGCCACGACTAGGGGGACTGCGAGGCCCAAGGCGTGGGGGCACGCTATAACCATGACCGTGACGGCTCTTTCGAGGGCGAATACTGTATCAAACCCTAGAGCTAGCCATATAGCAAAGGTTGCAGAGCCCGCTCCAAGAGCTATCAATGTCAGCCACTTGGCAGCCCTGTTAGCGAGATCCTGGGCTCTAGACCTGCTACGCTGTATTTGCTGCACAAGCTCTATGACCTGGGACAGGTAGGTGTCCCTGCCCACACCCTTGGCTCTCACCTTTATAGAGCCGTCGAGGTTTATGGTCCCAGCTATAACCTCGTCTCCCGGCTTCTTATATACAGGCTTTGACTCACCCGTTATCATAGACTCGTCAACACTAGTCATGCCATCAACAATGACTCCATCCACTGGAACCCTCTCGCCTGGCTTGACTAACACCAGGTCTCCGGGCTTAACCTCGGAGACGTGAACATCCACATAGCCTCCGTTCTTAACGAGGTGGGCTGTAGTGGGCAGGGCTTCGACCAGTTTCTCCAGGGCCCTGGAAGCTCCTAGGATGCTCTTCATTTCGACCCAGTGGCCGAGAAGCATAACCACTATCAGCGTAGCTAGCTCCCAGAAGAAGGTCCTGCCAGGTATGAAGAAGGCGACGGCAGTACTGTAGAAGTAGGCAACAGAGATAGCTATACCGACAAGCGTCATCATGCCGGGCTCTCTACGCCTAATCTCACCAATTAGGCCTACAAGGAAAGGCCTGCCACCATAGAAGTACACTATAGTAGATAAGAGCCACAACAAAACAATACTACCTGG
Organism: Desulfurococcales archaeon; assembly: GCA_015521705.1. Taxonomy (GTDB): domain Archaea; phylum Thermoproteota; class Thermoprotei_A; order Sulfolobales; family Acidilobaceae; genus S141-84. The sequence continues at coordinate 27,963 of WANR01000040.1, forward strand.
AAAACGAAGCGAGTAGTCAAGAAAACCCTGCACCTCTGGAGATAATGCGAGAATAGGCACTGTAAGCAGTAACGATACAAGGAAGCGGCGCTTATACTCCTCAGTCATTGCCCGGTGGTGCTCCCCCGGACTCGCTAGATGGACCCTATGGCCGTGAGACCCACGTCTCTTCTCGTGGCGGCCTTCATGGCCGTGGTGGTGAGACAAAGAGCCTATGCACCTGTTAGTCCCTGAGAGGTCTAGTCCTTATAAATGCCGAGCCTCAATAGTGAGCGCCGGGGGCTCAGTGCAACTCGTCCTCTCCTGCTAACATGTTGAAGAAGCTTACGATGTTTTGAAGAACTCGCTAAACATGCTTGTCTCCAGCTTTTCATACCTCTCCAGGCTCCCCACATCGTACCATGGGCCCTTGTATGTGTAGGCTTTGACCTTCATGTTTTGGCTTATCAGCCATGGAATGAGATCCCCCATTATGTCTAGCTCCCTGCCTAGAGACTTTTCTACCAGTCCTAGAGTCTCTGGGTCTAAAGCTAGGATTCCTATGGTGGCGTTCACTTCAAGCCAGGGCTTCTCTTTGAGCTCTTTGATGTAGCCAGATTTGTCGACTTGAGCTATGCCTACTGGCACCTGATACTTGTCCGTGACTACTACAGTGGCGTGGGCCCCTTCTTCTAAATGGGTATATGCCAGATCCCCCACGTTTACCAGCGATATAATGTCGCCGTACCAGACTAGTAAAACGTCATAGTTTGCTAGAAGCCCGCCGGCCCAGGCCTTTAGTAAAGCTCCACCGGTACCCTTGTATCCCCCACCGTCCACGCTGTACTCGATCCTTACGCCCAGCCTGGAACCATCTCCTAGATAGTTTGCCAGCTGCCTCCACCTGTAACCTACAAGGAGGATGAAATCTTGTATCCCGTGCCTGGAGATCCACCTTATAATGTACTCTATAAGAGGCTTCTCTTCGGGTCCTAGGGGTATCATCGGTTTGGGTATTATATCTGTGTACGGCCTAAACCTCCTACCTTCTCCCCCTGCCAGGATGACGGCCCCGATCCTAGCCATGACTTTGTCTAGCCCTCCTCAGGGTCTATGCATTACCTCTGCATGGGATATATGTATTGCGTTATTAGAGTGGGCCAAGCCTCTGAGCCATTGGAGGGCTAGGGTGAGGAAAAAATTGTTTTAGGACATATATACCCTCCGTATATATCTCCACCTTATAATACATTTATTTATATTTTAAAACGTTTGTTCCCAGTTCTATACTTATAATAGTATGTAATCTCGTTTCAGATAAGATTTCCCTTTTATCACACAATTCAATATGTTTAAAACCCTCACAATAGTATAGTTATATATGAAAGGGTGAGTGCGGTGAAAGCCCCTCAACACTCACCCAGCGGCTCCAGCCTCAGAAGAGGATCCTACCTCGCAGGGCTCATAGTCGTCGCCACCATACTCTTCGCGTTCGCCGCCGTCGCTTTCAGCTACTTCGTCGTCTTCGGCTCGACCAAGTTCCAGACGCTCCCCGAGGGAGTATACATCGTGAGGTTGTCAGAGTACGAGATCAGCTCAGAGCCCGAGCCGATAATAGTTAAGGCGGGCGAGCCTGTGATACTGCAAATAGTCAACGAGGGCACCGTAGAGCACGAGCTAATGTTCGTCGCCGACCTAGGCATGATGGCGAACATGATAAAAACCAACGCCATGAAGCTGGCAGAGCAAAACCCTGATCTCAGCGAAGAAGACATTATAGCCATGATCGATGAAATACACGACGAGATGATAGAGAACATGATGAAAGCGTTCCAGGGCAAGGTTGATGGCGATCTAATGATAGAGCTGGAGCCAGGCGAGAGGAAAACCGTGACATACACGTTCTATCAGCCCGGCGTCTACACGATAGCGTGCTTCGAGCTAGAAGGAACGTTCCCGTCGCCGCACGCGGAGAACGGCATGTTCAACCAGGTCATAGTGGTTCAGGGGTGATAAAGCAAAATGTTCCACTATCCCTTCGATCCCAGCTCTTTAGCTGAGACCGCCAGGATCTGGTGGAACCTCTATGGGTACTACCTTCTACTAGCCATAGTTATAGGCACGGCAGTAATGACCCTACTAGTAGCTATACCCCTGGCCTACAGGTACAAGCCAGGAAGCCATAACCCCAACGCGAAGGACGAGATCAAACCTGGCGAGATACCTAGCGAGAGGGGTAGGACTGCTGGTGTCCTGCTAATAGCAGTCCTCCTCCTAGGCGTCTTCTTCGGGCTACTAACACAGAGCCTGGAGGCCACTAAAGAGTTCAAGAAGATCGAGTTGAACGGCGAGATACCAGACGATGCTCTTGTGATCCAGGTTATAGGGTTCCAGTGGGGATGGACGTTCAGGTACCCCAACGGGGTTGAGACAGATGTTCTCATAATCCCCGTAAACAGGATGGTAGTGTTCAACGTGACCAGCGAGGACGTGTTCCACGCATTCTCGATACAGGACTTGAGAGTCAAGATCGACGCAATACCAGGAAAATATAACATAGCGTGGACCAAGGCCTACCAGCCAGGCATCTATAGGGTGCAATGCTACGAGCTCTGCGGCGTGGGCCATGCAGAAATGATAACCAAGGTGATGGTAGTCACAGAGGACGTCTTCGACTTCTGGTACAACTCGCAAGGAGCAACATTAGAAGAGGCCATGGAAGAAGCAGCCCATACTGAGGGTTAGGAGGTGAGAAGAAATGGCCGAGACAAGTAGCCTCAAAAGGTGGCTGATGACTACTAACCACAAGGACGTGGGCATACTATACCTAGTGACCTCCCTGTACTTCTTCATAGTAGCCGGGAGCCTGGCCCTACTAATGAGGCTACAGCTAGCTGTCCCAGAGAACAACTTCTTGACGGCTGCCAACTACAACGCTGCAGTCACCAACCATGGACTATTAATGGTGTTCTGGTTCCTTTCACCGCTGGGCTTCGCCTTTGCCAACTACTTCGTGCCCATACAGATCGGAGCCAAAGACATGGCCTTCCCCAGGCTGAACGCCCTAAGCTACTGGCTCCTACTCTTCGGCGGCCTGCTAGTACTAGCAGGCTTCTTCATGCCAGGAGGCACCGCAGACTTCGGGTGGACGGTCTACGCGCCTCTGAACACCGACGAATTCACGCCCAATCCTGGAGCTAACCTGGTGGCTTTCGGCCTGCTAATGCTGGTAGCCTCAGTAACTGTCGGGACAGTAAACTTCGTGACGACCATAGCTCTCCTGAGGGCTAAGGGGTACAGGTACACTCAGCTGCCCATGTTCACCATAGGCATACTGATAACAGTTCTACTAATGCTCTGGGCCTTCCCATCGCTACAGGCAGGCCTAGTCATCCTGGGTGCCGATAGGCTTCTCGATGCCCAGGTGTTCTCGGCCCCAGAGGGAGGGGCAATCCTGTGGGACCACCTCTTCTGGTTCTTCGGCCACCCAGAGGTCTACATTGTCTTGATACCAGCGCTGGGCGCGGTGCTCGACATAATACCTGTATTCTCTAGGAAGCCGCTGTACGCCAGGAAGACTATCATAATATCGCTTATCGTCGCGGGCATACTGAGCTACATGGTGTACGCACACCACATGTTCATGACCGGTGTACCAACGTTCTACCTGGAGATCCACAGCCTCACAACTGAAGCCATATCCGTCCCCTTCGGCGTCATAACGATACTAGCCATAGCCACGATGATCGGGGGGGCTATCAGGCTGTCAACGCCGATGCTATTCGCTCTCGGCTCAATAGCCGTATTCATCATAGGTGGCATAACTGGAGTGTTCAACTCGTCCATGGTTCTGGACACGGCTAACAGGGGTACCTACTGGATCGTGGGCCACTTCCACTACGTCATGGTAGGAGCCGCCCTCTTCGGACTATTCGGCGCCTTCTACTACTGGTTCCCTAAGATGACTGGCAGAATGTACAACGAGTCCCTTGGAAGGCTCCACTTCATCATATCATTCATAGGCTTCAACCTACTCTACTTCCCGATGTTCCTACTGATAGACATGCCCAGGAGGGTATTCACGTACCCCGAGTGGACTGGCTGGGGCCCATTGAACTTCATAGCCTCTGTAGGAGCATTCATATTCGGGCTCTCACACCTAATAATGTTCGCCAACTTCCTCTACAGCATGAAGAAGGGACCGCTTGCCGACAACAACCCATGGGGCTCCTGGACGTACGAGTGGCTCATAGACTCTCCACCCTCAGAGTTCAACTTCGACGGGATACCGATAGTCTCTGGCAATAAGCTATCAATAGCGATGGCTAACGGCGCCTCTCACTCGCACCACGAGGGCGACCACTACAGTATATGGCCATTCGCAATATCCGCAGGGCCCTTCCTGGCACTACTAGGACTAGGCATGATGGTGGCTGGTGTCAGCGGTGGAGTCCCGCTGCTGGCGCTCGGAGTAATAGTGTCCCTCGTAGCCGTAATTGGGTGGGCTAGGGAAGACTACAAGGAGAAGTTCCACGACCTGGAACCCCTAGAAGTGAAGGAGACATGGCCATTCCAGGGTATCAGCAAGTACAAGCTAGGAATGTGGGTGTTCCTCTTCGGCGACGCAGTATTCTTCGCCGGGCTACTAGGCAGTAACTTCTTCGTACGAGCCAATAACCCGCTACTCCCATCAGGGCCCGAGGTGAAGAACCTGATAGTGGGGGCCCTCTCAACGATCGTCATGATAATGGCTGCCCTCGGAGTCTACATCGCCGCTAAGGCTGCAAGGCTAGGTAACTCGCGCATGGCACTCCAAGGTCTAGGCATGGGCCTGGTCCTGGGCATCTCGTTCGTAATAATATCGGCTCTAGACTGGATACAGACGTTTAGCCAAGGCTTCACACTAGAGAACCCGGCCATAGCCACGGGCTTCATAGCAGTATTCTCGCACCTGCTACACCTAGGCGCTGGCTTCATACCGCTAATATACTTCATGATCAAGATAGCAGCAAAGGGCATAAGGGGCGCGATGCCAGATGCTATGGACGCTCTCTCGCTATACTGGAGCTTCCTGGCACTAGTGAGCATAGGCATCTACGCGGTGCTCTACCTGTTCTAGGGGTGGCCAAGATGCCTGAAGAAGGAAAGGGAAATGTTAACCCGGTTCTGGAGCAGAGGAAGATAGCTTATGCAACAGTGGCAGCCCTGCTGGCATCAGCACTAATACTAGTAGCCCCCATTCTCATAGCCACGGGAGCCTCGGTAACTACTTCCCTAATACTAGTACTAGCTCTAGCCATATTCCTCGTGAGCGCCTTCATGATGGAGCTAGCATGGGACTCCTGGGGGCTAAAATTCGGAGCCATACTGACAGCCCTAGTAGTGGTATGGATGATACTAAACCTAAACTACGGGCGGTGAACAAGAAATGTCGGAGAGAGTATGGAGAGCCCTCGATAAGATATATCTGCCAGCCACCATGCTAGTAGCCGCTTTCATCTGGATAGCAATAATTGTCTCGGTAGCTTTCGACATCGAACTAATAAGCCTAGGAGGCCAGGAAGCAGGAGGAGGGGTTCCAGTCCCAGCGCAGGTCGCAGGGCCCCCAACAGTAGTCATAACAGTCTACGGAGGCGAACTGCCTGGAGGAAAGTTCGGCTTCGGGCTCTCGCCAGACAACATAACAACGCCAGGACCCACGATAAGGGTTAGACAGGGGGACATAGTGGAGATCAGGTTCGTTAACCTAGGAGACCTAAGACACGGCTTCGTGGTCACGCCGGCAGTCTCTAAGACCAACCCAGAAGTCCTCTTTGGAGCAATCATAGGGACGGCATCGAACCCCATAGCGCCAAACGGAGAGGGCTCAGTAGTATTCGTGGCCGACAGGCCCGGAGAGTTCTTCTACCAGTGCCCCGTGGCAAACCACGGCCCCAAGGGCATGTGGGGCAAATTCATAGTGGAGCCTGCTGGCTAAACCCTCTTTTCAAACATTTACTAAATGGTTTTTTAAGCGCTGCCTTTGAATTCAAGCCCTTGAAGGAGAGGGGTAAGCTTGGCAGTGTTGAAGGCCCTCATAGCGCTCATGAAGCCTAGGCAGACTCTACTCATGATGCTTACAATGGTTGGCTCTTACGTGGTGGCTGGGGGTAGCCTGGCCAGCCAGGTTTTTATCCTACTATTGTTGATAGGTTTATCCTCTATTGGGGGAGCCACTGCTCTAAACATGTATATGGAGGAGGATATAGACAAGGCTATGAAGAGGACAAGTAAAAGGCCGCTGCCGTCGAGGCTTATCACTAAAAGGCTTGCCCTCCTATTCTCGGTATCGCTTATGGCTCTGGGAGTTATCCTGGCCTCTATGATTGGAGAGGCAGTGGCTCTAAGCGTAATGGGAGGCTACTACTTCTACATCCTATCCTATACATCGTTGACCAAGAGGTATTACCCCCTCGCATCGCTGATACTGGGGAGCATAGCTGGCAGCATGCCAGCCCTTGGCGGGTGGGCAGCTGCGAGGGGGTATATATCTGTAGAAGGGGTCTTACTAGCCTCTCTCGTATTCCTCTGGCAACCCGCCCATGTAGCCCTCCTGAACTACTATTACAGGGAGGACTACCTATCAGCAGGCGTGAGGGTTCTCACCGAGAAAAACCCTGAGAAGAGCCTTAGAATGGCCCTCGTAGTCTCACCCCTACTCGTAGCCCTAGCTATGTGGGTTTTCGTCTATCTAGAGAAAATAGGCTTCCTCGGAGCCCTGATCCTCTCCCTACTATCACTGAAGATAGTGAGGGAAGCAGAGAGGATAAAGGCTAAGCCGGCCAAGGTCCAGCTGGTGGCGCTTTTCAAGAACGTGGGCATATTGATAGCAGTGCCCTACACGCTGGTCCCCATTGAGAGCCTCCTAGTCGAGCCCTTCTACCTCACGCTGGCATCTCTACTGGAGTGACAGAAGGCAAATAATCCTTAATAAACCCCCAAGAGTAAGAAAACTTGCTGGGGAGGCCGGCACGCGTGGGCCCGTAGCTCAGCCAGGATAGAGCGCCGGCCTCCTATTAGACACCTAGGCCTGTACAAGGGGAGAGCCGGTGGTCGCGGGTTCAAATCCCGCCGGGCCCGCCACAGAGGCTCTCTGGGCTCCTCGCTGCTACCACCACTACCTACTTACAGTTGCTTAGAAGCCTGCTAATCAATAGTACTGCCCCGTTAAAGTCCCTGAAGTCCCTCCACGCCTGGAGAAAAGATATATTGCCCACCCTACCCCTAACCTCCTCTAGATGTATGTCCCTGTCATCCACGTATATGATCCTGCAGGGCTTGAACACGAGGCCCCTTTCCTCGCGGATCCGGGCCAGAACCTTTTCAGCCATCAAGCCTTTCATAGGATGGGGCTCTATAGCGTGATAGTCGAAGGCATCCGAGAGTCCGAGAGCCCTAAGCGCCTCTAAAGCTATTACTGGGTCGTTCCAGCTGAGGGTAGACGCTATGGCCCCGTTTTTCCTGGCCCAGCTAAGTATCTTGAGGGAGTCCTCGTAGACTCTTACCCTAGCACCCTGCGAGTCAACTATTTCTAATAGCCCAAGCTTCTTGAAAGGAGGCTTCAGGCTGGAGATGTCTTTATGATCCCACAGTGTCCCGTCGAGATCGAAAAATAGGAGCCACTCGCCTCCCAAGATAGGGTCACCTAGCTTTCTACCCGATACCCCTCAAGATTAAAAATAATGTAGCCTTAGTAACTAGCAAGGGCTCTTTTCTAGCCAGACGGTAATGGTATCTCTGGCAGAGTAGATTCGTCTACAAGCCTGGGAATGGCTGCATAGTCCTCGCCGAATAGGTTGGGATGCAGTATGTAGAGCAGTAGGGCTAGGCCCATAGCGGCTCTAGGGCTGGGCCGTACTAGCAGGTCTTCATAGGTCCCATTTATGGTAAACACTAGGCCCTCACTTACTGCTGGTATCTCGTTTATAGCGTCCCCTAGAGTTGACTGTAGCACGTTTAGGAGCTCCTCGCCCATTATAGACTGCGACTTGGAATTGGTCACTATTATAACGTCCGGGGCCGTCTCTAGTAGAGCTTCCGGGGAGACTTGTGGCCACCCTGTTATATTGGCGAACACGTTGACACCCCCAACCCTTCCTATCATATCGTTCTGCCACGTCCCGCCGCCCGCCACGAATATAGGGTTCACCCAGACAACTAAGGCTACTCTGGCTGGCTCCAGATTCATGGCTGCTTGCTCTATCCTGGATACGAGGGCCTCGAACTCTACCGCGGCCCTTGCTGCTTCCACCACGTTACCTGTAGCTGTGCCTGCTATGAGAAGGGACTTCACAATGTCTTCGAGCGTAGAGTCTGGCAACAGTATAACAGGGATGCCGTGGGCCTTAAGCGCCTCCTTTATCTGGTAGTGAGCGGGTATGCTGGCAGACCCAAATACTATGTCGGGATCGGCGGCTAGGACAGACTCGGGGCTTTGGGTATAGGCCCCGCCGACGTCAACTATTTCCCCCCTTTCACGCTTCTCCCTAATCTCCGGCGGGAAGTCGGAGAAACTGTCTGTACCTACTATCCTGTCGGCCGCACCCACGAAGTAGACTATTTCCGTGGCGCTCGGGACTAGGGTGACTATTCTCTCAGGCCTCGAAGCTATGACAACCTCCTCCCCGCTCCCATCAATAACTGTTACGGGGAACCTGATCGACTCCTCTACCCTCTCCAGCCTCTCCCTCAGCTCGTCGACTCTCAGGAGAAGGCTCTTATTAGCTGACTGGAGAGACGATGACAGGGACTCGATATCGCGGGAAAGCCTCTCTATCTCGAGGGCAATACCTGCAAGATCATCTAGGGTAGCGACGTTGGAAAGCCTTTCTTCCAGGGACTCGATCCTGCCTTGCAAATCCTCTATGTCCGAGGCTCTGGGCGACTCGGCTAGCCTTTCCTCGAGGGTTTTCAGAAGCTCTCTATTGGCTTCTATTCTTTCGCTAATAGAGGAGAGAACATAGCCAGAGAATATTAGTGATATAACGGCGATAACTATGGCCGCTCCTAGCAGGGCTCTTTCCAGCGACACCCTGGACACCGTATCCAGGTAGCTATTTCGGGGTTAAATAGTTATCCCAACAAGACACCTCCAATCAGCAGTTCCCGGATCCCAGCAGGGCAACCTAGCTGTACTCGAAAACAATGACATGCGTTATGGGAGAAAGCGTGGCCTCCACTACAGTTACCACGATCTCTGGCTCTGGATCGCCGTCGAGCTCGAAGCTTCTAAGCCCTGTATAGGGGTCCCACTCTACGTCACCCGCTATAAAGCCTAGATCCCCTAAGACAACACTGTCCAGAATTGCGCCAGTCGACGGATCTACGACTTCTAGAAGATCCGTGTCTCCACTACTCACGAGAGCAGCCACTAAAACCCTTCCCTCGACTTGTAGAAGCGATAAGGCTGGAGGAGTATCGCTACTTATAACGAAACTACCATACTTGGTAGCTGTCTCACCATCAAACTTGTAGATCTCCACGTTGTAAAGGGAACCGTTCATCCAGGAGGCACACAGGACTAGTATATCCCCGAAAGCCTCCTTCGAGTCTGCCGGCGTACAGTTTAAGGTAGCCAATACGTTGAGCCCCCTATCCACGATTAGAGTCAGGGGCCCTTCACTTAACAGCAGCACGCCTAAAACAGTATAGTCACCCATAGTATAGGCTACGATGCCACCAAGATCCCTAGGCGAGGAGTTGAGGGCTACGGCGCCTAGCAGCTTTGACGTGTAAGAATAAAGCTGGATCCCGGGGAAGCCCGGCACCCAGACGCCCCAGTCGGTGGCCACAGCCCTGGAATCAGGCGGGACCTCGATAGAGAAATTATACCAAGACCCGCCACCATAGTCCACCCTATACGTTATAACATACCTCCCGGCCAGGGGATCCCTGGGCTCCCTGAAGAGTAGCAGGGTAACATTAGACCCCTGATAGGAGAAGCCTAGGTATGCATAAGGGAAGCCTACCCTGGCACCTCCCAGCACCTCTCCATCACTAGCATCAAGCAGTACGAGAGCGCCTGGTATCGGCAAGACCAGGACTCTCTCGGAGCTATTCAGCAACAAGGGGTGAGGGGCTGAGAGAGGGCCATTAGCGAATTCCGCGGACCTCCATTCTTCCCTTAAGCCACTATCAGTAAATAGCACGTACTTAGAGACGGCAACGGCGAGCAAAAATGCTAAGAATAAAGAAACTATAAGGACTCTCCAGCTCCTAGCACGAGGCAGGCTGCATCTCCCTCCACTCTATACAGGTCTTGGCTCTCCTAGGCTTGGAGGGTTGGAAGCCTATGAGTTACTCGATCCCCTTCATCAGAGTCTCAATAGAGTTCCTAAGGGTTTCAGGCCCTATAGCCCCGATCATGACGAAGCCTTTCCCCGTCTCCGCGTCGTAGAAGATGTATGTTGGGGTCCCCCTTATGCCTAGCTCGGTCAGTAGCCTATAAGCCTGCCCGCTTATGTCCCACCTCACGTTATCCACACACGCCTGATCAGGGTAGTCTATGCCTAGCTCATTCATCACTGTCAAGACGTCCAGCATTGTCGGCGGATTACCCGTGGCCATGTATAGCGCATAGATCCCCTTCAATAGCTCCAAGAACTCTCCAGTTCCTCTCTCCTTGTAGACGCACCTGGCTATAGAGTGTATCGGGACAGAGGCTTCGTGAGTGGGGAAGTCCACGAAGACTACCTTCACGCCTTTACTAGCATATTCCTCTAGGTCATCTATGCTCTCATTTAGGTCTTCCGCGCAGAACGGGCATAGGAAGTCGTAAAACACGTATACCCTGTAGCGCGACGAGGCATCGCCTATGTAGGGTAGGCTTTGCTCTTCTATCACGCTCACATCTATCCTTTCGGCGCCTTCAACCCTGCCTCCCGTGCCTAGAAGGCTCGGCCCGACTGCTAGTATAGAGGACGCTACGAGTGCCACAGCTATTAGTATGGCGCCGACCACTACTGTTTTACCCAAACGGTTACACCACTTATGGTACCTGCTATCATCCCGGTCTAATAAATAATAGCCAAAAAGTATCCTACCGCTTTAGCTAGCCTAGAAACCGTAGAGAGGCCTAAGGGGCCCCTTCCACTTATGGCTCAGGGGATCGCTTGGAGTATAAGACAGAACCGCTACGGACCCAGGAGTGAGGCTCCCCATGTGCCTTGTCAGGAGGCCCGTGGCCTTAGCCGCTCCTATGGTGTAAAGCCTAATGACTGTTCTAGGATCCAGGCTCTCACCATACTCGCAAGGCCTGCCACCGCAGTCACCTATAGCTGCCCTAAAAGTCTCCCAAGGCTCAAACCTCTCCACAGGGGCATCGCTCGACACTGCTAGTCTCACGTCCTTGTCGGCCATTGTTTTAAACCTGTAGGCGAGCCTGGCCCTATCACCTAGCCTCTTATCTATCCACCAGTCACTCAGCCGGAACCTTGGCTGGATCACTACGTAAACAAGGAGCCTAGCCAGCTTATCTATCTGACTGTCATGGGCGATGCTGGCGTGCTCCACCCTTGCCATGTGCTGGGGGTCGAGCTTTTCCAGGACGTCTATAACCTCGTCGAGCGCCGCGTCGCCTATGGCATGGATTGCTATTCTCAGCTTTTTCCTGAAAATGACCTCCCTGGCTATAGCCTCTATGTCTCTGGAGGATAGCAATTTCTTACCCCTATTACCCGGGTCATCGCTGTAAGGCTCCCTGAGGAACGCCGTGCGGGCCCCCAAACTGCCGTCGGCAAAGAGCTTAACGCCTTCTATAGAGAACCTGTAGCCCAGGTAATGGACTGTCCTATAGGCAAGATCCTTGTGTACATAGCAGGAAACATATATCGGTAGCTCGCGGTCGAAATCGAGCTTCTTCAAAGCTTCTATCTGCTCGCTGGAGCAGGCCATCGAGCCCACGCCAGCTATGCCGGCCTCCCTTAGTGCCTTAACTGCCAGGCGCACAAGGTTTATAACACTAAGTCTCCTCATTATCTTGTTAACCACGTAGTATACCGCGTCCTCGAAGAGCCAGCCGTTCTCCATGTCAACGAACCTTCTATACTTCATAGGTATACGGAACGCTCTTAGAGCCGTAGTGTTTACTACAGCCGCGTGGCCACAGACCCTAACAGCTATTGCGGGCCTGTCGGGGACATACTTGTCTAGGTCATGCCTAGTGGGGAACCTCTTCTCCTCCAAGGCCTCCTGGTTCCAACCCCTAGCGAAGACTATTCGGCGCACGGACTTAGCCATTCTGCGGCCCATCTCCTCTATACTCTTGACTTTGGACAGGTCTATCCCGTAGAGACTAGCACCTATACCTACTAGGTGTAGATGAGCATCTATGAAGGCCGGGAGAATGTAGCCGTCAACCTCAACTAGCTTAGAGTACTTTGACTTAGAGACGCCCCGGATCTTGTCGTCCTCGACCTTAATAGAATCCCCTACCACGTCGCCATTCTCGTCTATGACCCCTAGCCCCCTAAACACTATGGATGGCAACAGGGCCGCCCTCCGAGAGGCCAGGCTTATGGGGAAACAAGCCCGTTCTTTATGGAACCCATGCCTAATCTTTATCTTTTTATTGCCAGCGTTCCCCGGGTATCCCTCAGGTAATTCAACGGAGCTCAGACATCAGAACCTGACCGGCCCAGAACCGTGCCTGCTTCTAACCAGGGACAAGAATATTCTTGCCACCAGGAACCTGGCCCAGGGGTCTATCGCTAGTAGTGTTGCAGAGTAGAGCGCGAAGCCAGCAACTACCTCCACGGCGAGTGAGGGGGCTTGTCTTGTGAAGTCTGTAACGATCACTTCACTGGTTCCCGCTATATTGAAGAAGAGAAGCGGGGCCAGGGAGGCTAAGAGGCACTTAGCTATGAAAGCTATTGGAGGCGCTTGCACACCATAAACCCTGCCCCTGTAGTAGTTATAGGCTAGAAGTATTACTGACCCCGCGAGGAGCCCTTCCATCACGCCTAAAGCCTTAATTATAGGATCTTGTGGACCGGCCTGCGACACTAGCGTGGCTGCTGGTAGGAAGAGCGACAGCGCTACGGGCTGGAATGCTAGAAACCGTGTAAGCTCCCTCTTTTCCTCTCCATAGTCTAGAAGGCTGCCCGCGATGTAGAAGCGGTATATATTGGCTACGCTCAAGATGGATGCAAAGAGAGCTGCCGAGGCTACCACGGGTGACGCATCCACGTACACCGGGCTGAAAATAGAGGCGACAGGCCTGGCAAGATACATGGCTGACGTGGCTATAAAAACTACTAGAAGCAGGACTATTCTAAGAGTCTCGGCGAGATCCGTGGGTGAGGGGGACCTCAGGCTCCGGGCATATAGTGGCATGGAGCCGAATCTAGCTATCGACAGTACTGGCTGGTAGACAAAAGCCGCCACGCTGAGGTAGGCCGTGGCTCTTTCGTCGTTGAGTATGGGGGCGGTTAACGCTACTACACCACCTATTAGTAGGGTATAAAGGAGCTGTGAGAACGGGGTCTTGAATGACAAGAGCCAGTCTCTAGCAAGGTAGAGGCGGGGTCTTGAGACGAAGATGTATTTCCTGAGGGCTACAAGGTAAACGTAAAGCCCCGACGCTAGATAGGATAAAGACATGGAAACCACGGCGCCAGGAACGCCATAGCCCAAAGCCGACACGAGGATCAGGGCTAAGAGTAGCCTTGTAACGTCGTAAATGAAGCCAGAATAGCCTACTACCTGTGGCCTAATAGTGTTGGAAAGGCTAGTAGCGTACTGAGCCATAACAAGTACCGGAGCCAGTATGGATCCGGTAACCAGAACCCTAAAACCGTAACCCAGCAGGCTAGCCTCAACAAAGGAAAGTAAAGCGAAAAGGGGCATAGAGGCGATGGCGTACAGGATCGTTAACAGTAGCCCCGTAGAAGCAGCTTCAGGAGACCCCCTAGCAGCAGCCCTAGAAGCCCAGAAACTCCAAAGAGCCGTCAAGGATCCGATAACCGATGCAAGCGACAGTATGATACCATAAAGGGCTAGCTCGCTCACAGACACAGCCCTAGCCACTATAATAGTGAATAGAAGCCCCGCAAGGATCCTGAAGAGGGCATAAACCACGTTTACTATAGCAGCAAACCTAAGCCTAACATCCTCTATTTCCACAGCAACTCGGCCTCCACAGACTACTTCCAAGTCCTACCGTTACAGTTGACGCACTCCACGCGTTCTAGCCTATGAAAACAGAATCCCGCCTAGACCACTAAAAAGTCTCCGGGCTCATCCATCCATAATGTGTTGCCCTAAGGCCCGGGGAAACCCTAGGCCCTCCCCTCAATATGACATGGAGTTGTCTTAGACCTCTCCGTGACTCTAGTGTAGGCAGCTCCTCTATACGATTGAATATTGGGTCTACAGCTAAAATCTATGTTAGGGTATGGATGTGTTGACGAGTAACCTATTACGGGGCTGTAAGCTATACTATAATGGGTTACTCAGCAGTATAGATCTGCCGCTAGTTTTCGAGTGCTCCCCTATAGGCTCTACAAGCTATGGAGGCTTGAAGGATCTAGCCAGCTCCGCGGCCCAGATATTAGGCGAGATGGTTGGCTACAAAATAAAGCTGGAGTGGCACGACCTCGAGATCGTAGGAAGAAAGTTTAGAGTAGACAAGTTTTTCGTGTTGGCCGATAGTGAGGGTATTCTGGGAGAGCTTAGAGTAGTAGAGCGAGACGGGTATCCTCTAGTAGTCTCAGGAGCCATGACCAGGAAAGCTGTAAACCTCATGGACAGCGACGTCGTCGACGAGCTCAGGAAGGGAGTCCTGGTCTGGGGAGAGGAGCCCCTACCTATATACATGGAAGAGGGGGAGACGGGCTCGATGCCTCCAGGACAGAGAAAGGCTTCCAGGTTCGTTATCTACGCTGCAGAAGGCATACCGTACGTCAGAGAGGAGTCGTGGAGCCTATTAGTCAGGGACGAATCCTCCAAAAGCAGAAGATTCACGCTGGAAGAGTTATACGGGCTAGGTGTCGAGGAAAAGACCCTCGATTTCCACTGCGTTACAGGCTGGAGCGTTAAAAGCGTGAAACTAGCGGGAGTGCCAGTAAAAACTCTCCTCAGCAAGGCAGGCATAAGTGCCCGTGACGGTTGGCTTGTAGTAGTGAGTGTTAAGGGATACTCCACGGTAATACCTCTGAAAGAGGCTCTAGAGAAAAACTCGATCATAGTGCTGAAAATTAACGGGAAACCCCTAACGCCCGAGCAAGGGGCACCAGCTAGAATATTCGTGCCAGGGCTTTACGGCTGGAAATCCGCTAAGTGGCTCTCTGAAATAATGGTGTTTAAAGAGTACATTGACGGCTTCTGGGAAGCCCTTGGCTACCACGAAAGAGGCAGGGCAGATTACGAGGAAAGATTCAAGATAAGAAACCTAGACTACGTAGACTCTGCAAAAAGAACAGCCAGACAAATAGGAAACAAAAACACGTAGAATCATTTCCCTGCTTCACAGGCAGTGCAATGATTGAGTAGTGGACGTCCTCCCAGCTTTTAGGTTTGGGCTTGGGAGGCGTCTATGGGGATCTCCTGGGTTTAGCAAAAACCACAGCCCTACCCACCATGTTTGATAGAACCTCGAAAGCTTCAACACCTATAATGGGGCGAGCGCTGCCAGCATATATTCCAGCCACGCCTATTCTCCCCCCTTCTATGACAAGCCTGATGTCTATGTTGTCCCTCGTAATCAGGCCAACTATTCTATCGTACTCTGGCAGCTCCTTCTCTACCAGTGCTAGGAGATCTGCTAGAGAGATGCTACCATCAAAGATCTTGCCATAATCCCCGCTAATCAATTCCTCGCTCAGGAAGTCGTTGTTAGAGCACAGCTGGACGCTTAGTCTATGGTCGATGCTAGGCTTCTTAGGGGAGGTCTTAGAACCCCCGCCCGCCTCTCCACTCCTCTTTAATTGCCTCTCTCTGCTATCAAGACTAAACAATTTAGTGGCACACTCGGTGGTATATATACCCCTTAGCCGTTGTTCTCTCTTTTCTGGTTATACACCGTACATTTCTAGTCCTTATAAGTTATCATTAAAGGTGTAAAATGGTAGTATTACGTTACAGCTCAGGCGGTAAAGGAGGGAGCGAAGCTATTCTACGATAAAGGTTTAAACCAATAGTCGAGCAGTGTGGAACTATATAACCAGGCAGACTAAGCAGTAACCTGTGTTTTAAACTCTAAAGGTCTGGGGCAGCTGTTTCTAAGCATTCCCAAACCATGTGTTACTATATTGAGACCCTGTCGCGGCTTGCCAGAAAAGCGCTGGGGGCCTGGATAAGCTATAAAGCGTTATAGTAAAAGGCTGGAGCACTCAAAGGAAGCAGCCTATCTTAAGAGTAGCGTGTACATGGTATACGATGCCATGACGACCACTATTACATGCATTATTGTACACCAAATGCAGACCGCTCTAGCCACCCTCAGTTCAAGGTAGACCAGGTAGGGTATGAAAGGCAATGCAAGGAGCCATAGAGTCTTTGACGCGTAATCCGCCAGCATGGCCAGCTGCGGCTCGTGATTCCAGGCGCCTAGTAGCATCCTTAACGTTGCCAAAACCGCTACCAATCCAAAGAATACCAGTGATAGAGAGGAGAAATGTATTCTCCCTAGGAAGAATGCTTGGGGTATAGAATATAGTATCTTGCAGGAGGAAGGTTTTTCCGTGGACACGCATACTATGTTGCTAGCCTCGCTCTTATAGCCTCTATAGGACATCACGGCGGAGACTAGGCCAATATAGCTAAGCACTATCTCGACGTGGATCATTGTCCCACCCAGGCCCTCCAGACTCCAGCCCCTTTCATAGCAAGCAAGCCACTACCCTAACCGTGAACCTTGGACGTGCCATGACAGTAGCTTGTCCCCCATGTATGGAATAGTGGGGAAAAGGAGAATAAATAATAAAGGGTTATAATTTATACTCAGCCAGTACTATACAGTCTACAACCGGGGTCGAAGGTAGGGGGCGGGTTGCAATGCTTTACACGAAGCCTCCTAGTATATCTGTTGAGAGGGAGGATCCGTTAAGCCTGGACTATGAGCATATAGCTGTTCTAGTATGGCAAGAAGGCGATGGCAGGCCCTTACTCAGAGGCGCCGCTAAGAGGCTTGACGAGAAAACTGGGGAATCTCTCTCGAACGCTATCAAGGCCGGAGGATTTAGTGCGTCACCGGGAGAGTCGTACACCGTTTATTACAATGCCAAGAGGATAGACTTCATAGGTCTTGGACGCTTGGATCTGTCGTTAAGCGAGAGGCTTGAGAATGCGCGAAGAGCTGGAGCCCGCGCGGTCAAAAATTCTGTGGAGAGATACAGGGGCTCTCTCATAGTGGCGGATCAGCTGGGAGAGCTGGAAGCCATGGAGGCAGTCATGGCTGGGTTGTCTATGGCCTATAGGCTTGAAGCCTTCAAGAAGGCTAGAAAGAGGAGGCTAGAAAGGATTGGCGTGGTGCCAGGGGCTAGACTAGACGTCGATTATATAGTAGCTGTTTCTGAAGGATTATACCTTGCCAGGGACATAGCAAACGCTCCTCCCAACGAGCTGCCTCCAAGGACTCTTGGGGAGAAACTAAAGAAGCTCTTCCAGGGGCTTAAGGGTGTTGAAGTAGAAGTTATAGAGTACGAGGATCTCCTGGCTAGGGGGTTTGGAGGTATAGTTAGCGTGGGTAAGGGTAGCGAGGAGAAGCCTGTGCTTATTATTATCAGGTACAAGGGTTCAGGCGGGAAGCCTAAGGCCCTTGTAGGGAAAACCGTTGTGTTTGATACGGGGGGGATCAACCTGAAACCGTCCCAGGGTATGACATATATGAGAGCAGATAAGGCTGGCGGCGCCGCGGTGGCTGGGACTCTGTGGGCTCTTGCCAGGATGGGGGCTAAGATCGATGTGGTGGGGCTTCTTCCCGCAGTGATAAACGCTCCCAGTGGCTCCGCTTATTTGCCGAGCGACGTCATAAGGATGTGGGATGGGACCCCGGTGGAGATAACAAACACTGACGCCGAAGGCAGGCTTATAGTAGCTGACGCGATAGCGTTCGCAGCTAAAGAGCTGGAGGCCTCAGAGATAATAGAGCTGTCAACCCTAACAGGGGCTATTGTCGTAGCCCTGGGCCCCCTGATTTCAGGGCTCTTCACGAGAGATACAAGGATAAAAGAGAGAATACTGGAAGCCTCGAGACTGACCGGGGAGAAAGTGTGGCCGATGCCGATGGAGGACGCCTACAAGGTCTACCTAACAAAATCGGCGTCGCTGGGGGAGATAGCCAACTCGGGGACAAGATATGGGGGAGCGATCTATGGTGCGCTATTCCTGGAAAGGTTCTCCCATGGAAGGCCATTCGCCCACCTAGACATAGCAGGCCCAGGAATGGCCTACGAGGTGGGGGCAGCGCAGCCAGAGCACTGGCCAGTAGGACTGGCTCCTGGCTATGGTGTAAGATTGCTCGTAGAGTATTTCACAGAGAAGGCAAAAACCCTGTCGAGGGAAGGGGCAAGATAGAGGCCCTCCCAGGTTCCAGGCAGGATTCGCCGTGATCCCTGAGCTGAAACGAAACGGTAGCGCCTCTATCTAGTGACTTCCTCTACCTGCCTATACCACGGCTTCGCTGTACCCACCTTGGCCCTTTTGAGCCACTTCTTGCTCTTCGGTTCCTCCTCTATCAGAGCTTTTAGTTTCTGGATCCTCTCAGCGATTATATTAGCCATGGCTTGTGGTATTTTGCCTGTGCCTGTAGAGGCCCTGACTAGGTTTTCCAGCCTGTTTAAATTCGTGGTCGCATCATACCAGAAGCCCCAGTCGTCTGCAAGCACTACAGCGATCCTCTTGCCATTTATGCAGTATGGAGACTCGGCCTCGCAAACGTCGTATCTAGCGAAAAGAACTGCCAAGTCTACTAGGTCCTTCCTGTTTATCTCGTGTATTTGGAGTTTTTCGAGGACAAGGTCCTCTAGGGGTATTGTGGGGTAGTCTAGCTCCAGTCTTCCTTTAAGCACCACGTCGTGGCTAAACTCTAGCTTGTCCAGAAACACGTCGACCTTCACCTTATCCCTAGGATCCTGGAATATAAGCCTCTTATCGCCAAAGAGTCTGTTAACGTAGAAGTCTGGCTCGTATCCCAGTCTTTCCTCGAAGAACCTCCTTATCTGCTTTCTCTGCTTCGAATAGCCGGCCAAGTCTATGTCTGTGAAGAGTAGGCCTGAGCCTAGCCTTCCCAGAGCCCTCACCGCCTCTATGCATTCCTCGCAGTCTCTTATCTTAAGGAATACTGCAAGAGCCCCAAGGATCCTCAGGATCACACCCTCGGAGGAGGCTCTCTCCACTATCTCTATGGCCCGCTCAGCTATTAGGGAGTCCCTCTCGCTAATCATTGATAGTCACCTATACTAATTCTCCCCTCGTAGACGACCTCAGCCCCGGAGACCTTATAGATGTCAAAGCTCCCATTGGGGAACTCAGCCCACTCTATGTACCCAGGGGCTGGATTATAGTAATCCACTATAGTCGATGAAGCATACACGATGCTACCACCTGCCCTGCCTATATAGAGCTTGTAGTACCCCCTCCTCTCCTCAGGCTTGTCAAGCAGCTTATAGTAGCTTCCAACGACTAGCAAAGCCTTTTCAGGCGATAGAAGGAATGCTGCAATATTCATTGCGGTTTTAGTGTAACGGGCAGCTTCCTCGAAGAGGGAGGCGTTGGCTAGGTTGCTTGCCCTCGATGCTAGGAATCTAGCTAGAAAATACGAGTCGTTATAGATAGATTTTTCCCTCTTGCTAGCTCCAACAGCTCTTGCCAGCCCTTCTTTATCGACGGAGCCGTTATGGATCAGGAGTAGCCTGTAGCCGTCGGGGGAGCTGGCCTCAACTGGGTGGACCGAGAACATGTTTACAGGCATGCCCGTGCTCGCGGCTCTCGCGTGGATCATTTCCACTAGAGGGCCCTCATAAGCCAGGAAGGGGGGCTCCACGTCGTCCTCAAATATGGGCTTTAGGCTTCGATAGACCGTGTAGCTCTCAACGCCTGCCTCGCCTATTTTGGCGGCGAAGAGGCCCCAACCGTCTCTATGGCTTTCCTCGTCTTCGCCGAATAGTCTCCTAGAGTATGGGTCTCTGCGTGCCGCTCTTATAAGGGAGTTGTACAGCTTCCTCCTAAAGTCGCGCCTCACACCGTTCTTGCCACCGACTAGTACAAGCATCCTGCACATGGAGGCCTCACACCTCTACCCCGTAAACTCTTTCAGCGTTCCTGTAAAGCATGGCCTCTGCTATTTCGAGGGCCTCGCCGCTGGTTATAATCCCCTTAGATTCGAGGTCTGACAGGACTCTTGACAGGGACTCTTTAAAGGCTAGCGCTGAGATCCACGCTATCTCTGGCACGTAATAGCCGTCGGAAGCATACATGACTTTAGTAAAGGGGGCCAGCTCTATTGACTCCCTTATCCTGTTATCAAGGTTAGCTATGCCGAACGGCGTGGCTATCGAGAGATCCATGTAGACGTTGGGAAAAGCATTTACCAGGTAGGATGCCAAAGGCGTCCACGGATAGCCTCCATGGACCAGCACTATTTTGGTCTTCCTAGTCCTTTCGTCTTTAAGGAACCTGAAGATACTAGTGGGGGAGGCTTTTTCTAGTACAATATCCTTGTCACCTATGCCTGTGTGGATCTGGATCACTTTCCCGTGCCTGGCAGCTTTCTCCACGGCTAGGGATACCACGTACTCCCTTAACGACTTTACTACGGGGCCGAACCATTCCCTGGAAGCCTTGCCCCGCTTAACGTCTTCGAAGTCTCTCCTGGCCTTCGATTCCTCGCCCCACTCGATGGCCAAGCCTACCCGGTACGCTATTATAGTCTTATAGCCTACGTACCTGGGATTTCTAGCATAAGAGTCCAGTGAGTTCTCTATTAGGCTCTGGAAGTCGCTGAAAGTCTCTGACTCGGAGAGCGCCCTAGCTATATCCGGCTCGAGGCGGTGCAAGTACCAGACCTTAACGCCGGCCGGGAGGTTGGCTTCGAACTCTTTCAAATCAACCATCGGCAGCGCATGCTCACCTACAGCCTCGGAGTGGCCGTCATCCACTATGAGCCCTGATATGTTAGCACTCGCGAATAGTCTTGCTACATAGGACTTGAAGCTCCTGGAAGCCTCTAAGCGCCTAGCTTCCATTACTGCCTTCTCATTAGCAGGAACGCCCAGCAGGCTAGCGAGGCGTCTAACCGTGTACCTGTATATTACTAGGTCTGTGGTTCCACCCACAGATTTTCCAGGTTCATAACCAGGCCCTCCGATAGCTAGGAGCGCAGCTAAATGCTCAGGAGACAAAGAGTCTAGCTCAGGATTGAAAGGGTGCACATGAGTGTCTATGACACTGATCCCGGCTACTGCCATCGATCGACCCCTTTCCTAGAGATGCCAGTCTCAAAAAGCTTCGAGGAAAACCTTTCTC
Organism: Desulfurococcales archaeon; assembly: GCA_015521705.1. Taxonomy (GTDB): domain Archaea; phylum Thermoproteota; class Thermoprotei_A; order Sulfolobales; family Acidilobaceae; genus S141-84. The sequence goes on from WANR01000040.1 coordinate 49,443, forward strand.
TCCCAATCAGTAACAATGCCGTGGTAGAGGTCCCACTGGAACTTCTTCAGGTTATAATACTCGTTGACGAGCGTGTCGCCCCATGTCTTCCTCATAAGGTCGCTCTTATGGAACTCTCTTATAGCGTCTAGGAGGTTCTCCGGGTACCTATACCATCCCTTCTTCTCGCGCTCTTCCTCGGGAACTGTTGCTGGGTTCTCCAGGCAGGGCTCTCCGGGATCTATCTTCTTATCGATACCCTCGAGGCCCGCAGCTATTATGCTACCTATGGCCAGGTAGGGATTGGAGGTTGCGTCGACGAATTTTAACTCTAGCCTGAGAGCCTTCTCCTCCTTCCCCTGCGGCTGTTTAGGGATCCTGATCGCTGCCTCCCTGTTTTCTGGACCCCAGCAGGCATAGGCTGAAGACCACGAGTTGGGCTTGAGCCTTTTATAGGAGTTAACGGAGGCGGCTGTCACCGCTATTATTTCCTTTAAGTGCCTGAGTATTCCTCCAATGAAATAGTATCCCTCCTCGCTGAGGCCGTACTTGTCCTTATCAGAGTAGAGGGCGTTCGTGCCGTCGCGCCAGACGCTAACATGTACGTGAAGCCCAGACCCTGGGAGGTTCTCTGAGGGCTTGGGCATAAATGAGGCGTAGAGGCCGTGCCTCCCTAGAACGCCTCTGAGGGTTTCCCTGAAGTACACTAGCTTGTCGGCCGCTACTAACGGCTCGTAGGGTGACATGGATAATTCGTGCTGCCCGGACCCGTATTCTGGGTAGTAGTGCTCCACGCCTATCCCCTGCTGCCTTAGCGCCTCTATTACCTCTAACAGTATACCGTGAATATTCTGCATTCCATGAGTTGAGAAGCAGAGGTGGCTCTCAAACATCTCAACTACGCCTCTTTCAGCCTTCCTTAGGACATAGAACTCAGGCTCGAACCCTACCAGGAAGGAGTACCTGGTGTCTTCCAACATGGCTCTAAGCTTAGGCCTGGGATCCACCTCGTGCGGTTTCCCATCGACATACTGGTCAACGATCATGGCTGCGGTAGCTTCGGCGTAGGGGAGCACAACTAGGGTCGAAGGGTCGGGCTTCAACGTTACCTCTCCCCGAGGACCGTAGACTGTGCCTGGGGGGACCAGGTCTGTCAAGCTAAAGCCCGACTGCATTATCATGGCGAGGGTTAGGCCTCCGTCGAGGTCGCTCTCGAGGGATTCTACCTTCGATACTCTGCCACGGATCATGTTGTCTAGGTCCACGTAGAGGTACCTGATGAGCCTGACTCCTCTATCCTCGAGGAAACGCTTTATCTCCCCAACATCTAGGGGCATTGCCTGGACACCCCCGCTAGCCTATCTTGAACCACTTGTCAATGCCGTCCCTGGTCAAGTCTACTATCACCCCCTTAAGTACTCCGTTCCAGTACTCGGATCCTGGATTTATGACCAGGGTCTTTTTGACCTTATCGTAGCCTTCAGACTCGTGTATGTGGCCGTGTAGGCCTAGGAGGGGCTTATGCTTCTCCATGAATTTCCTGACGGCCCGGCAACCGACGTGCTCCATCTCTAGCTCGCCGAACCTATATACCGGCTTGAGGTTCTTATCGAGCTTGGGGGCCAGGTCTATGTTGGTCTTGTACGGTGGGCAGTGGAAGTTGCAGATCGTCCTATCCCAGTCTGTGACCCCGCTAGAGGCCCTTTCCAGCATCTTACCAAGCTCCTTCTCGCCGGCCTCCCGTGGAGTGCCCCATGGTGTGGGGTTCACGTAGTCCATGCTCACGACCTGGTATCCCAGGCCTATATCTAGGGTTCTACCCAGAGGGTAGATCACCCTCTCGCTCGACTCGATCACGGCGTCTATGTCCTTAATGTCATCGTTGCCCGGCATCATGATCACTGTCACCTCAGGACTTATAGACTCCTCAAGCACCTCTACCCACTCCTTGATCCTCTCTACCATGAGTCTCCTGAAAATCCTGTCAACCTTCTCTGGGCTCTGCTTTAGCTCCTCAACCTCGTCTCTGGTAGTTACGTAGGGGTAAACGCCCTTGTCTAGCAGAGCCCTCTTAACCTCAGCCAGGCCCTTCTCTCCCTCGCCAGAATACTTCCTTCCCTGGTAGACGGCCGTGTACTTGCCTCCCGGCTCTTCTATAACTGGGACCATGGCCTTTCCGGTGAGGTCACCTGCTATTATCATGACGTCGGGCTTGTAAATTGCTGGGATCGAGAGTACCTTCCTGAAAACGGCCTCGCTGTTATGAATATCTGCCACGTAGAATAGCCTGAGCCTATCGCTCAAAGCGGCGGCACCTCCTTGTAGATCCTCGATATATCTATCCCCCGCTTCTTGTTCTTATTACTATAATAAAGGTATAGAACGACGGCCAGGGCTATCCATAACACCATCCAGGCCGTGGAGACCGGGTCTCCAATGATCTGCGACGTGCCAAGCCCTATAACTGCCAGAGAAAAGGCTGTAGCTATGGCGCCAACTATGGTGACAACCGGTATTCCTGCAACCTTTCTCGTAACACCCTGAGCGTAGAGGTCGGGCCTCCTGAAAGGTAGCAGCATTAGAGCTATGGCTGAGAAGAGCCATCTGACCGAGATGGCTGTTATCACGGAGATCAGGTAGACCCATGGACTATAAGCCGTCAATAGAACCATGATGACCCCCAGTATCATGACTAGAAGTATAGACCAGTGGGGAGACCTAAACCTGTCATTGACCTCTGCAAGCTTCTCGGGGAACATTCTATCGAAGCTCAGAGCAAAGACTATCCTAGTAGGCACCATTATGTACACAGGCAACCCGTCCATAACCAGTAGGGGGACAGCAAGTGTTATGAGCACCGCCAGCAGGGGGAGCGAGTCGCCCAACAGTCCTGCAAGGAAGACCGCCCACGTGGGCGTCTGGGCAGGGTTGATCTCCAGCATTTCGACGGCTTCAGGCGTGTTCATGACATAGTTGTAGGCTGAGTAGAACTCCCTGAAGCCTAATAGTGTGAAGGTGCTGACGACCAGGTAGTAGCCGACTATGAGCAGTATGGCCCCAGTAACACCTACAAGGAATGACCTCCTTGGATTAACGACCTCCCCCGCCATGTAGTTGGCGAACTCGAATCCCCAGAAAGCGTAGACGGAGGCCAATAGCCCTGTGAATAGAGTGACCCCGAGACTCCAGGGCCCCGGCCACCCCCAAGCTCCTGGGATCCCGGAGGATTCCTGCACATAGGACTCCCAGCCAGTCTGCCTTGCCACGCTCATTATCTCGTCGTAAGCGCCTGCCCCGAAAGTGGCGTCCCATAGCGCCTTGACCTCGGCCTGGGAGAGGGTAGAGGCATACACGGCTGCGGCAACGTTGGAGACGCCGGCCGCTATAGCTACCAGGAAGAACACGTTTACTACATACTTGAAAACGTTGGTCCCAAGTATTTGCAAGACACTGAAAACTATTACGGAGACTATGCCTATCAGTACTTGGAGATTGACGTCTGTAGACAACAGCTCGCCCCACGCTATGAGGCTATTCGAGCCAAGCAGTATACCCGCCTGGACTAGGAATGCACCCCAGAACCATGCAAGGAAGAAGGAGAGAGCGCCCACGATCCAGATATGCACGCCTATAGTCAGTATGGCTTCCAGGTAGCCAAGGAACGGGTGGAGAACCCTGGAAATGGCCACGTAGTCCGAAGCTGTTCTAGGGACTGTGACAGTGAGTAGAACAACTGCAAACGCCATGAAACCCATCATAACAGCGCCCACTACCAGGGCTAGAGGGATATTAGAGCCGGGAGCCTGGTAGCCCAAGCCTGCCACGAAATAGTAGAAGCCGTCGGCTATGACGTAGCTGCCTGCTATAGAGAGGATCGTTAGGGGGCCTATGGTTCTTACAAGGCCGGAGGCTCTTCTAACGAATACTACCTCTTCACCCATTATTCCACCCGAGACAGGTATCAGTATAATATAGTAAGATAGATCTTGCCCTTAAAAAACTACCGTGACAAGTGTAACAAAACCCCAGACAATGCTGACGTAAAACGAGTAAGGCTAACACCCTAAGAAGCCATAATACCTGAAAGGCGGGAAGGGGGTTCTTAAAACAGCTAGGCTAACTAGTGGCATTTATTTCTTTACAAAAGCCAGCGCCCTCTCTATCCAGAACCTGTGAATCCTCGTATCTCCAGCTAGCTCCGGGTGAAAAGCGGTAGCCATTAGCCCGTCTTGCACCGCTACAGCGCCTACCTTCTCGCCGCGATAATTCACCCATCCAACTATCCGGGCCCTCCCCCATGCCGACTTAATGGCGGGGCTTCTAATGAAGACTCCCCGGAAGGCCTTTTCAAACCCTTCAATGCTGATCTCAGCCTCGAAGCTCTCCCTCTGTCTGCCAAAATAGTTCCTCACAACTTCGATGCTCATGGATCCTATTAGTGGCTGGCTCTTCTCGCCCAGAACTCTGTCTGATACCTTTTCAGCCATTATTATTGCTCCTGCACAAGTGCCCAGAACAGGCATTCCACCCGCCACTCTCTCCCTAATCCTGTCTAAGACTCCCGTCCTGTGAGCTAGAATACCAATCGTGGTAGACTCGCCTCCAGGTATTATCAGGGCGTCTACCGCATCCACGTCTGCAGGCTTCTTTACAATACCGACACTACCCGAAACACCCACTTCTTCGAGAGCCCTCCTAGTCGTGTATACATGCTCATACACGCCTCCCTGGAAGCCGAGGACTCCAACCCTCAAGACTCTGCCCCCCTCACCTGGAGTAGTTCCTCAGGTTTTAGCTTCCTCACATCTATCCCCATCATGCTTTTCTCCTCACTTATCATCCTCTGCGCCTCCGCTACACTCTCTGGGTCGTCCCACATGCTAGTGGCTAGCACTATTGCAGCAGCCCTTTCTGCCGGGTCCCTGCTCTTGAATATACCGCTCCCTACAAAGACGCCGTCGGCGCCAAGCCACATCATGAGAGCTGCGTCGGCAGGAGTAGCTATGCCCCCGGCCGCGAAATTGACTACAGGCAGCCTGCCCAGCTTGGCTGTAAACTCGACAAGCTGGCTGGGCACGCCTAGTTCCCTAGACACCCTGAGTAGCTCCTCTGATGGAAGGCTCCGGAGCCTCCACACCTCATTCATTATTTGCTTCATGTGCCTAACGGCTTCGGCAACATTGCCTGTCCCTGCTTCACCCTTTGTCCGTATCATTGAGGCTCCCTCATAGATCCTCCTAAGAGCCTCCCCCAGGCTCCTTGCACCGTTAACAAAGGGGACCTTGAAAGCCCACTTGTTTATGTGATGCGCCTCGTCTACAGGGGTTAGAACCTCGCTCTCGTCTATCATGTCCACTCCTATGGCTTCAAGTATCCTGGCCTCATAGTAATGACCTATCCTAACCTTGGCCATGACCGGTATCGTAACGGCCTCCATAACCTGTTCTATAACCTTGACATCAGCCATCCTAGCAACGCCGCCAGCACGCCTCACATCATAGGGCAACTTGTCGAGAACCATCACAGCCACGGCACCTGCGTCTTCAGCTATACCCGCCTGTTCAGTGTTAGTTACATCCATGACAACCCCTCCCTTCTGGAACACCGGGAAACCATGCTTCACGCTAATAGTGCCTTCCACGGGCTCTAAGAGGTCGCTAGGAGGCTTCGCAGGTGCATAAGGGAGCGGGCGGTCTTCCCCCTTGAGAATATCTGCTGCCTCTGCCAGTTTGTAGAAGAACTCGACTATCTCGTGGAAGCCAACCTCGTAAAGCCTGATAGACCTGCTAAGGGGCCCGTAAAGTGGCTCCACAAGCTCCCACCCAAAACCCAATTTATACTTTGGATCCCGGTATTTAAGCAACTAGCAGAGGGATCCGGAGATCTTTCAACACCCCCTACCAGCCCACGTAGTCTTTAATAGCGCTGTCCGGCACCCTGCCTTTCTCCACGTCGTCTATAGCTTTGTCCAGTATGCCTAGCGCTTCGTCAACTTCTCTTCCACCTATTATGAGGGGGGGTGTTAGCTCTATAACGTTAGAGTAGAGCCCAGTATAGGCTGTTACTAGCCCGAGCTCCCACGCTCTGTAAACTATCTTGGCCGTCTCCCTAGCGCCGGGCTCTCTAGATTCCTTGTCCTTCACCACTTCTATGCCAGCAATGAGCCCCAACCCGCGGACTTCCCCCACTATACTCTTCTCCCTTTCCAGTTTACGAAGCCCCTCAAGCATGTACTTGCCAGTCCTTTCGGCGTTACCCACTAGATCCTCTCCCTCTATAACATCTATAGTGGCGAGGGCTGCAGCCGCTATGGCTGGATGGGGGGATAAGGTGAAGAGGTGCATTACCTTGTTACAGTCTGCGAGCTCCGAGGGCATTATGACCGCGCTTAAAGGAAGCCCCGAAGCCAGAGGCTTACCCAGAACTATTATGTCTGGAGCTATACCGCTATGCTCGAACGCGAACATCCTGCCAGTCCTCCCCATGCCTACTTTAACCTCGTCAACTGCCAAGTAGATACCATGCTTTCTGGCTATCCTTTCTAGCTCCCTCAGGAATCTAGGAGTAGGAATAATGTCCCCGGCGTCGCTTTGCAGAGGCTCTACTATGATCACCGACACGGTCTCTGGCGGCGCTATAGTGTTGAATATGTAGTCCTCCAGGAACCCTATACAAGCCTCCTCGCACTCTGGCTGCCCCGCTACACCCTTGAAGGGACACCTATAGCCGTAGGGATATGGAACTTTCACTACGTTGGGGAGCCCTACTATCCCGCTTTGGGCCTTGTGGCCGCTGATGCTATAGGAGCCCATGGTTTGGCCATGGTAAGATCCTATGAATGATAGTATCCTTGGCCTCCCAGTGCATGCCGGCAGGATCTTTGCGATAGAATCGTTAGCGTCCGATCCCGAATGCCCGAAGATCACTTTCTTACCATCCCCGTCAGCCACTAGTCCTAGGAGCCTCTCGGCTAGACTCACAACAGTTTTGCTTGAGAAGCTCGTATAGGAGAGGGCTGTAAGCTTAGAGTACTCCCTGAGGAACGCCTCTATAACCCTCTTGTGGCCGTAACCCGTGTTTGCCACGGCCCATGCAGCATTAAAGTCGAGAAGCTTGCGCCCGGCAGCATCATACACATAGGCGCCTCCTGCTTTCTCTATGACTGCAGGATAGAACCTTATCTGGGATATGCTTCCTACAGCTCTTTTCTCCCTCTCCAAAACCTCTCTCGTATAGCCCATAATAGAAGGACACCCGCTTCCGAGGTTCTAATAGTAGATCCCGGTAGTCCCGGGGGTTATTTTTGCTTAAGGTGGCTAGTTACGCGCATCAACCTCCCCCGGCTTCCCTTGAAGGCATTAGCTAGTAGGTGTTAGGCGCTGAGGCGCCACGTGCTATTTAGTACTATTTAGTAACATTATTTATATTACCTGTCCTAGCATATTCACCGGGTTTTAAGGCGCGGCGGTGGTTAACTGTGGGCATAGAGTTCTTGGTAAAACGCTTCATGGCTATTAGGAGTGCTTCTCTGGGAAGATATAGCCCTGCGGACGGGTGCATATATTACCTGTCCGACATTACTGGGACCTACCAGTTATGGCGTAGCTGTGGCGGGAGGCACGACATAGTAGTTCCCTGGGACAGGAGGGTGGGCGACTACGTTATTTCGAGCAAGGGATCCCTGGCCTTCGCCAGCGACTTTGACGGCGACGAGAAATGGGCAATATACGTGTACGAGGGTAATGACGTGTGGAGAATAGCCGGGGAAGACGGCAGCATGAACCTTCTAGGCGCTTGGAGCCCTGATGGAAAGCGCTTGGCGTACACGAGTAACGCCAGGAATGGAGTGGATTTCGACTTGTATATCTACGATGCTGTGAGGAGGGAGTCCAGGCTGGTATATGAGGGTGACGGAATGATAGTGCCTCAGGCTTGGATTGGGGACAGGGTGGTCTCCGTGAAGAGAAACAGTAACCTAGACAGCGACATATTAGTCATAGACGCGGAGACCGGGAAGGCGGAGAACATAACAAAGCACGAGGGAGAGGCTGAGAACACTAACCCTGTTCCTGTGGATTCCTCCAGGCTACTCTACATTACCAACCATGAGAGAGAATTCAAGGCCCTATCACTCTACGACTTAGAAAAGAATAGTTCCAGGATACTGTTCAGCCCTGAGGGGGATGTTGAGCTCGTGGACTACTATGAAGGCACAGTAATCGCTTCCGTCAACTCGATGGGATCCAGTAGGATTTACAGGTTGAGGCTAGGAACCGACAGAGCCGCCCAGATCCTGGGAGTCTATGATGGAAACTGGGTTGTCACCAGTATTCACTCGGAAGGCGGGGTTACAGTACTCTCTGCAAGCTCGCCCCGGGAAGGCAACGAGGTGTACCTGCTTAGGGAGAGGGTCGAGAGGGTTACATGGAGCCCAAAGCTGGGCCTCGAGGAGAACTTCGTGGAGCCCAGGCATTTCGAGTACGAGAGCTTCGACGGCTTAAGGATCCACGGGCTCCTATATGAGCCCTCTAAGAACAGGCGCGTTAAGACACCGTACCCTGCAGTCCTATGGCTCCACGGGGGGCCCGAGAGCCAGTCGAGACCCTCCTTCAACACCCTACAACAGGCTATGACAAGCCTTGGCATAGGCGTTGTTGCCCCCAATTTCAGGGGATCCACGGGTTACGGGAAGACTTTTGTCCACCTAGATGATTTAGAAAAGAGGATAAACGCTGTGAAGGACGTCTACTACGCTGTAAAGCACCTGACCAGCGAGGGCATAATTGACCCTGAAAGACTATGCGTTATGGGCGGTAGTTATGGGGGCTATCTTACGCTGATGAGCCTAGCGCTCTATCCCGACACCTGGAGGTGTGGCGTCGAGATCGTTGGTATAGTAAACCTTGTAACGTTCATAAGGAACACGAGCCCATACAGGAGAAGATACAGGATCCCGGAGTACGGCGATCCAGATAAGCACGCCGACATAATGCTGGAACTAAGCCCTATAACGCATGCCCACAAGATAAGAGCGCCGCTAATGGTTATACACGGAGCCAATGATCCGCGAGTCCCACTAAGCGAGGCAAAGCAAATAGTGGAAACACTCAAGGAGAAAGGCGTGGAGGTCAGGTACATAGAGCTGAAGGACGAGGGCCACGGCATAGCTAAGATAGAGAACAGGATCAAGGTTTACACGGAGGCCCTAAAGTTCCTAGCCGAAAAACTCCTGGATAAGCGAGAGGCATAACGCTAACCCGCCCGCCATGCTCCATGACGTGTTTAGTGGAGTAACCCGGCGGTGACGCGAGGTGGGTGGCGAGAGGGATCTGCCCAGGATAATATTCTATGGATCCGGGTCAATGGCTAGGGCGCTTGCACGCATGGCTGTGGAGTCTGGGTTTGAAGTCGCTTTCTACGACAGGGATCCCTCAAGAGCGGAAGAGGCCGTGAGGGAAGTCGGGGGAGGCAGGCTCATAGATCTTGCAAGCGCTTATCCAGGATCCCTAGTCATAGTAGCTACTCCTGGTAGCGAGGCAGGCAGCGCCATCTCAGGCATGGCTAAACTAGACAGGCCTCCTTTGGCAGTAAGCGACATAGCCACTTTCAAGCTGGGGCTTATAAATGCTTACGAAAAACTGCCCCGAAGCACTAGGGCATGCTCTATGCACCCACTCTTTGGGCCAAGGGCTAGGCTGAAGGAGGCGCACTGGGTAGCCTTAGTCGAGCTCCCCGGGAGAAGGGAGGACTGCCACTGGCTTGCAACCATTATAGACCGTATGGGTTTGAGATACTTCCAAGTAGACCCTGAGACCCACGACGAGCTAGTGGGGCTGACCATTGGAACCTCGTACACGCTGGGGGTAGCTATAGCACACAGAGCAAAGGGGCTAGGCGTTAGCCCAGGCCTGCTGGAGAAGCACATGGGCACCACCTATAGGCTGCTACACCTACTTTCCGAGGCCGTGGCAAGCGATCCCCCCCACCTGGTAGAGGAGATCATTGGGAACAGCTACACTAGGAAGGCTATAGAGAGGCTCATAGAGTCCATAGAACGGGTTCTCAGGGACCCCGCCGGAGCCCTGGAGGGGCAAGTGAATAGGGGATGCCGCGACCCGTACGGGGCGCTCTACGAAGTAGTTGAGGGAGTTATTGCTAGGCACTGCTAGAACAAATTCTCGCCAAGGAGTTACTTGTGTAGCCATGCGGCGGCACCTATTCTGGAAAGATCCTCAATGAAGGAGGGGTAAGAGTCCTTCACGCACTCGATCCCAGCGACTCTAACGCCTCTCTTGGCCCTTAGCCCGGCTATGGCAAAGGCCATGGCTATCCTGTGATCCCCCTCGGGGTCTACGGTTCCTCCCTCGACGTGTTCACCCCCTTTGATCGTTATCGTTTCCTTATCGACTACGGAGGCATGGACCCCTATTCTTCTGAGGTTGCCCACTATAGATCTTATCCTGTCTGACTCCTTGTAGACAAGGTGTCCCAGCCCTGTTAACACACTAACTCCTTTAGCATAGGCTGCAACTACTGCAAGTATGGGGGCCAGGTCTGGGCTGTCTGAAAGGTCTGCCTCGACGGCGTCCAACAATCCCCCACCTTCAACTACTACTCTCTCCACGCCCACCCTCACTTTGGCCCCCATTCTACGGAGAATGTCTAGGATAGCCTTATCGGCCTGGGGGTCTGAGGGGTCTAGATTACGCACAGTGACCCTTCCAGCGATGGCCCCCGCAGCTAGCATGAAGGAGGCGGAAGAGTAGTCCCCTGGCACTGTGTAGGTTGTCGGCCTGTAGCTCCCCCTTACCCTGAAAGACCTGTAGCCGCGGGCATTTACTGTGACGCCGAAGGCTTCTAGAACCCTCGCAGTGACATCTATGTAGGGCCTAGACCTAACGGGCCCCCTGGTGTGGACTTCCAGGCCTATAAGAGGAGCTATCATGAGAAGGGCTGTCACGAACTGGCTACTGATACTCGCGTCAACAAAGACACTGCCCGTCTTGGGTCTCAACCCGTAGCCTTTAACAGTTACAGGTGGTGTGCATCCATGACCACAAGTGACGCTAGCTCCAAGTCTCCTCAGAGCCTCTACCAGGGGGCCCATCGGCCTCCTATTGAGCGATCTGTTCCCGTAAAGGGTCACGGGATCATCGAGTAGAGAGGCTATGGCAGCTGCTATTCGGATCGTCGTCCCCGAGCCTCTGCAGTTGATGACTCCTGGGGCAACGAGGCTACGCGAAGCTATAACGAAATGGCCCCTTCCCCGAGTTACATGTGCTCCGAATAGTCTAATAGCTTCTATCGTGGCTTCAGTGTCATTGGAAACTAGTGGATCTACGAGCCTTGACTCGCCGCCCGCAAGAAGGGATGCAAAGAGTGCTCTATGGGTATAGCTCTTAGAGGGGGGCGCCCTTAGAAGCCCCTCAACACTGCTAGGCATAACGACTAGATCCATGGCTGCCACCGTTCTTCAACGCGGTTACAATAGTAACGCCGCCGAGATCCCCCCAGATCTCCTGGATAATACCCGGATCCCTGGTGACAGCAAAAACCGCGGGCCCCTTACCACTAACCCCAGCAGCTATAACGTGCTCGGACAAGAGGGCTCTCTCTACAGCCTCGAGGCCAACGCCTGTGACTAAGCTGGTTAAAACGCCGTTAAGAGCCATGGCTTTGAGCCAGTCCCCCTTCAAAGCCAGCTCGGCTGCTATAGCGTAGGGTCTCGCGTACTTACGGAAAACGCTGGGATCCCTCGTGGAGGCTTCATAAGCGTGGTTAGGAAGCCAGATGGCCACGTGGTACTTCTCCGGTTCATAGACCCTCAAAACCTTCAAATACCTGTTATCCGTTATGAAGACCCCGCTGCACGCGACGGCCAGATGGTCATCGTAGGCTCCGGTAACTGTTATGCGGGCCATCTTAGAAGCCTTAACCCCGGCCAGGGCCGCTTCCTCGCAGCTCCCACCAAAGCCCATAGCGTCCAGCAGTGCTCTGATCATAGAAACCACTAGTGAGCTACTACTCTTAAGCCCTGACGCCACAGGCACCTCTGACTCGACAACCACCCTAAAACGCGGCTCTTGCCCCACAATCTCGCCGACAGAGCTAGCAACAGCCTTTAGGATCCTTGCCTCGATGGAGCGCTTCCTGCCATAGACTATGGAGTAGCCCTCAAGGGATTTAACGTGCTCTCCTACCCATGCCTGGGCCCTGACCCTCAGCTCTATACCCACGGCGCCCCCGATCATTGTGGGTATAGCGTTGAGCACGGAAACGGCGCCAGTCGCCTCACCGACTCCCAACGCCATGCTTTAACCCCCTCAAAGCCGCCTCCCTAAGTTTCTCCGGGCTAGCCCTAGCCCCGAGCCATATCCAGAGATTCTCAGAGGCCTGCCCTGCAAGCATCCAAAGGCCATCAACTGTCCTACAGCCAGCCCTTCTGGAGGCTTTGAGTAGAGGGGTTTCCAAGGGCCTGTAAACCATGTCTATAACGGTACAGGGCTCTCTGAGTAATGCAGGGTCTATAGGCGTGGAGGCACCGTCGCTACCCACGGGTGAAGCGTTAACTATAAGGTCTGATCCAGATGTGGCTTCTTTAACGAGTGGATCGCCCTGCCTGAGCCCCAGCGAGCCTCTAAAGCCCCAGGAAAGAGCCAGCCTAGCCAGTTCTCTAGCGCTGACGCCACTCCTACTCACTATATAGACCCGCCTTGCCAGCCCTCTGAGAGCGTATAATGCGGCCCTGGCGGCTCCCCCGGCCCCTATCATGAGTACCGTATCGTAGCCGGGGGCACCAGCAATGGATAGAGCCTTCAAGAAGCCCCTATAGTCAGTGTTATAACCGACTAGCACTCCCTCTTCGTTCTTAACAGTATTGACGGCCCCTATCTCGGCTGCAGGCCCTCTAACCTCGTCCAGGTACCTGAGTATATCCTTCTTGTAGGGTATTGTAACGTTGAAGCCGTCAAGCCTCTTGAGGAGTTCTGCGATTCCGTCGAGGCCTTCAGAGGGCTCTATCACTGTGTAGCGGGCCTCGTAGCCCTTCTCCCTGAAGAACCAGTTATAAATTATAGGGCTAAGGCTTTGGGAGACACCTCTACCTATTAGGGCAAAGCGCCGCACGAGGACTTCACCAGCCTATAAACCTCTATTATGTCGCGGGGGAGGGGCTGCCCGGGAGCCACTCTCGGGCCCTCAGGGTGGGCGGCAAATGTTAGGCTACTGCCCCTGAGTAAGGAGAGAACCCTTGAGATTAGGGAGTATCTCCCCATGCCTACAATAGTTACTCTCTCACCGGCAAGCCTGATCAGGCGGGATAATGTGTCGGAGTCATCTATCACCAGGGCTATTTTTGCAAGCATCCCGTATCTGCCCGCATCTTCAACCAGTACCTCAGCATCCTCCAAGTCCTTCCTGCTCGGGGAATAGCTGTGGAGGGACAGGATGCCTATACCGGCAAACTCTTCGAGGAACCTCCTGTCGAAGCGCCTATACTCGAGATCAACGTGGTCCGAACCCGCCTCGATCAAGGCCCTGTACAGGCCTGCTATTTCCCCGGACGCCAGATCTGAAGCTCCTCCTTCGCCGCGACTTCTAACAGTGGATACTACTCTAAAGCCCCTCTTCTTCAATGCCGAGACAAGCCTGGGGGAATCCTTCAGGCTTCCTTCCGGGAGATAATCCAGCCTGAGCTCTACACACTTTGTGGGAGACGATGAAGCCTTTAGCAGCGCTTCTTTGATAGAAGAGGCAGCTATCACTGTGCACACTTTTTCAAGTAGCCCCAGAGCCATTCCTCTATAACCCCCAGGCTTACCCTCGACAATCGTATGAGGCCAATACGCTCAACCAGAGGCATTACTACAGAATCCCCCTCCCTCTTCTTATCCCGAGCAATATGCGCCATGAGGTCGTTCACCCCAAAACCGCAGGGAACCGTTGTCGGCAGCCCTATGCTGGATAAGAGCCTTTCGACCCTGTCAGCGCTCGAAGGATCCAGGCCAGCCAGCCTGGCAGACAGTCGAAGCTCACCCGAGAGGCCCATAGAGACGCTTCTGCCGTGGCTTATTGAATAGGCTGAGGCAGCCTCTATGGCGTGGCCGAGGGTGTGGCCCAGGTTTAGGACCCTCCTTAGGCCTGACTCTAGAAAGTCCTGGGAGACTATATCCATTTTGACCCTCAAGCTCCTCTCTATAAGGGCCATGACGACTTCTGGATCCCTCGATAGTATCCCGTTTACGTTCTTCTCTATGAGGCTCAGGAATCCCTCGCCTTCGATCACGGCGTGTTTTACTACCTCGGCAAACCCCTCCAAGTATACATCGCTTGGCATAGTCTTGAGGAAGACGGGATCCACGACTACGTAGTCTGGGTGGTAGAAGGTCCCTATAATGTTCTTTGACCCGAGATTAACGCCGTTCTTGCCGCCGACGGCAGCGTCGGCCATTGAAAGCGTTGTAGTGGGTATAAGGGCAAGCCTGACCCCTCTCATAAAGGTGGAGGCGACGAATCCGGCAAGATCTAGGAGCGAGCCGCCGCCTATGGCTACTAGTAGCGAGCCCCTGCCAAGCCCGTCCTTATACAAGTGGGACCAGAGGGCTAGGGCCTTGCCGACCGATTTAGAACTCTCGCCTCCCTTGAGTGCATAGACTCCGTGCCACTTGGCCTTGTCTATGATGCCTCCTAGGCCCTCCCTTACCCTCTCGTCTACTACTAGCGCGACCCTATCATGTAGCGGGGCTACTTCTACTAGGAACCTCTCGAGGCTGCCCTCCCCAACCATTATTGTCGCGGTCTTGGAGTAGCGTAGCTCGTACTTCACGGTTATAGGAGCCGCATCCACCTCAGCTCACCCATGAGCTTCCTAAACTCCTCCAGGGACAATTGTTGCCTAGAGTCGGACAGCGCTGCGTCAGGGCTGGGATGGACCTCCACCATGATCCCGTCAGCACCCGCTGCCAGTGCAGCCTTGGCTAGCGGAGGCACTAAGCTTCTCCTACCGGCTGGGTGGCTGGGGTCAGCTATTACTGGTAGATGGCTCCTCTCCTTGACCACTGGTATGGCAGCCACGTCTAGGGTGAACCTTGTGAGCGTCTCAAACGTCCTTATACCCCTCTCTACCAGCACAACGTTCTCGTTACCTTCAGCCATAACGTACTCAGCCGCATATAGCCACTCCTCGATAGTGTTGCCGAAGCCCCTCTTGAGAAAGACTGGAACCCCTGCCCTCCCGACCTCCCTTAGTAGCGGGAAGTTTTGCATGCTACGAGCCCCTATCTGGAGAGCGTCGGCATGCCTCGCAACTACATCAACATGCCTAGTATCCATTACTTCCGTGACCACTGGTAGCCCGGCAATGTCGCCCGCCTTCCTCAGCAGTTTCAGCCCCTCCAAGCCAAGCCCTTGGAAGCTGTAAGGGCTGGTCCGCGGCTTGAAGGCCCCCCCTCTGAGAATATGAGCCCCAGCCTCCTTCACGGCTATAGCGGTTTCAACTATCTGATCCAGCGACTCTACCGAGCAGGGCCCCGCTACTACCACAGGCTTCCCAGCCCCGATCCTAACGCCGGCCACGTCAACGATCGTCCTATCACGATACTCCCTACTAGCATACCTTAGACCCACCAGACAGCACCCCCGCAATAGAGCCCGCCACGGTGCAGGGATCCAGGCCCATGAATCTCAGGAGCTCCTCATAACTACCAGCGGAAGAGCCAAAAGCGTCCCTAACCCCTATCCTATAAACCCTCCGCGGCAACCTCTCGGAAAGCACCTCAGAGACCAAGCTACCGAGACCCCCATAGATGCTGTGCTCTTCGAGCGTAACGACAAGTCCTGCACCCCTACTCCTGCCCACAATACATGGCTCATCTACGGGCTTGACACTGTAAACGTCGACCACTCCCACACTCAGACCCTTCCTCCTGAGAAGCCTTGAGGCCTCAAGAGCCACGCCCACCATTGCACCCATGCTAAACACTACTGCATCACTACCCTCCTCTAGGACCTTACAGCCCCCTATCCTGAACTCTTCGCCACTCTCATAGATTCGGGGCGCGTTATCCCTCCCAATCCTCATGTAAGAGGGGCCCCTTGAATCCTCGACAAGCACTCTCACAAGCTGGTGGGTAGCCGTTTCATCGGCTGGGACTGCAATAGTGAAGCCCGGTAGTACCCTCATGAGAGCTATATCCTCTAAGGCCTGGTGAGAGGCCCCGTCCATGTAATCAGAGAAACCAGCATGGGTACCTATTATAGTCACCCTGAGTGAGTCCCTCGATATGGTATTCCTTATCTGCTCCCAAGCCCTCATTATAAAGGAGGAGAACGCTAGAGCCACAGGCCTTAGCCCAGCTATAGCGATCCCGGCAGCCGTGCCGATCAAGTCCTGCTCGCTAATGCCAACGTTCAGGAACCTCTCTGGGAACCTCCGCGAGAACTCAATAGACCCCGTTGACGACGCCGTATCAGCGTCGAGCACCACTAAATCCTCCATCTTATCCCCCAGCTCTACAAGGGACCGGGCAAGAGCCCTCCTATAGCTACCCCTAAATAGCCCCTCCAAGGCCCTGCAAACCTCCCCGGGTCTCAGCTGGAGTTGCTCCACGTGTTGACTATGACAGCTTTAGGCGCGCCGCTGACGCGCTCCAGTAGTCTAAGCGTCGATGCTATAGAGACCGGGTCGTCTGCTACTTCAACAACGTGCCAGTTGAACGCTTTTAGCCTGAGAGACAAGGGCTCCTTTGGCTTGACCGCCTCTGTATGGCCCGAGTGCTGCACACCGTTCCTGTCTATTATCATAATGACGTTATCCAGCCTATGAGAGCTCCCCGTGGCTATAGCCTCCCACACCTGGCCCTCGTCTAGTTCCCCGTCCCCCACTATCACGGCTACTTCCACGTTCTTCTTAGCGATCCTGGAGGCAAGAGCGATCCCGTTAGCCACCGAAAGACCCTGGCCAAGAGATCCCGTAGACACCAGTATACCTGGCAGCCTACCAGCCTCTGGATGGCTCTGGAGCCTTGACCCAGCGACAAAGAACTCGGACTCTACGGATCCCCTGGGTATGACTCCTACGACCTCGTAGGTGGCATAGAGGGCTAGGCTTCCATGGCCCTTGCTGAGGATCACAACTCTCTCAACGCCCCTACTAGCGCCGGAGGGCACCCAGAAGCCGTAGAGGGCTGCCAGTATGTTGGTGAGGGTGCGGGACGAGTCTATGTGCCATGAGAACCCCTTACTGGCCAGCTCCTCGAGGCGGGATTTTATGTTGAAGGATAACTGGGGGAGATCCGAGAGTCGAGTGGGTGGGAGGAGTCCTCTCAGCGATATTGGTATTCCATCACGCTCCCCTCGCTCAGTTAAAGGGATCGTGTGGTTAATTACATGTACAAGGCGGTTTAAAAACGTTTCCCCTGCCAGCTCTCGGGCGGGCTTATCCATGATTTGCACGGAATTCGTGGATCACTTGTGGAAACGGTTTTCCCTAGCAGTTGTGCTGGGATCTAGTACCGAGGTGGCGGTTCATGGTCGATGCTAGGCGCGGCGCCTACGTGGTAATAGTGGTCTCGCTGCTAGGCCTCTTAGCGTACTCTCTGGGGGGATTCCTGGCCGGCTACGCGCAGCTATCAGAGGAACCGCTGAGAGAGGCTGCCAGGAGGGAGGCTCTCCTGCACTGGATGTACATAGCTGGTGAGGACAAGGATAGGCTAATAATGCAGTACAGGGAGGATGCAGTACTTTACTGGATCGGCGGCCCACTGACAGGCGTATACAAGGGCTTGGATAACATATCTGCGCTCTGGGATCGCTTCTTCAATGGCAACGAGGACGAGCACGTTAGAGCCACCAATGTCAGGGCTCTTGAGATACAGGGTAAAGCCTACGTGATCGCTGATGTATCGCTTATAACGACCAGGGCGCAGACCGGAGAGAGGATCCTCCTAGACCTGACGTATATACTGGTTTTCGTGGAGAGCGATAGAGGCGTCCTCATAGAGGAGGAGTGGTGGATCATAGATTCAGCAACAAAGCTGGGGTAGCCCTTGGCAATAACTAGGGAATGCTCCCTTTACGTTTCAAGGATTTTTAAGAGTTTTATTAAGAAGTCTCTAAACCTTATTAATAGTTATCTGTAAACTCTCTTTTTACCCGGTATAGCTTTATGCTGTACAGAGATGAATACTTACGGGTCTGGTGGTGGCTATTGTTGGGTAGCAGGGGAGGCTACACAAGAGCCAGGATACTTAAAGCCCTAATGGAAAAACCCATGAATAAGCATCAGCTGTCACGCGAGCTAGGCCTAAACTACAAGACCATCGAGCACCACATACGCGTCCTCGTGGAGAACCAGATAGTAGAGCCCTCAAGCCCCGGGAAATACGGATCCGTTTACTACATACACAGGATAGCCATGGCTAGGCTGAAGGAGCTAGAAGACCTGGTTAGAAAGGCTCTTGGTGAGGCGTGATGGTAGGGGTCTTCTGGGCCACGAACATCGTACTCTCAGCTATAGAGCTGCTAGCCGGAGTGCTCCTCGTAGCCATTTATACTAGGAGCGCGCTCAAGATCAGGACAAGGCCCGCAGCGCTCCTAGCAGTGCTTGGAGGAGCCATCCTGGCCCATGCGGCGTTCTCAATAACGGCTAGCATGAGCATGATAGCCAAAGGGCTGGGCTCGGAGGCCGCTATCCCCCTTATCCCTGTCAATGGCCTGGGTGCCTTAATAGCGGTTATAATAGCCCTCATAGCTTCCAGGTAGCCCCCAGGCAGGCCTGGTGGCCAGCGCCTTCCTAGTCCCTGGCAGACTCTATGAGGAACCTGTACACAGTGCCCCAAATGTAGTTGTCGCTCCTAAGCTTGTTTTCAAAGTTATTTATCAGGGCCCAGTCAGTGAAGGCCTTCTCGGTCTCTTCATCCCATTTACCAGTAACTTCGCCCCTATAGAATCCCAGTTTTTTCAGGGCCTCTTGCACCTTACCAGCAACCTCTTCCTTGGATACTACGTCTTCTGGCCTCTCGCGGGTCAGCATTATTAGCTCCCATATCTTGAAGATTCTTTTGAGCTCCTGCACAGGCTCCTGGTGGTCGTCGACCCTTAGATCCACGTATTTATCAGTGTATCCTCCATAGCCCCCTCTCTCCCTCACGACTATTATGGCTGCGGACTGCTTACCCCTCTTATCGCCGCCGGCCCTATCACCAGCTTCTAGTGCTGCCAGCAGCTTATCTACCAGTTCTCCCCTGGTGGCCTCGAATGCCCTGGCCATTTCTTCTAGCACTTCAGGGCCTGCGAGTATGTTTCCTTGAACAGCATAGCCCTCGCCTACTATGTGGCCCGCGTAGCTGTAACATTTGCTTCCCGTAAAGGCTGCCGCCTCCCCCCTCGAGTCTACAATGCCAACCTGCCTCTCCTCCCTTTGTGGATCATCGCTTACCAGCATCCTGACCACTTCCCTGGCCCTATATCCCTTTGAGAGCAGCTCTAGCCCTCTCGGCCCATAGGAGATGTTCGCGAGGGCCTGAGTGGCTATGGCGCCAACTCTCGCCCTAGCCCACGGAACGAGGGCTCCCACTGCTACGAACTTTGACGCTACAGCCACTCCCAGGTCTCCATTATTAGGGTCGAAACCCACAATAGAAAACGTAGACAGCCTCCTCGCAATTCTTGCATCTAGGCGATCCAACATATACACCCCCACGGGTAGGCACAGTGATCGTAGTTAGTTGGAGAGGGGAAAATTTAAATTATGCCTCCCCACGATATATTTCCTATCTGACAATAACTAGGGGAAGGTGGAAATAATGCCCTCCAGGAGCTTAGTTATAGGAGTCATCGGCGTAATAATAATAGCTATTTTAGTGGCCATGGCGGTTCTCCAGCCGCCAGCTCTCCGAAGGGAAGCAGTACTTATAGTGGGCACAACGTTTGACCCCAAAACCCTGGACCCGGCTCTGGCGTACGACATAGCATCGGCTATAGTGATACAAAACATCTTCGACACGCTCGTCACATACAAGCCTGGGACCACAGAGCTTCAGGGCAAGCTTGCAGAGAGATGGGAGTCTAACGAGAACGCCACCGTTTGGACATTCTACCTAAGGAAGGGGGTAAAGTTCCATGACGGGACAGAGCTCACGGCGGGTGACGTCAAGTATTCCATAGAGAGGGCTAAGGAACTACAAGGGCCCCCAGCATTCCTAATAGATGTCATAGACACGGTTGAAGTGGTTGACGACTACACTGTCAGGTTCATCCTTAAATACCCATTCGCCCCCTTCCCCGCCCTAATGGCTTTCATGCTGACAGCCCCCGTAAGCCCCGAGGCTGCAGAAGAGCTGGGCGAAAGCTTCGCCGAGAACCCTGTAGG
The DNA here is from genome assembly GCA_015521705.1 of Desulfurococcales archaeon. Classification (GTDB taxonomy): domain Archaea; phylum Thermoproteota; class Thermoprotei_A; order Sulfolobales; family Acidilobaceae; genus S141-84. Next base: position 69,790 of record WANR01000040.1, read on the forward strand.
TACTGGGCCCTTCAAGCTAGAGTCGTGGGTTAAGGGCCAGGAAGTAGTCCTTGTAGCTAACGAGGACTACTGGAGAGGGAAGCCCAAGATTGACAAGGTCATTATAAGGATCTTCAAGGACCCCTCCTCGCTGAGGATAGCCCTGGAAAACGGAGAAGTGGACATGGCCTTCGGCATACAGCCATCCGACGTCCCCGCCCTCCTGGAGAACCCCGATATTAAGTCGCTGTCAATAGAGGGCCTTGTTATAGAGTGGCTGGGAATGAATCTTAGAAAAGAGCCGTTCAATAACCCGCTCTTCAGGAAAGCCGTCAACTATGCCATAAACTATGATTATATCCTAGAGAACATCCTGAAAGGCACCGCTGTGCGGCTATATGGCCCGCTACCGCCGGGTATATGGGGCTACGACCCTAACATAGAGTCCTATGCCTACAAGTACGACCCCGAGAAGGCTAAAGAGCTACTAGCCCAGGCAGGATACCCCAACGGAGAGGGCCTGCCCAAGATAGAACTGCTCATAAGCACCGAGGAGAGAGCCGAGAGAGGAGAGGTTGCAGCGGTTATACAGGACAATCTGAGGCAGATAGGTATAGAGGTTGAAATAGTTAACCTCGACTGGTCAACGTTCCTCGACAGGCTCTTCGCCAAGGACTTCGACATGTACATGGTTGACTGGTTCCCCGACTACGCGGATCCAGACAACTGGTTCTACCCGCTCTTCTCCACGGAGGGCCTGGGCCTCGACGGCTACAATAATAGTAGGGTTGACGAGCTGACGAGGAAGGCTAGGACAATAACTGACGTTGAAGAGAGGACAAGGATCTACCATGAACTGCAGAGAATAGTAGTGGAGGACGCCCCCTGGGCGTTCCTATACGTGCCCAAGCTCTACGTATTCATGCAAAAGAACGTGGAGGGATTTGTCCTTTACCCGGCGTACTATATAGACTTCTACCCCGTATACAAGACTTCTTAGGAGGCGCTAGTGAGCAGCGATGGCCAGGAGTATTCTAAACTATCTTTTTATGAGGCTCCTACAAGTAATCCCGACGGTTCTTGGAGTGTTATTCATCGTGTTTTTCCTTTCCAGGATTCTCCCAGGCAACCCTGTTATAGCAATTCTGGGCCCCAAAGCTACGCCGGAGAATATTGAAAAAGTCGTGAAAGAGCTAGGGCTTGACAAGGATTACTTCACCCAGTTCATAGAGTATCTTGGGGACGTTATCCGGCTGGACTTCGGCAGGTCGTATATAATGAACGTCGAAGTCAGAGACCTCTTATTCGACAGGCTCCCGGCCTCGTTTGAACTAGTCATAGTAGCCTACATCCTGTCAATTATTATAGGGCTCCCCCTAGGGATAATAGCTGCCCTGAAGAGGGGCACGTGGGTCGACGACCTGGTCAGGATCCTGGGCGTCATAGGAATATCCATGCCCACAATATGGCTTGGCATGGTTCTCCAAATAGTGTTCGGCATATACCTTGGCTTCCCAGTGGGCGAGAGGATAGATCCGCTGCTAGCCCCCAAGAAGGTCACAGGCTTCATGCTGATAGATACGCTGCTGGAAGGCAACATCTATGGCTTCCTCGACGCATTGAAGAGGATAGCCCTCCCAGCACTAACACTGGCCCTACCCCTGTCAGGGCTCCTCATGAGGCTTGTCAGGACTAGCATGGTCGAAGTCCTTCTCTCGGATTATATAAGGACTGCTAAGATGAAGAGGGTTCCCAGAGACGTGCTGCTGTACAGGCACGCCCTCAAGAACGCCCTAATACCGGTGGTCACGGTTATGGGCTTGTACTTCGCCGTGGTAGTGACAGGCGACATAATAGTGGAGACGATATTCTCCTGGCCGGGCATTGGCAGGCTAATATACGAGGCGGTACTGCTGAGGGACTACATGGTTATCCAGGGGGCCGTGATCTTCATTTCACTAATATACGTTCTCGTGAATCTGGTGGTTGACGTGCTCTACTTCTACATAGACCCACGCATAAAGGCCTAGGAGGGCCAGAGCCTTGCTAGGCAGGCTTTCCCCCGAGGCGAAAGAGACTCTTGCAAGGTTCATGCAGCCCTCAACGATTATCGGGCTCTCGATACTAGTCGGCATAGTGGCTCTCGGAGTAATAGTGCCGCTGGCCTCGCCGTACGATCCCTATGCTACCTCCGAGGACGTACTTAGGCCCCCGCTCAGCGAGGGGCCAGCATGGCCATACATACTGGGGACCGACTCGCTTGGAAGAGATCTTTTCACGAGGATCTTCTATGCAGTGTCAATAGACCTGGCGGTAGCCCTGGTCACAGTGGGCCTGGCGGTCTCTATCGGCATGGTTATAGGCCTCGTTTCCGGGTACTTTGGCGGCATCCTGGATTCGGTATTGATGAGGATCATGGACGTGCTGATCTCTATTCCAGGATTCATGCTGGCTATAGCTGTTGCGGCGGCCCTGGGGGCGAGCCTCTTTAACGCCATGCTGGCAGTAGCTGTTGTAACGATCCCCATCTATGCACGGCTCATGAGGGGGGTGACGCTCTCGGTCAAGGAGCAGCTGTACGTGACGGCCGCTAAGGAGGCAGGCCTTAGCAGTTTCAGGATCTTGTTCAGGCATATACTGCCAAACGCCATGGCTCCGCTAATAGTGCAGTCCACGATCGAGCTGGGCAATGCTATAATATACATAGCTAGCCTCAGCTTCATAGGCCTGGGAGCCCAGGAGCCCCAGCCAGAGTGGGGCCTCATGCTTAGCACTGGCAGAAAGTACCTGAGGGAGGCCTGGTGGTACCCAACATTCCCAGGGCTAATGATTTTCCTAGTAGTCCTGGCATTCAACCTCATAGGAGACGGGCTGAGAGACGCCCTGGATCCCAGGCTAAGGGGAACGCTTAAAATAAGGAGGTCGATAGTATGGCAGTTGTTGAAGTCCGAAACCTGAGCGTGGTCTACTACACTCCCCGGGGAGTAGCCAAGGCGCTTGACAACGTGTCTCTGAGCATAGAGGAGCAGGGAGAGATACTAGGACTCGTGGGAGAGTCGGGCAGCGGCAAGTCCACGCTGGGCTACGCTATCTCAGGCCTGTTGCCGGGTAACGCTGAGATAGTCTCGGGCGAGATCCTCGTCAACGGTGTCGACATGCTCAGAGCCGGCGAAGACTCAAAGCCTAGAGTCTCTGTCATTTTCCAGGATGCCCTAACATCGCTAAACCCCGTGCTTACTATAGGCGAGCAGATAGCAGAGATCTACCTCTACGTCCATGGCCTGTCCAAAAGCGAGGCCTACGATGAAGCTGGCAGGGTTTTAGAGGAGGTAGGGCTTCCCCGATCCTTCTTGAACAGGTACCCGCACGAGCTGAGTGGGGGCCAGAGGCAAAGAGCAGTAATAGCCATGACGCTGGCCCTTAGGCCGGCACTTATAATAGCTGACGAGCCCACCACAGCGCTGGACGTCACAGTTCAGGCAGCTATACTGAAGCTATTGTACAGGGTGGTTAAGGAGAATAGGCTAACAATGCTCTATATAACCCACGACCTTAGCCTTGTAGCCCATATCTGCGACAACGTGGCCGTCATGTACGCGGGGGAGATAGTAGAGTACTCGAGTGTTAAGAGCCTCTTTAGAGACCCTAAACACCCCTACACAAGGGCCCTCCTTAAGGCAATACCAAGGGTGGATACTGACGTGGAAGAGCTGGAACCCATAGAGGGGTCCCCGCCCTCCCTGCTAGAACCACCGGAAGGGTGCAGGTTCCACCCAAGATGCCCGCTAGCCATGGAAAAGTGTAGGATTCTAAGGCCACGTCTAGTCAGCCTGGTGGACGGGAGAAGCGTGAGGTGCCTCCTGTATGAGGAAGAATAAGGAGGATCCAGGCCTCCAGGAGCATGTGGTTGATAGTAGTGCTTTAGTGCAGGCGATTAACTTGAAGAAGTACTACCCCGTATATAGTGGAGTCTTTAGGAGGATCAAGGGGTATGTTAGGGCAGTCGACGGAGTCTCCCTGTCAATACGCCAGGGAGAGTCTCTGGTTCTCGTGGGAGAGTCGGGCAGCGGCAAGACTACTTTAGGGATGCTCCTGTCAAAGCTGACCCAGCCTACCAGCGGGAAAATCATATTCAAGGGACTAGACATCACAGACAAAATCCCCAAAAAACTGAGGAGAAAGATTAGAGTAGTCTTCCAAGACCCCTACGCATCGCTGAACCCTAGAATAAAGATACTAGGACAGGTTATAGAGCCCCTCATAGCGGAAGGAATAGAGAAGAAGGAGGCCGAAGAGAAGGGATACAAGGTTCTAGAAGCAGTGGGTCTGGGCACAGAGCTGGCCAGCAAATACCCGCACGAGCTGAGTGGGGGCCAGAGGCAAAGAGCAGTAATAGCCAGGGCTCTGGTCACTGATCCTGAATTCCTTGTTCTAGACGAGCCCACATCAATGCTAGACGTCTCGATCCAGGCTCAGATACTAAACCTCCTAAAGAGACTCAAACAAGAATACTCGCTCACATACCTCTTCATAACCCATAACCTGGCAGTTGCCAGATACATAGGTGATAGAATAGCCGTAATGTACCTGGGGAGAATCGTGGAGACGGCACCTAAGAGGACGCTATTCAGCAACCCGCTACACCCGTACACAAAGGCGCTACTCTCCGCATACCCAGCTCCTGACCCTGAAAAGCCGTGGAACCCAGAGATCCCAGTAGATATTGCCATCAACCCTGTGAAGCTCCCGGGAGGGTGCAGGTTCCACCCAAGATGCCCGCTAGCCATGGAAAAGTGTAAATCTGGAACGCCGGAACTGGTTAGAGCAGAAAAAGAACACTACGTAGAATGCTTTCTCTACTAAAAACTATAGCATATCAGCAGGCCACCAGTTTTCCTTAACATTAAAGCCTAAGCCTAAAGGGGCTTTAGTCTCTCCTGCTTGCACCGCCCACTCTTCGCCAGGCTCACGGAGGCCCCTGGAAATAGCCTGGTCACTCTACCAAAAACATAAACGGGGGGCCTTGTGATGCTGTAAAACTCTTATCCTAAAATGTTATATTTATCGGGATTATTATCAATATATTATAATAAATTATTTTCCTCTTCCATGCAAGCTTTTTAAACAACAATATATGTCGTATTCATGGTGGGGGGCCTGGTCATGACTCAGAGCAGGTTCCTGCAGGGCGTAGTAGAGATACTAGGGCCTAACACTGTGAGGATAAATGGTGTGGGGAAACCCAAGGAAGTGATGCTCCCAAGTGAGGTAGTCTCATGGATCAAAGACAACTACCCAGTCTATAGAATACTGGAAGAGCTAGTCACGCACTATAAGTTCAGGGCAAGGCTCTCAAATCCTGGCTCCTTCAAAAGCCTCCTGCTACTCCTGTATGCCCGGGCAAAGGGTATAGCACCCTACAGGGTAGCAAGACAGTACGGGGTAGCCCCGGAACAGTTATATAGGATGGAAAGAGGCCTGAAAAAAGACAACCTCTACGACTTCGTTATAAACCTACTCTCTATAAGAGCAGCGAAATGATCCACATGAAACGAAGCCACCCTTAGAGAAACCCAGATAAACCCCTAACAAGTTTCTAATCAACAGGAGCCGGGGTAGCTCAGCTAGGTAGAGCGCCGGGCTGTTAACCCGGTGGTCGGGGGTTCAAGTCCCCTCCCCGGCGCCAGAAACCATCAAACAGATATTCAGAACCATCAAAATCAACCAAATACCCAACCATTCTCTAACCCTATTCTTCAATCGGATTCCCAATCGGGTAAACGCTTGGAAAACGCTTCTAGCACCATGGAAGCGTATACCCAGAATAGTACCGATAAGTCGAGTATCACGTCCGCCGAGGAGCCTCCAGGCTTTAATAATACCTATATGGGTGTCCTAGAATTGCTGCCAGAACCCAAGGAGGTTCCTCAAGAAGCCAGGCAGCGGCTACTAGACGTATTGGCGGCAAAGAGGAGGGCAACTCCTAGGCTACTCGGAGTGTCAAGGGGCTACTTCTATCACATGAGGCATGGTCTGAAGCCTGTGCCAGACAAGATACTAGTAAAGCTCTTGGAACTGGCATCGGATGATGACCTAGCCCAGATCCCCCTACTTTGCCCAGTATGTTAGCTATGAGAGGGTAAAGGCTCTGGACGTGGACAGAATAGTAAGGCTATTTATAGAGTGGGCTAAGGCTAACCCTGCAAGTGCGAAGATAGCCCTAGATACTATTAATGCTGAAGTCGAGAGGTTAGGGCTGGCTGGCAGGGTTGTAAAAGTACCTGATTCGCACTGGGAGGAGTGGCTTGCATACCTGGATTCTAGGCGAGAGGCTGGGACCCTAAGCCACAAGCAGTGGCAGAGCCACAGGATCTACCTTAAGAGGTTGCTCGACTCCACGGGGTAGACTATAGCGCCTGGCACTATTGTAAGCGAGGAGGCCTTGCAGACCCTTAAGGCTAAGATGAGATTACCAGGAACGTTTTCGCTGCCTACGACTACGCTGAGACCTTAGACGCCCTGATCATCGTCTTGCTTCCGGAGGCTAAGCAGGACATCACAAAGAGGTTGGGGATAGACGTTGATACTGTGGTCTCGGAGGCCCTTGAGAGTTGCGAGGACGACCCCCACGCTCACCCTTATGTGAACGCTTCTAGGTGCCTTAGGCAGCTTAAGGGTGATTTGGATAAGCTGCTTAGGGTCGTGTTCGATGTGGCGCATAGGCGTGGCTTGTTCGTGGTTGAGAGGGAGGAGATGTATGGCAGGGAGTAGGCGCATTGATAAGGTCCTCGACTTGCTGGAGAGCTATGATGTGAGGGAGATTGACTCCCTGGCGGAGAATAGGGAGTCGTTCTACGACAGGCCTGAGGAGGCTACTGAGGAGGGCGTTGGCTGGTCTATCCTGGCGGGGTGGATGCTCAGGGCCTATAAGACCGGAGGGTTCAACTCTATAATCGTCTACGGGAAGCAGGATGCTGGCAAGTCTGTCTACGCCATTAAAGTGACCTACGACATGCTTAGAAGGCTGGGCGCTGTGCCCCCGAGCGAGACTAGCAGGTACGTGTTCAAGAGGTACATGGTGTTCTCGGCCGGCCAGTTCATTGCGAAGATAAAGTATGCCAGGGGCTCGAGGCTCCCCGCCCTGATCTGGGACGACGCGGGGTTCACGGGGGATCCTACCTGATCTTTACCGACGTGTTCCTAGCCAAGGCGTTGGGGGACTTATTCAGGGTCGCCAACATTGTATTCACGACGCCGAGCCCCAGAGACCTCTTGAAGCCCTTTAGGAGCTATGACACGATAATAGTCTACGTCCACGAAATGGACGATATATAGTCTAGAGCCCATATTTACCAGATGCGGCTCCTACCCTCAGGGGATGTGAGGATTACCAAGAAGGCTGTGGAGGACTTTAGGCGCCACCTTAAGACGTATGACGACTACATCAGGATCCGGGACAGGTACGTGGATATGGCGATTGAGGCCCTGGAGGAGCTCATGCTGGTCAAGCATCTAGAGAGGGCTAGGAAGAGGGTGAAGCTGTTGGAATCTGTGTCTGGACTTCGTAGAGGAGAGGCTGGGATTGAGCCGCTACAGGAGGAGGACTGGGGCTAGGAGGCATAAGGCTAGGAGGGCCTACATAAGGCCCTATATGCGCCTTGAGGAGAGGATTACTAGTGTGAATGCTGTGGAATTCCCTAACCTGGATAAGGCGTTGAAGCGTATGGCCAGGCTAAGGAGTAAATATAGGGGCGGTAGTAGAGGTGCGCTTGAAGGATTGTCACGCGAGTATATGAAGTTCATGCGGGGTACATTCGGGGATTTGAAGCTGATTGCCAAACCCAAGGTTGGTGGTAGGACTGTTGGCGTGCATCATATAATAATTGATAGGCAGGGGAGGATCGTGCATTACGGGATAAAGGGTTTGAGGAATTGGAGCGGCGTCGAAGGATCGGATATAAACTTCTATACGAGAGACGGTTATGTGGCCGAGTACGATATTATCCGTGACAAGCCTTTAAAGAAGTCTGGTAGACGAACCGGGAAACGCTAAATAACCCTGCCTATGCATATTCCTAATTGAAGAGCCCCCTGGGGGTGGAGAGGCCCCTTACAGGGGCCGCCCCAGGGGGCGGATGATTCGCCTCCAAGCGCTAAACAACGATTATTATATTGGCCGAGGCGGGGGGCAGTGATCCTTCCCGGCAAAGCGCCGGGGCGAGCCTGCCCGCCGGATGAGCGCTCGCCGCCGAGCCCTGGGCGGGTAGCGGGGGCACCCCCGGGCCCCGGATGAGGCATCCCCGCATTCCCCCCGATCCTGGGACTTCTAGGAATTCCTAGGCCCAGCGCCTAGTAATCCTGGATGCCTTGTGTTAGAGAAAAACTGAGGCCTTGCTTGCTAGTTTTTCTCTAACGCTTGTGCGTGTTGGTGTGGAATACTGCTAATTGAAAATGTAGAACAATGGGTATGTGGAACACTGGTGGTGGTTGGCATTAGTTAGAGAAAAACTGGGCAAAAACTGGCTGTTTTTTCTCTAACACAAAATTAATAAATGTATAAGGAGTTAGTTTATTCTGGGATGGCTGGTAGGAAGAGTGAGACTGCCGCGCTACTCAAGGATCTCGGCTTTACCCATCTCGAGATAGCTGCCGAGCTTTATCCATCTGATTATAGGAGGTATGTGGAGACCCGGGATAGAAGGCTCTACTCGCTGCTCAAGAAGAGGGTCTGGCGCCTGGTGTCCTGGGCCAGGGGGAAATGTGGACCCCTGGACCATGAAAATGTGGACCCTTCGGGTATGTGGACCCCTAGTTCTCTGGTTGATGAGGGTGGTGGGGAGAGGGAGCCCCTGGAACACAGGCACCCCGAGCTCCTTAGGCATCCCTCGACGAGGAAGGCTGGCTTGCAGGGTTATGAGAGCAATTGGCGAATTGGCGGAGTACGAGCAGCTCCTCTACCACTACTATAAGCGGTACGTGGAGAGGTATGACCCTGGCGGCTCGGTCTGGGCCACGGCCCGGATGCTTCACGGGAGAGCCTTCAGAGACTACTACGGCAGGCACGGGGAGAATGTTTGGAGCGTGAGGAGGGCCGGGGCCGTGGCGAAGACCTACGTATACTCAGTTCTGGGCGTGTGGGACTACATGCCGTTTATAGTGTTCCTAGCGTTCATAGTGTACATAGTGCTGGAGAGCATGCGGCGCAGGCCGGAGGAGTACTACCTCTAGGGGGTGGCAGGGGTGCTTGCCAGGGCGTGGCTCGCGGCGCTGGTCATAGCCCTCATCCTCCTCCCCATCGCTCCACACGCTGTCCTACAGGACTGGGTGACCCCCAGCCTTGTGCTCGATAGTAGCCCGCACATGTGGGAGAGGATGGCCTATGTCCTCCTTGACAGGCTCTACGACCCCTCGCTTAGGCTCTTCAAAGAGACCTGGGGCACCCCTGAGGGGAGGTGCTGGTACTGGAACACAGAACAGGGTGAGGCGGCCCAGATACTGGTCTACCTTAACAACGAGACAGTCCTGGCGGATGTGCTTAACAGCTACAAGGCGTACCTGACCTATGACAATGGAACTCACGTCTACCTCTTCTCCCGGTACACTCCGTGTAGCAAGATAAGGGTCCTATCAACGGACCCCAGGGACTTCAGCCTAGGCAACCTGATAGTCAACATAGGCGGGGACCTGGCTGGTAACAGGACTGATAACGGGAACTATACCCGTGTCATTGCGATAAGCCTCGACATATACAAGGACCCCAACAACGTATACGAGCAGGACAAGGCGTGGCCCAACCTATGGTACACGGCCAACCTCAAGGCCCCCGAGGTCTGGTACCTCCTGCCCAACCAGTCCTCGGACTATAAGGGGATATGGGACACCAGCGACGGTAGCCTGGGTACTGGGAGGATCATAGCGTACAGCATAGCCTACAACTCGACCCACGCCAACGCTACCCGGGTCATGAGCGACGGCAACCTTACATTCGTGCAGGAGTTCATACTAGAGCCCAGGGCCCCGTGGGTCACTGTTAGGCTTAAGGTGGTTAATAACAGCACGGAGAACATGACCAACGTGAGGGTCACCCTGGCCTTCGACAACCTGGACTGGTGGCTCTACCAGGTAGTCTACATCCCCGGCGTCGGATACATCAACGCCTCGACCAGTGGGGCCCAGATCAGCTCGAGCGAGAAGGAGTACCACCTAGCCAGGACCTGGGAGGGGCTCTGGCGGCCCGTAACCGATAGCTCTGGGAGGAGCTGGTGGCCCAGCATCATATACGCTAACAGGCCCCTAGGCATGAACCGTGCATTACTGGTCCTGGTGAACGCCAGCTACGGGGTGAACTTCTGGGGCTACGGGAACCTCCAGGCCCCCCAGAGGGACCTATACGGGGTCCCGGCCTACACGGACTGGTACTACAGGTGGCTCAAGTACGAGGTGGTCATCGGGGACCTGGCCCCCAACGAGACCCGCGTGGTCGAGGCCAGGATTATCCCGATGGCGAGCTACGCCCCGGGCATGGAGGGCCTCTACATTGAGATGGCGTCAAAGCTGGGCCAGCTCATGGGCCGGGACTGGAGCTACGCGGTCAACACGGGAACGGGCGCGTTCAAGGGTATGGCTATGGCCAAGATCCTCCTGGGCTACCTGAGGAAGGGTGACTACCAGTTCGCGCAGAGAGTCATAGACACGGTGGGTAGTGTGATGGAGGGGTGGGGCTGGAAGGTGGCTACGAGAGCGCTGAGCAACTACATCCTGGGCCTCGTATTCGTGTACGACTACACGCGGGACCAGTCCTACCTCTCCAAGGCTGCGAGCGCGGCCCAGATACTCCTAGGCAACCAGGTGAGGGACCCGGGCGATCCCCGTAACGGGGGCTTCCTCGACATAGTCTACCCGTTCGGCGTGGCCACCTACCTGGACGTTAACGCTGAGGCCGCTCACGCCCTCCTAGCACTCTACGAGAGGACCCGGGACCAGGGCTATAAGGAGCCGGTGGACTACATGCTGCAGTACTGGTTCCGCAAGGAGCAGGGGACGGGGAGGTGGTACTACTACAGGTACAGGAGCCTCCAGGGCTCGCCGGGCGAGTACTGGTATAAGGGCTACCTGGACGAGAAGCAGCCCTACGCCCAGGGCTACTTCCTCCAGGCCCTGGTCAGGCACTACTGGGGCGACGAGAGGCTCCTGGTCTCGGCCAACAAGATATGGGGCTTCCTATCCGACGAGTACTGGGTGCTGACCTGGGAGGGGGCCGACGAGACTAACGTTGAGACTCAGAGCAGTACTGCGGCCGGCCTAAGGGACTACCTGTGGGTCCTCGTGATGCACATGGGGGCCGGCGTGGAGTATGTCAGGGGCGCCACGGTTAGGGGCATATCTTACGAGAAGCAGGGGTCCCTGGTAGAGGAGTCCACGGGGATAGTGTGGACCCAGGCTAAGCTGCAGGTCGACCTGGATAAGCCCTTCTTCGCCCTAGCAACCCTAGCCCTATACTTCCCCTCCGGCGTGGTCGACAGGGTCCTGGTGGGAGGGTTCCCCGCGGCGCCCGTCTCGAGCCTCCAAGAGCTCTACCTTACCCCCGAGTCCTACTACTGGGACAACCAGTCCAAGATCCTCTACGTTAGGCTCCAGTCCGAGTCCACGGTCACTGTCTTCTACAAGTGGAGCGAGGCGATAGTGAGCAACATATTCGAGCCCATACCCCCCACATA
>WANR01000041.1 GCA_015521705.1 Desulfurococcales archaeon
ACTATGGAATATGCCAAGGGAGGGCTTCGAGCAACTCTACAACCTACTCCCCGGCCCCAAGCCCTCCCCCGAGGACGCGTGGGCGCTGACGGGTGGGAACCCCAAGATGCTGGAGGAGCTCCATGTAGCTGGCTGGGACGCGGGTAGGATCGTGGGGATGCTCGTTGAGTCGAGGGGGCTCACGGACTTCGTCAAGGAGCTTGACGGGGCCTCTAGAGAGATCCTTATGAGGACTGTCGAGGATCCCGACACCATCTTCGAGGGGCTCGAGGATGGTCACGTTAAGAGGCTCAGGGATAAACTCGTCGAGAAGAACCTCCTCATCAAGGTGCCAGAGAGGCAAGATTACCTCTGGGTCGACGAACCCCCGCCCGAGAAGGATCCCGGGCTAGGCATAGGCAGGTACTACGCCTGGCAGACGCCACTACACAGGGAGGCTATAGGGAAGGCTCTAGAGGCTGCTAGGAGTGGCTAAGAGTATTTTGGAGGTAGCTTGCCATGCTTGATAGGAGGGTTGAGTCTCTGCTAAAGCCCGAGAACGTGGTGATGCTGACGAAGATGGGGGACGCCTATATAGGTGCCAGGTGCCTGCCTAGAAGGTACTCGACGGGGGAGATCAAGGGCCTGGTCGAGGGATGGAGTGCTCCTCTGAGCGGTGGTATAGCGTGTTTCCATGGGGGGCGCCTGCTACCAGCTGTATTGAGTATGTTAAGGGTGCCTGGTGGGAGGCGGTTCTATGCCAGCGGGTGGGCCCGTGTTCGAGGTTAATGCTCTAGGGTATAGGCTGAGGTTCGTTGATAGGGAGGCTGAGGTAGAGGTTTTGAGGGGCTGGGTCGAGAGGGGGTCTCCCGTAGTTGAGTTCGTGTATGGGCCTGAGGGCTGCGGTAAGTCAACCCTGCTTAGGTACGTTGCTAAAACCCTGTCCCGTGGGGGGAGTGTGGTTGTCTACGTCGACGCCCTGGAGAGGGATCCCTCGCGGGCCGTGGTGGGCGTGGATCTCCCGCGCGGCGAGCTAGTTGAGATTGGGAGGGCCCTAGGAGGCCCTCTGGGTGCTGCGCTCGCATCCGGGCTCTCGAGGCTCGTCGAAGCTATCGCCTCCAGGCTCAGGGTTTCAGGGAGGAACCTGGCCCTGCTAATAGACGATCCCATAAAGGCTCTCGGCCTGGAGAGGGGTGACGCTTACGTTAAGTGGCTCTACGAGTTCATATACAAGATTCCAGGCGAATACGGGGCTGGTAGGGTTCTAGCCCTGGTGACGGCTTCTGAGGGGCTCAGTAGGAGGATGCTCTCGAGGCATACATACCTCCACACGTCCCTCATCTGGAACCTGCCTCGCCAGGGCTTCGCGGAGCTCCTAGAGCAGTTGCCCCAGCCGGGGGTAGGCGAGGAGGAGGCCTGGCTAGTGACTGGGGGTAATCCGAGGGCCCTCATCGACCTGGCCCTTCGCTACGGCTGGAACGTGGAGAGGTGGGTCAGAGACCTGCAGTATAGGCTGGCCGAGGTGGTTAGGAGGGCGAGGCTGGAGGGGTTTGAGAGGCTTCTGGCCGAGGCCCTCGAGGATCCCGACGCTCTGTGGTACACTGGTGGGGCCGAGAAGCTCGCCCACCTGCTGGAGGCCGAGAACCTCGTACTCTACAAGCATAGCCCAGCACTGGCCGGGGCCGAGATAAGCGAGGACAAGAGCCTGGGGATAGGTAGGTACTACGCATGGCAGATACCAGCCTACAGGGATGCGATACAGAGGCTCCTAGAAAACAACTAGGTAGCGAGGCCACGCGGCCTGGTGGAGGAAGCGTGAGAAGGGTAAGGCTAAGGTTCGTGAGTGATGTTGAGGTAGAGTTCGTTGATAGGGTTCGTGCCCTGGGGCAGGTCGTGGAGGTGGCTGAGAGGGGTACGAGGTTCCCAATCGTGGTCTACGGCCCCGAGGGCTGCGGCAAGACCGCCCTACTAAGGCAGGCCAGGCTCATACTCGAGGACCACGGGTACAGCGTCGTATACGCTAACCCGATGGCTGGGAGGGAGGATGAGAAGCTTGTCTACACGCCCTCGATCAGGGACATTGTCAAGGAGGCCCTCAAAGCACTCCCAGACCCGTACTCGAGGATAGTGGATGCCTCCATAACAATTGCCAGCATGGCTTTGAGGAGGTTTAGGAGGCCCCGAGTAGCCCTGTTGATGGACGACTTGTTCCAGGCGGTTGGTGTTGACAGGGCGGAGGCCTACACTAAGACCTTGCTCAATTTGATCGAGTACCCTCCGGGAGACTACGAGAGGATCGTAGTCCTAGTAGCTAGCAGTGAGGGGGTCACTAGGGAGAGGGTTGGGAGGCATGACTGGGCAACCATGATGCTACTATGGAATATGCCAAGGGAGGGGTTCCGGGAGCTGTACGACAGGCTGCCCGGGGAAAAGCCAGGCTTCGAGGATGCATGGAGCCTAACCGGGGGAAACCCGAGGTATCTGGGGGGTTTGTATGAGGCTGGTTGGAGTCCAGACCCCATTCTCGACTCAATGATTAGGGCTAGGAGGCTTAAGAGCTTCATTAAATCGCTAGACGGTAAGGAGGCTGAGATCCTCCGGGAGGCGATCAATGACCCCGACGCTATATTCGAGAGGCTTAGGGAGCCCGGGGCCAGGAGCCTCGAGAGGAAGCTGGTCGAGCTGAACCTAATAATCGAGGTCTGGGATAGGAACGAGTGGTCCTGGGTCGACGAGCCGCCGCCCGAAAAGAACCCAGAGTTGGGCATAGGCAGGTACTACGCGTGGCAGACGCCACTACACAGGGAAGCGGTCAAAAGGGCTCTAGGAGCCTAGGTGATAGGGCGTGGCCGTCGGGATTAGGGATCTCGTGGGTAGGCTTAGGGGCGTGGCCAGTAGGCACCCTGAGGTAGTGTTCCTGGCCGTCGTGAGGTCTGTTGCCAGGAGGGGGTTCAGCGCCCACGACATAGACGTGGCCGTGAAGCTGAGTGGGGGTAGGAAGTATGATGTTCTGGCTAGGCTAGCCGCGGAGATCTCGAGGGAGCTCGGGGTGCCTGATGATCGCGTGGACATCATAGACCTGGACCGCGCTGACCCCGAGATCAAGGCTGAGGTCGCTAGGAGCCCTATAATCGTCGTTGACAGGGGGTACTATGGGGAGCTAGTCAGGGAGGTTGAGAGGGTTTTCAGGGAGTACGGCGAGTACCGGGAGCTCTCCCTGAGGGAGTGGCTTGGGTCCCGCGACCCCACGTCTATAGACGCTCTGGTGGTCAAGCGCAGGCTAGACTTCGTAAGGTCTGAGGCAGGCTTCCTGAGGGAGCACGTGCTCAGCAAGAGCGCGGGCGAGGTCAAGGCCTCGCCGTTGCTCAGCAGGGTCCTGGAGAGGAGCTACCAGCTCATAGTAGAGGCCCTGGTAGACGTGGCCAGGCACATAGTATCGTCAATGGGCTGGGGCCCCTGCTTCACCGCGCAGGAGTACGTGGAGAAGCTGGCCGAGCGCGGCGTCATACACCGGGAGCTGGCAGACGAGATAGCCAGGAGGGTCAGGATAAGAAACATAATTATACAAAGGTACCTCGACGTGGACCACGAGCACCTCTACAGGGACGCTGCTAAGCTAATAGAACTCGCCGCCGAGTTCGAGAGGCACGTAGTAGACTTCATAAGGAGACAGGCCCGAGGAGCCCACTGAAGAACCTAGTGGCGGCTCTTGGGCTGAGGGCTGGCGAGTTTGATGGAGGGGAAGATTGTCAGGGTTAGGGCTAGGAAACTCCTTAGCCATAGCCATCGCCAGGTACCTGGTAGTAATCGACAGAGGGCACATCCACTCGATAGAGCAGATCAAGGAGCAGCTAGCAGGGCACGGAATAGAAGCCCTAGAATCAGTGGAGCACGCTAGAGACCTATGGACCCTGAGGGTGTCCAGGGGCCCCAAGGAAGCCCATGTAACGGTAGCAATACTAGGCAGGGAGAAGGGTATAGAGGAGAACCTAGCCCAGATAATACGGGAAACACACGGCGAAACAGTGAAGCCAACCAAACAAGCAGTAAACAAGTGGCTAAGAACCCACAGGATAAGCGACGCCAAACTAGTAGAGATGACGCCCAAACGCATACTAGAAGAGGCACTCCCAGGCCTCACAACAGCGCTCAAACACCTAGCACAAGACCCCTAAGCAGAGACTAGCCCAGAAACCCGTATCGAGCCACCTGGCGAGGCGCGGAAGACAGGATAACGCCCATGTCTACGGAGCGGTCCCCCGGCTACTTAATAGGGTCACGCCGGTCTCCGCCCCTAGACCCCTCCACCAATGACCCGGCTAGGCTCAAAATACACGCCACAGCCAGGCCAGCCACCAGGATCCCAGGCCCCAGCCTGCTAGAAACCCTCAGAAGACACAGCCCCGCAGAGGAGGACCTAGAAGTGGTAGCGCTAGCCGTGGCAGAGACACGCCGCCAAGAACCCGTACACCTCGCATCAACAGATAAGGCACTACTACAGGCCGCAAGCCAACTGGCAAACAGGCACAAGCAAAACCTACAAACACTAACACCCAGACAACTAGCCCAACAACTCAAATGAACCAAACCAGCCCACACAAAGACGCCAAAGCCTAGCCAATTGAAAGACCAGGAGAGCCCCAGAGCCATAGACTCCTTCCAGCCAGATAGAAGACGGGAAACAGTAGAAGAGGCCGGAACCATGCACCTCCAGAGTAGCCCCCAAATAGTGGTCGTGATACCAGCACTCAACGAGGAGGAGGGGATAGGCTGGGTACTTGACAGGACACACGAGGCCCTGAGCAGGCTAGGCGTGCCCTACCACATAGTAGTCGTGGATGGCGGCTCCAGGGACAGGACAGTAGAGATAGCGCGGAGCTGGGGGGCCGAGGTGGTGATGCAGAACGGGAGGGGCTACGGTGACGCCTACATCCAGGGGTTCAGGCACGCCATAGAGAGGTACAAGCCAGAGATAATAGTGATGCTAGACGCAGACGGAACCTACGACCCAGCCGAAGCACCCAAGCTGATCAAGCCAATAATGCGGGGAGAAGCAGACATGGTGGTAGGCAACAGGTTCGCAGGCCTCCAGCCCGGCGCAATGACAACCCTAAACAAGGTAGGAAACAGAATACTCTCCTGGCTAGCCAGAGTAATGATAGGGGTAAACATCAAAGACACACAAAGCGGTTACAGGGCAATATCCAGAGAGCTCCTACAGACAATACCCCTAGCACAGAAAGGAATGCCCTTCGCAACAGAACTAATCGTAGAAGCCTACGCCCACGGATACACGATAAAAGAAGAACCAATAACCTACAAGCCAAGGCTAGGAGGACAACCAAAACTAAGCCCACTACGAGACGGCTATCGGATACTCAATATAATTATTAAATTTGCATTACAGCATAATCCAGTATTCTTTGCTTTTATGATGGGGGCACTACTTCTTATTCCAGGCTTAACCCTAGGAATTTGGGTAGCTTATCACTATTTCTTTACTGGGATAAAGTATTATGTAAAGGGATTAATAGCGCTAATACTAACAATTGCTGGTTTCAACTCGTTATTATTAGCAATATTGGCGCTGTATCTAAAGAGAATGGAGACCAGGTTATTTAGAATATTTAAAATTACCTTTGCTAGGCAGGAAAAACGATAACATAGTTATGAATAAGAAAAACAATATAGATTTATCAATAATAATTGTAAATTACAATACATATGATTTTCTCAATAAGCTATTAG
>WANR01000042.1 GCA_015521705.1 Desulfurococcales archaeon
ATCCCCTTTTCAACGGATCTCTCAAGCCCCCTAATAACGCCACAAAGGGGTGCATAGAAGGGTGGGGGCCAGTGGTGCTGTATCAGGTCCAACCTGAAACCCAGCCTCTCATTGATCTTCCTAACGCCGCCTTCAATACTACTAGGGGTCCAGCGGAAACCCGCAACCTTACTTGCCACTATAACATCCTCTCTAACACCAGCCCTTCTAATAGCATCTCCTAGAAGCCTCTCCGAGGCGCCGCCACCGTATATCTCGGCTGTGTCGAAAAAGTTTATACCGTGCTCTACGGAGCTGTTAACAGCCCTGAAGACGTACTCCCGAGCCCTAGACTCCGGAAAGCCCCACATCCTAGAACCTGCCTGCCAGAACCCCAAGCCGATAACGCTAACCTTGATCCCGCTTTTCCCTAACAGCCTGTACTCCACCGCAACGCCACCCAATAGAAATCATAGCTCCCCCATTCTATCTCGAGACTATTTCCGGGCTTTTATACTAGGTTAATAGAGTTTAGCCCATTAAGACTGAAAGCCTACAAGTACAGTACAGCGAGTGCAACAATCCAAGGCACGAGCGGCGTGGTAGAACTCTCTAGGGAGCCCCTAACATGCTAGGGCTTGACACCTCTTATTCTACACTGGTCCTCTTAACAGGTGCTCATGGTGCAAAGCCTGTTGTCAGTACCTGGAGAGGATGCTGCATCCTTTGTTAGGCCTGTGAAGAGCGACCAGATTCAACCAGCCGGCATAGACCTGAGAGTTGACAGGGTATACAGATTTACGAGCCCCGGGTTCCTGGGCAGCAAAAGAGCCCTTCCTGAGACGGAGGAGTTAGAACCCAAGAACGGGGCCTGGAACCTGGCTCCAGGATCCTACAAGGTCAGGTTTTCCGAGATAGTCGAGGTCCCGCTAGACTTTGTAGGCCTATGTTTTCCCCGAAGTAGCCTGCTAAGGATGGGGGTGATCCTAGCCTGTACTGTCTGGGATCCAGGATACAAAGGGAGGGGGGAAGCCTTGCTTCTCGTGCATAACGCTCACGGGTTTAGGCTGGAGAAGGGCGTCCGTGTAGCGCAGTTGGTCTTCGTGAAAATGCTACGAAAGCCTAGTAGGGGGTATAGGGGGGCCTATTTAGGCGAGAACCTGGACTACCAGGCTTATTGGTATTAAAAAATAATTTTCATGGAGACTAATAATTCAAGGGGCTGACCTGGCAGCATGCCTAAGCCGAGGGATCCGTTACTGTTAATAATAAAGTGGCTATTAGAGGGGACCAGAGGAGGACCCATGCGTGGGAGGATCCTCTTGGCACTGAGAGAGAGACCTATGAATATAAATCAGTTAGCAAAGACTCTTAACATTAATTATAAGACTGTTATGCACCACATTGAAATCCTTGAGGAGCACGGGTTAGTGAGGAAGCTGACCAAGGGCTATGGAGCCCCCTACACGCTTACGGCAACCGCTGAGAATTACTGGGGGTATATAGAGGAGTCGCTTAAGAGCTTAGGTATAGGTGGGGAGGCTAGAGATGAATCTGTGGATCGTGCTTGAAGCTATAGTGTTTGGCCAACTAGTCGTGGCCCTCTTAATAGCGTACTCGCTTAGAAACGTCACTACGACCCCCCTTGGAAGGAAGCTTATGGGTGTGGCTTTTGTCTTCCTCGCACAGTCAGTTATGGCTATAGTTATCTATCAGAAGTGGTCTAGTATGGGTTATGGAGTCGACGTCTCGGGGCCTCTGCTAGGCGTTTCGTCACTGAGCCTTGTGGGCCTGATTCTCCTCTATATAATAGTCAAGTCGTGAAGGCTCTGTCACATGAAATCCATTAGTGTCTTCTTCTTATCACCCTTTTCTCCCAGCACAGCCTCCCTTATAGCTCCCTTAAAGTCTTCCTCTAGCTCTCTCCTAAGCGTCGGGTTATAGAGGGCCGCTGCTGGATGGAACGTGGCTACTAGCCTGACCCTCACATCGCCTATACTGACAGTTACTATTTTGCCTCTAGCCTCCCTAATGCTAGACCATTTAAGGCCGGCCAAACCGTATACATGCCTTCCAGCGACACGGCCCAGAAGAACGACGGTTTTAGGCTTGACAAGCCCTATCTGCCTTAGAAGGTAGCCGGTGCAAGCCCTTAGCTCTTCATCGCTTGGATCCCTATTGTTGGGGGGCCTACACTTGACCACATTAGTTATGTAGACCCTGTCCCTCTTAAGCCCTATAGACTCCAGGAGAGCCGTTAGAAGCCTCCCAGCAGGCCCCACAAAGGGGCGCCCGGTCTCGTCCTCTACCCTGCCAGGAGCCTCTCCTATAAGCATTACGTCCGCGTCCAGAGGGCCCTCGCCTGGGACAGGATTCCTCCTAGACAAGTGTAGGGGGCACCTTGTGCATCTACCTATCTCCGCCACTAGTTTTTCATAGGACTTCCTCTTCACTTCGCTATCTTCCATACCAGACCCCTCGACATGGTATAGTTAGCCAGGAACCCCAGAAGTATACCTATGAATTGGGACAGTATAGGATCGACGCCTGCCAGGGTATAGAGGCTCCTCATGGTCGCATACATTATTATGATACTGTTTAGCGACGAATAGTGGTAAATCGCAAGCCTTTTGGCGACCTCCCTAAGCCCGCCTTTTAGCCTGTACCTGAAGGTCCAGAGCTCGTGAAGCGTGAAGTTCCACAGTATGCTTGCCTCTATCCCTACGGCGCTAGCAACATCGACCACTCCAACGAGTCTTAGCGCTAGATACATGAATGCCAGGTTAACAGCTATACCACTGGCCCCGACAAGAGCAAACCTCGTTATCCTGGAAAGCTTTATCAAGTGGATAACGAAGTCCAGCATAACCCTGAGGCCCAGCTTGCTCCTTCCATAGAGCCTGCGCCCAAAAACGTAGGGGACCTCAGAGACCCTAACCTCCGGGTTCCTTGCGAGGATCTCAAGGAGTATCTTATAGCCCATAGGCTTTAGGCTCTGCAAGTCTATCTTTCTCCTATCTACCAGGAAAAATCCCGACATGGGATCGCTGGTCTTGGCTGAAGAAGGCACGGCTATTCTCGATGCGAAGATCGAAAGCTTGCTGATCAAGAGCCTGAGTCTAGACCAGTCCTGGACGCCTCCTCCCTCCATATACCTGGATGCCACGACAAGGTCGTAGCCTTCCCTATACTTCTCATAGAGCTTAGGCACAATGCCTGGCGGGTGCTGGAAATCCGCATCCATAACAACTATAACGTCGGATCTGGCGCTTTTCATGCCATCGACCACGGCCGAGGCTAGCCCTCTGGCCCAAGTCCTTCTTATGACCCTCACACGTGGGTCTCCCATAGCAGCGTTCTCGGCCTCTTTCCAGGTCTTGTCGGGAGAGTTATCGTCCACTACTATTATCTCGAAACAATGGATGCCGCCCCTCTCTAGGGTTCCTCGAAGGGAATCTATGAGTCTCCCAATTGACTCTGCCTCGTTATAAGTAGGTATAACGATGCTAAGCTCGTACCTGCTGCACTCACGCATCGCGAGGTACCCGGGCTGCTACACCTCGTATACCTTCCTCAAAGCTTCCTCGGGGAGATCTTCTTCGTCAAGGATCCTGTATGTCCTTGGGGGCTTTCTAGTTTTGAAAGGCAACGGTAGGTATCTCTCGGGATCCCCCTCACCGCGGCTCTTAAAAACCCGTGTCTTGACAAACCAGCCGTCTTTACGTTTCACATAAACGTACTTTCCATGCTTTCCTCCCATGGCAGGCCCCGGTTCCCCTAGATGTGGGTGTAGTGCTTAAAAATATGAGCATTCCTCCCAGTTCTTTAGTGTGATCATCCTGCAGAGCAAGAGTGTTTTAAATGAGGCAGTTCCCCAAACCCCCCGAAAGGCTCTGTTGAACTGTGCTATCTAGTTAACCCAGCATAGGCGATACTTACGGTATCGGCAGTATGTACCTCTTGCCTTCAATAACAGTCTCGGAGATCCTGGTCTTATAGATCTTGGCTAGCAGATCCAGGGGCACTCCTCTCGGGTTTCCTGCGTAGGCTATTGAGCCTTTATCGAGAATAATTACCTGGTCTGAGAAGTCGAGGAAATGTAGCTCGTGCATTGTAGCTACCACTGTGGTTATCCTAGAGAGTTCCCTGAGTAGCCTAATGATCCTAGCCTGGTTTCTCAGGTCTAGGAATGCCAGAGGCTCGTCTAGTAGTAGCACTTTGGGGTTGCGAGCTAGAGATCTTGCTATGTCTACCAGCTTCTGTTCCCCACTGCTAAGCTCTCCGAATCTCCTGTAGAGGTAGCCCTCTAGGCCTAGCCTCTTTAGGTAGTTTGCAGCCTCGCCGGGATCCAGGGATCTACGAGCCCTGTATACTCCAGCCTCCATGACATCTATAACCCTGGCCCACGGATCATAGGATGGAGTGGCCGGGGAGTAGGCTATGTGCCTGCTTGCAAGCCTGGGCTTAGTGCCGCACACTTCTATGAGGCCGTTGTATTCTATGACGCCCGCTATAGCCTTGATTAGCGTGGTTTTACCAGCCCCGTTGGGCCCTGCTATTACGTGAAAACCCTTGGGACCCATTCGGACCGTAACGTTTCTTATAACTCCTTCACCGCCCAGGTAGATGCTTACCTTTTCCAGTACAATATCACAATCTGGGAGCGTAGTGCCCTGCATCATAGCGATCTCCCACTCCTAACGGTAAGGTAGAATAGAATGGGGCCGCCGTAGAGAGCAGTCACTGCTGTTAGCGGTATCTCGCCAGGCGATGCTAGCAGTCTAACTGTAGTATCTGAAGAGAGGGATAGAAGGCCTCCAGTTAGTATCGCTGCGGGGAGAGCACGCGTGAATAGCGAACCTACGAGAAGCCTGGCCATCCATGGGCCGGCAAGGCCCAGGAAGCCCACGGGACCAGCTATGGCTACAAGGCTAGACGAGGTTAGCGACGCGGCTATAGCTATGGTTAGCCTCAGGACTCGGGGGTCTGTGCCCATGCTTTTACTCACATCCTCCCCCAGTACAAGGGTGTTGACCTGACTAGACAGGACCGCTATTATCGCTAGCCCCGTAGCCACCACTAGTAGCGTGTACACTAGCTCCCTGGGCCCAGTATAAGCTACCGTCCCGAAGAGCCACGAGTATGCTGTGGGGAGCCTCTCTATAAGCCTTGAAATGAGGATCATGCTTAAACCAGCCATGACATACGAGACCGAGACCCCGGCTACTATAAGCCCCGTAGCCGTTAGCCCCATGAAGAGAGCGACCAGGAGAACTGCTCCAAAACCTCCGAGCCCTGATATGAAGGCTACCATGTAGACTAGTAGAGGGTTGGGCGACTGAGCTACTAGGTATGAAAGAAGCACCCCGAAGGCAGCCCCAGCTGATACCCCTAGCAGGTAGGGGTCGGCTAGCGGGTTCCTGAGCACGAATTGGAGGGCAAGGCCGGAGGCTGAGAGGCCTGCGCCCACAACTATGGCCGCAGCTATTCTGACTATTCTATACTTTAACACACCCGCTTCCACGCCCTCAAGATCTCCTTTAACAAGGGCTACTAGATCCTCCGGCCCTATACCCTTGTAGGTCCCGACCATGGTGGAAGCCATGGATAGAATAGCTAGGGTTATAGCTATTAGTGCCAGTTTTAGGGTCCAGTGCTTAGCCGCGTGCTCTTCGCCTAACGCCGCATCGCCCAATACCTGGCTACCCTACCCAATTCTGGTTCAACTGCCTAATTAAGGGTTACCCGATATAGCTAGCATGGTGAACCCCTTGCAGCCCCGTAAAGGGGGTTTGAGTATAAGAGACTTGGCAGATGGAAGGCTCGTTTACGACATTCTATCATCCAGAGTGGGCTACGACCCTAAGGAGTACGCGCCGATCTATGCTTCCATGCGCGAGGAGGGGCTATTCCCCCTGCTCGTTGCCATAATACTGAGCCAGAATACTAACGATAAGAACGCCATAGCAGCCTTCGAGGAGCTCAGGGCCGTTATAGGCGTCACCGTGGAAGCCTTATCCAAAGCCGATCCTGTAGAGATAGGCGAGGCCATAAAAAAGGCTGGACTCTACAGGCAGAAGGCCAAGGCTATAGCCGAAGTGGCCCGGCTTGTGAGGGATAGGGGCGGCGAGAACTATCTCAGAAACTCTGGGGCTCGCGAGATCAGAGAACTACTGTTGGGCATAAAGGGCATAGGCAGGAAGACTGTTGACGTGTTTCTAGCGGTAACTGGCAAGGATAAAGTGTTCGCTGTAGACACGCATGCTTTTAGGATAGCCAGGAGGTGGGGCCTGGTAGGCCCTCGGGCATCCTATGAAGAAACGTCTAGAGCCCTCTTAGAGTTCTTCGGTCCAGACGTGGCTGACGAAGCCCACAGGCTAATAATATCCCTGGGGAGAAAGTACTGTACTGCCAGGAACCCGCGGTGCCCCGAATGTCCCCTGAGAGACGTGTGCCCGCATGCCCTCAAGGGATAGCCGTGAGTAGGCCTAAGAGGGGTTCATGGCTGGTAGAGGAGCTTCTTGACACGCTGGTAGTCGAGGATCCTGGGGCGCGCGTGGAAGCTACTAAGTACCCGGGGGTTTTCCTCGTCTACTCGTCTCTAAGGCCTTCTAGGATCGCTAAGCTCGTCTATAGCGGCTATCACTCCTTCATGAAGAGGTTCGTGCCTTCGCAGTTCTGCGTTGTGGTGGCTAGCATTGGAGAGTTGGAGCAGTTTCTGGGATCCAGCCTGGGCTCCTTCATTAGAGGCAGGGATCTAAGGCTCATGGTGACGCTTAGGGGCCTCCTGAAAAGACTGGGTGGAGAAAGAACTATCAGGTCTCTGTTGCTAAGTCTCGGGTGCTCCATTACCAGGAAGCCTGAATTAGTGCTTGCAGTAGAGTCTATTGATGAAGTTGTTGTCGCAGCCCTTGGTAATACCAGGCGGTGCGGGCCCGACTGTGTAGCCATCGCTTTCGAGGAATAACACGTTATTAACTCTTAGAGACAAAGTTACGGTTTGGTATGTAAACAAGTTACAGGGCTGGGTGAAAGTATGCAGTCCCAAGCCAGCAGGATCTTCAGGGACAGGAGCAAACTCGACGAAAGCTATATACCAGAAAAGCTCAGAGTCAGGAACAACGAGGCCGAACTCCTCATAAACAGGTACGTTAACAGGCTAAGGGAAGGGAGCAGTTCGACGGATATAACCCTGATCTACGGCTCTATAGGGAAGGTTGGTATAGGCAAGACCATGCTCTCAAAGTTTGTAGGGAGGAAGCTAGAGCAAATTACCAAAAAAATAGGGATCAACTTCAAGTACGTCTACATAAACGTTTACTCGGCGCCAAGCCTTCACCAAATACTCTCCCTAGTAACTGTCCAGCTAGGCTTAGGCTTCAGTGTTAGGGGCAGTGCTGCCATAGAGGCTCTCAAGGCGATAACAGACTACTTGTACAGGAAGAACATGAACCTACTTGTCATACTAGACGAGTTCCAGAGCCTCCTAATGTCTCCCCGGGTCAGCGACGACCACCTCTACCTCTTACTGAGAGTCTACGAGGAAATACCCCCACTAGACGGTATAAACAGGATAAGCTTCCTCCTTGTATCACAGGACTTCAGGGTTCTCTCGCTAATGAGGGAGAGAATACCCCAGGTAGAGTCCCAGGTCGGCTTCAAGCTACACTTAAGGCCCTACACTAGTGGAGAGCTATACGAGATCCTGGAGCAGAGAGCTGAAGAGGCGTTCCACAAGAACGCTTGGGATCCCTACATGCTTTCTCTCATAGCAGACTCCTACGGGTACAGCGAGGAGAGGGGGGGAGACGGCAGTGCCAGGAAGGCCATACTAACACTAAGAATGGCTGCCGAAAAGGCTGAGGCGGAGGGGAAGCCTAGGATAGAGGAGTCAGACATTAGGTGGGCCATATCAGAGAACGCAGCTGCATACATTCCGCTGAGCGAGCTCAGGGGCCTTAACACCCACAAGCTCCTTATACTACTAAGCGTGGCAGACCTCACCATGTCCCGTGGAGGCTTCATAACAACAGGTCTTCTAAGAGACAAATACGTGGAAATGTGCGAGTTCTACGGCGAGTCTCCGCGTGGCAATACGCAGTTCCACACCTACCTGAAGGAGCTCGTAACTAGCGGGCTCATAGAAGCAAGGCTGTCAGGGAAAGGGCTAAGGGGGAGGACTACAATAATAAGGCTGGCCCCGGAGATCCCGGCCGACAAGTTTAAGGAGGCTCTAGAGTCAATTCTCCTAGACAGGGCCGGCCCCGGAGAGGGCAGGAATTGGTAGACATAGAAAAACTTCTCAGCAGCAAGGGTAGGCTGAGAATACTTAGGCTGCTCTTCAGCGAAGGCCAGGCAAATATATCGAGGATAATAAAAGAGACAGGGCTACACTACAGGCTCGTAACCAGGCACCTGGAAGAGTTAAAGAATATGGGCATCGTCGTGGAGAAAAAGTATGGCAGACTGAGGATCTTCGAGGTAGACCTTACAGACCCTAGGAATAGTGCACTAAAAGAGCTACTAGATAGGCTGGAAAGGCTCTAGGGGTGGAAAGGCTTGAAAGGAGCCAAAATGATCGACGTGACCCTGAAACCCGAGTCCTATAGGGAGGCCACAGCATCTGGCAGGATCCTCCTAAAGAGATCTACTATAAAGGCTATACTAGAGAAAAGAATCGAAAAAGGCGATGTACTCCAGGCAGCCTCGATAGCAGCTATTATGGCGGCTAAGAACACCCCACAAATAGTGCCACTATGCCACCCACTACCACTAACCAGTGTCGAGACCAGCTTCGAGGTAGGAGAGAACCACATAGAGGCTAAGGTTAAAGTCAAGACCACGGCAAAGACAGGAGTCGAAATGGAAGCCCTAACCGCAGTCACGGCAGCCCTCCTGACAATTTGGGACATGGTAAAGAGCTACGAAAAAGACAGCACAGGCAACTACCCTACCACGAGGATCCAGGACATTAAAGTAGAGGAAAAAGTGAAGAAAACCCCATGACCAAGCCCCTCCCCCTAGAAGCCACTGTTCTGGCCCAGTTTGAGGCTGTTACCCGGATCCCATGACAGGCGCAACCTGGGCGGCGAACCTTTCCAGGCAACATACCCTGAGCTCCGGCGGGGCGCTACTTTAGCTAGATCTTGGCAAAACTACTTTTAGACAAGCTCTAGCTAACGCTATAGACCTGCACGTTTTATCGACTAAAAAACATAACCAAATCAATAATATTGTCTGAAGGCTTAATCACTCTACAAGGTGCACTGGCATGGTCTTCCCCTTCTCCAGCGTGGAAGACTTCAGGATAGAGCTTAGCGAGGAGCACGAGCTCTTCAGGAAATCTGTGCGAGACTTCGTGGAGTCAAAAGTGATGCCGAAGTGGAGAGAAATAGAGGAGTCTAATAGGATACCGCGCGAGATCCTCAACGAAATGGCTGAGATGGGATTCTTCGGCGTAGGCATACCAGAAGATTACGGAGGCCAGGGCGGAGGCCAACTGATGACAGCCATATTGACAGAGGAAATCTCCAGGGCCGTGCCAGCCCTCGCCGTGACTCTGGGAGTTAACCACCTCTTCGCTATACCAATACTACTCTTCGGCTCCGAGGATCAGAAGAAAAGATACGTGGAGCCCATAGCACAGGGAAAGGCCCGTGGAGCACACGCCAACACGGAACCCAGCGGAGGCAGCGATGTGGCCGGCATACAGACTAGAGCCAAGAAGGTTAACGACCACTACGTGCTTACTGGCAGGAAGGTTTTCATAAGCGGTGCAGGCGACGCCGATTTCCTAGTAGTATCTGCGAGGACCAGCGAGCCCCTCGAGGGCAAGAGGTGGTGGGGTATAACAGTATTCGTGGTGGAGAAAGACACGCCCGGCCTCAAGATCGGGCAACAGTTCAAAGTCATGGGCATGAGAGGAGAACAGCCCTACGAGGTGGTTCTAGACGAGGTCAAGGTATCACCAGATAGCATTGTAGGCCCAGTAGACGAGGGCTTCAAGGTCATAATGGCCACGTACGATCACACAAGGATAGGAATAGCGGCACAAGCAGTAGGAATAGCCCAGGCAATGTTCGAGAAAGCCCTAAACTACTCACTACAAAGAGAGACGTTCGGCCAGCCCATAATAAGCCACCAAATGATAACAGGCAAGATAGCAGACATGTACATGAAGCTAGAAGCCGCGAGGCTACTAACATACTGGGCAGCAACACTAGCAGACAAGGGCAAGAGAGAATTCATAGTAGCGGCAAGCCTAGCCAAAGCATACGCCACAGAAGCCGCGGAATGGATAGCCAGGCAAACAATACAAATACACGGAGGCTACGGAGTAGACTTCGAAACAGGAATAGAAAGATACCTAAGGGACGCAATAATAACGACAATATACGAGGGAACAAGCGAAATACAAAGACTAACAATAGTAAGACAACTAGTAAGACAAGCATTCGGGATGAAAATATAAACTATTAATTTAATTTTTAAATATAACTAAACTAAAATTCAACTAGAAGCCACGACAGAAGCCGTGTAAACACCGTATCTGTCAGTATAGATCTTCACAGTAAACCTATCACCAGCAACAATCTTGGGTTCAGGCCCTGAACCCTGCCAGACCCATTCATCTATTGTTACCTGTTTAGTCTCTCCAGGCCCTACTCTTATAACGCTACTATTTAGGAAATACCCCCCATAGGCCTCAACCTCTATTTTTAGTATATTGATAGCCTTCCCGCCCTCATTAACGAGACGCAAGTTAAGGATCAACTCTGTTTCGCCGCTAGCTGAAGCTTTAACCCATAATATTGGCGTTATCATAAACTCTTCCTGTTGTATTTGCCAGATTCCCCAAATCCAGTTAACTGCTAGAAATATAAAGGCTATAGTAACAGCAACTATTATGACTTCAGCGATTAAAACTGATATACCTTCCTGAATCTTGTACATTCATTAAACACCCCAAACCCGTAACCCCCATACCTATACTATGGTTAAATAATAATTATAGCTAAAAGGATTTCAACTATTGGCTAAACATGTAATAACACTTTTTAGAATTCAAGAAAAACTCCTCTTATTTGTTATAATATTGTTTAACTGATAAAAATTATTTATTACGATACCGTTGCTGGTATTGTAACTGTACCGCTCTTCTCTAGATAGAACTTTATGCTCACACTATCGCCGCTATTTAGCTGAACGTTTGTAGCTGTGAATTCTACCCAGCCTCTAGCATTGGCCTCTATCACGACCTCATTGTTAGATACTGAGAGGCCTGTGCCAGTAGCTTGGGATGGCGTTAAGTCGTAAGACGAGCCTCCATAAACTAGTTCTGCTCTGAGTATTCTATCAGAGCCTGTTCCTGTGTTTATTATGTAGGCTTCTACAAAGCCTGTTCCATTCACTCTTATATTGCTTATTTGGACTTGGGCTGTTCCGCCTGCGAAGCCTCCCCATAGCCCGAAGAGCCATCCTGCTACTGCTATGCTTATCGCTATTGCTACTGCCACTATTATGACGGTTGCTATGACCGGGGATATTCCTCTTACCATCTTCATCCTCATTTTCATCGACCTAAGTTGTTTGTTTGGAGCCTTTTAGGTTTATATTTATTTAGCTTCGGTTAGAGTGGTTTAATGAGTCCTATGATTTTATAGGGTTATTATTGCTAAATAGTATATTCACGGCTATGTACTATTATACTATACTAGCATAATTACATTACGAATTACTTATAGATAATAG
>WANR01000043.1 GCA_015521705.1 Desulfurococcales archaeon
ATATAATAGAATATCTAAGCCTTTACCCCTATGATACCGCATTTATTATCAGAGTGAGTAGGCTCTCCTATACGCCTAACCGTAATCTTATAGTGTCGGCCTGCGGGAGCCGAAGGTCCCGGGTTCAAATCCCGGCGGGCCCGCCACAAACCATCATAAACCCAGCCGTAAAGTGTATCGGTATCCAAGACCGCAAAACCGGGTCGATTCTTTTTCCCTCGAACACGCTAATCAGGAATATAATCATAGTTTCTTTATTACTATTTCAGGAGCTAGATTTACAGCAAGGTTCTGTTCCTTATGGTGTAACTTTTAGCCAGGGAACCCTTTTGAAGTCTTCGTCAAAGGTTAGGATCCTCCCTATACCGTAGTGCTTGCAGGTGAGAGCTATTAGGGCGTCTGCGGGTAGTAAGTGATACTTCCTAGCTACATCAAGGAGTTCTTGGGGCATCGCTTTATCCTCTAATACAGTTACTTTCGCGTCCTTTAGTAGAGTGATTAGCTCATTTAGCTCTGCCTCGAAGATGACGTAGCCGTGAATCCTGATATATTCCCTCAGCTTCTCTATACGCCGAATTCCCAGCTCTAGCCATGCCTTGGTTCTCACGATGGTGAACGTTGCCTCGTCTATTATGCGGATGCTAGTGTATAGATTGTCCTCACTTGAGATTATGTCTTCTACTACTTGAGAGTAGGGTTTAACGTCGTGGAGGTAGTAGATTATAGCGTTGGTGTCTAAGAATAGCATTACTGTTCCTCGGCTTCCAACATGAACCTGTCGAGAAGCTCCTTGGGAGCAGGGCCCAGCGCTCCCCGATGCTTCCTGAGGAGCTTCCTCCTCTCCTCGACCGCTATAATCTTGACGAGTACCTCCTCTCCCTCCCTAAACTCTAGAGGCTCCAATGGTTTGAGCACGCCCTTCTCATACCGAACCCTGATGACTTTAGACAACCAGTATCCCCATTAATATAGTGTTGCCCCGAGGCCTCTAAGTCTTTTACCCCCGAAAGTTGCAATAATATCTGTATTGATGATACCGGCAGATTATCGTGCTAGACGGGCCCGCCACAACCCCCACAATCAATCACTAACTCTCGCGTTGACTACATCGGTCTCCGAGATCTTAGATCCTAGCGTTTCTGCATGCCTACTCATGGACTCATCGTCGGCTATGAGGAGGGCGTCGCAGTCCAAGGCTACAATGTTGGTGTCAAAGCCTGAGGAGCCCGTTTGCAGGGCAACTTTTCGCCTTCTCGAAGGTCCAGAGGCTCTAGAGGCCTAAGCACTTCATTCTTGTATCTCACACGCATAACCTTGTACAACTCTTCTCCCCCAGTCCGATCAATAGAACCTCTAAGCCTTTACCTCTAGGATACCGCATTTTATCGGAGTGAACCTCCTATACTCTTACCGTGCTGGAGCGGGAAGACATTAGCACTATGATGGCGAAATTGTGCAGCATGAATTTTATGGAGCCGGCCTGCGGAGTTGTCAAGCCTCTAAGCTAACATCTATAGATAAATCTTTTTCCCTCAGCTAGGAATTAAAACCAATAGGTAATTTCCGTGCAGAAGTTTAAAATACGACGCTTACTATGTTTACTTTCTATGAACTCATACCTCCTATAGACGCTTTTCTTCTACAAAACAGTAATTTTATAAATAACTTAATTTTGATATATTGAGGATGAAAGCTATAGTGGTGGGGGTGGCATACATGATTGAGCGGGAGCTAAGGTTCAGGAGAAGTATTAGCTTCCAGGGCTTAACCGTCTACGAAGTAGCTGATAGTGCAGGTAGGACGGGCACTGCATACCTAGAGAAGGGAAAGCTAGTGATTGAACTACCCGGGATGGGAGGATACCCCGAGAGGATAGTGGTTGACCCGCCCCGCAGCTATCACCCACTAACACAATTCAGCCTAGTAACCACGCCTCACGGCCCCGTCTGGCTAAGGAGACCAATCGTTGAATACTAAACGAGGCTTAGTTATTTTTATAATTTATTTTAATGCAACATTAAGCTTGAACAATTAATAGATTAGGCGATTATATTATAAATGAATTAATAAGATCTATAGGTATAATATTAACT
>WANR01000044.1 GCA_015521705.1 Desulfurococcales archaeon
GTTCTCGGCTAGGCCAGATTTTTATATTGATTCACACAACCTAAATCTACTAGAGGGGTACCTCGGTTGAGGGCTAATGCCATAGCTCTGTTCCTTGTGCTCCTCGTAGTAGCCTCAGGGGTTCCTTCAACACTTGCACAGGAAGCCATCGGTGCTGGTGCACAGGGAAGGGTAGTACTTTTGAGCATCGATGCCGCGAGGCCAGACTTCTTTAAAAAATACGCCAGAGAAGGAGTTATGCCCAACCTAGCCTCGCTATTAGAGCAAGGCGTCATGGCCAAGGGCATGATAGTCGCCTTCCCCTCAGCGACAGCCGTTTCGCATGCCGTGCTTTCTACAGGAGCGCCTCCGGGCATTAATGGTATTACCGGTAACAGGATTCATCTTCCAGGGACCAAGGTTACTGACAGGGTTCTGGGATTCAGGGCCGAGTATCTCGAGGCCGAGCCTATATGGGTCACGGCGGACAGGGAGGGTTTAAAAGTTATAGTGCTGGCTTTCCCCCAGTCGACTCCTAGCTTCTGGGAAGATAAGCTCGAGAACGCCCAAATGTTTAACCCATACGACGCCTTCCTGTTCCCGATAACGTTCTCAGCTCTCTACACGACCAACCAGTCCGTTAGCAGGGCAACATACATAGAGCTAGTGGAGCCCACCAACTGGTCCAACCTAGACCAGCTAGGCATCCAGGGGCCCGCGTACGAGTCCTCTATAAAGGTGGGCGACGACACGTGGTACATACTAGTGTTCGACAGCACCGGCGACGGGTCCCTGGACAAGGTGGCGATAGTCCCCAGGGATAAGGACGCCTCGAAGGCTGCCGCTATACTATCTGAGGGAGAATGGAGCAGGCCAATAAACACGACCATAACCTACAAGGGCTCCACATACGTCGTGGCCCCCAGGTTCAAGGCCCTAAACCTCACAGAGGAGAACTTCAGGCTGTACAGGTCGCTCATGAGGCCGAACGCCTTCTGGTTCAACGAGAAGAGCGAGGACCTAGCGTGGAGGATATGGAACAATGTGGTGACTAGGACAGGGATGATAACTGACGGGGACTGGTTCGGCCTAGTGAATGGGTGGTTCGGCGTGGACACCTACATGGAGACGGTGAGGTTCACCAACGAGTTCTTCAGGGAGGCTGCAAGGTACGTGCTGGAGAACGAGGAGTTCGACCTGCTGATAACCTATACTCCTGTAATAGACAACGTCTTCCACCAGTTCCTGGGCATGGCGGACCCCGAGATGCCATACTATAGGCCCGAGTTCGAGGACTACCTTAGGGAAGCCCATGGGTACGTCGACTCCTTCATAGGGGCTATAATGGATAACATCGACCTAAAGAGGGACGCCTTTATAATAGTATCAGACCATGGACAGTGGAGCGTGAAGAAGTTCGTCCACATAAATAGCCTGCTGGCGAGCGAGGGCCTACTAGTCCTCGACGAGAACGGGAGAATAGACCTGTCAAAGACAAAGGCCTACTACATAGGGTATAACCAGATCTTCGTGAACCTCCAGGGAAGAGAGGCTAATGGAACCGTACCCCTCGAAGAGTACAGGGAAGTGGTTTCAGAGATAATGGAGGCTCTCTCGTCGCTGGAGGACCCAGAAACAGGAGAGCCTGTAGTCTCCTTTGTTGGAACCCGCGAGGAGGGGAGCGTGCTGGGACTCTTCGGGCCCCGGGCTGGAGACGTCATTTTCAGCCTCAGGCCGAACTATGCAGCCTCTGGCAGTATAAGAGCCGAGAATGGAGAGTTCATAATCTTCTCTGACCCAGTACCGTTAAAAACGGTGACAGGCGTCCACGGCGACTTGCCATACTACGAGGAGCTGCTGGGGGTCTTCATAGCTGCAGGCGCTGGCATTCCTAGGGGAGAGCTAGGCTTCGTTAGCGCCCTCTCCGTAGCCCCCACATTATCGCTCCTACTCGATATACCACACCCGAGCAACTCGATTGGAGCCCCGCTAGGCATCCTGGCTCCCGAGACTATAACCGAGACCCTAACCGAGACAACTACCGAAACCGTGACTGAAACCACCACCACAGAGATAACGGTCACTGAAACCTTCACGGAGACCCAAATCATTACCGATGTCAGAGTAGTCACAGAGACAGAGACCCTGACAAGAACCGAGACAACAACTCTGACAACCACAATAGAGAGGACTGTGAGGGAGGAGACTACCGTCACTGAGACCACTACTATGGTTACTACAACAACGGCCACTACAACAACTACTGAAACGGTTGAGAGGCTGAGCGGGACTGCGGCCGCTGGAGTCTTAGTGCTGGGGCTGGTGATAGGCTTCCTGGCCTCGAGAATGCTCCGCCGCTAGCCATAGTTCTCCTAAAAATAAATTCCAAAGAGAACCTTTTTGAGATAAATTCCTCCCGGGGTTTTTACCTCTTGTAGCCTATCTTCCTCAGGAGCTCCTTTCTTTCCCTGACGTCCTCTTCGCTCTCCACGCCTAGCGGTTTGAAGCCGTCGGCTACTCCTAGTAGGGCCCTCTGCTCCCCTAGGTCGGCTACTATGACCTTCACGGGGTTGGCTGTAGCGGCGTCTATCGAGACCACTTCCTGCACGTTCTTTATGGCGTTCAGCACGTTGATCGGCCAAGCATTCTTGAGGTAGATGACGAACACGTGGCCAGCACCTATACGCCTGCAGGCCTCCACGGCCAGCTTGACGAGCTCCTCGTCGTTGCCGTCGCGCCTGATAAGCCTCTTGCCTGAGGCCTCGTTGAACGCTACGCCAAACCTTATAGCCGTGGAGCTCGTTATAAGGGCCTCGTAGAGGTCTTCAACAGTCTTGATGAAGTGGGTCCTCCCAATAATAACGTTAGTGCCCTCAGGAACATCTATATCGACAACTTCCAGCCTAACACCAGACACAGGAACACACCCCCGTGAAGTATAACCGAGGCCTCAAGTATTAAATTGCTTTAATCCCGCTTGGCCACATTCACAGTGGTAGGGCTTCCCGGTAACCTAGGGATCCCTAGCCGAGACATGTCCCCAAATATAATAGTTACTCTACGTAACACCAGGAAGAACCATTTACTCCCGGAGAACCGTTCTGGCCCGTTAGAGTATTTGGAGCATGCTCTAGAGGATTCCCAGCCCTATCCTTCCCAGTAATGAAGAGGTGTTTCCCCAGAAATTTCTGGGGAAACCAGCGAGAACTAGACGCTAAAAACCCTACCCGTGCCTGGGGGGCAGAGAATGAATAGTAAGATGCAACCAGTAGTTAACCGTCTATTCGGGGCCTTCTAGACGCATAGATCTCCACACTTATATCGTCTATGGTATGTGGATGAACCTGGTCTTGCAGTTACTAGACTCTATTGCCTCATGCAGCTTCATTATTCTCTCGGAGGATCCTGAAACTATTAGGAGGTCGATGCATCCCTCCTCTAAGTGTGCATGTATGTGGGCGGCTGTTATGTCCCTGTACCCTTCTATGATCCGGGTAAAGCCCTTATGAGGCTCGTCGCTGCATGCCACAAGGATCACGCCGTTGCAGGCGTGTGATCTCAACAGGTGTTCATAGTCGTCTATCATGGCCTTAACCGCTCTCTCTACGAGGCTACTCCTATCAGTGGACAGTGCTTGCGAGATCCTGTCGAGCCGAGAGGCTAGCTCCTCGGAGAGGCTCACGCCAAACCTTCTCTTAGCCAAGGCTAGCCTCCACGTAGTATTCTAGTGTACAGGAATAATAATACTAGTATAGCGCCGGAGGCGCCTGAAGGGCTTATATCCAGGACTACGGCGATAGCCAGTCCAGCTATGGATGCCGAGAGCCCTATGACAGCGCTTGTTAGTAGCCCCTTGCGCCAGCCCTTAACTATGTGAGAAGCCACGATTCCTGGGAGAATGAGTAGGACGTGCTCCAGAACGAAGCCCACGATCCTCAGCATGCCCACAGTAACCACTCCCAAGACCAGGTATAGTGATAGGTCCCACAGCAGCCCCCTAGCAGTGCCTAGCAGTGACTCTTCCCTCAGGAGGCCTAGATACACAAGCCTCCACCCGTGAGTAGCGAAGACGGCTAGTAGCGTCGCAGCCATGGCTAGCAATAGTAAGGCCTCACCAGGGTTCGTCAATAGAGGATCCCCTATTATTAGGCCAATAACCTCGCCCCCGGAAACGGAGACCCTGTACAAGGCTAGAACCGCTATGGTGCTAGAGAGGGATACAAGAAACCCGGCCGCGATGTCGGCGTTGAGACCCTTATAGACGAGGTAGCCAGTAGTTACTATTATCACGACGCCCAGTAGAATGGAGGAGGAGAGCCACCATAAGCCAAGGCCGCTGAAGAAAAGGGCTGAAACACTGGCAGAGGCTAGGGCTACATGAGGCGCCGCGCCGGCCATGAATAATAGCCCTCTCGCGTGGAGCACGGAGCTCAAAGCACCATAGGCCAGGCCGGCCGACGACATGGCCAGGATCCACGACAGAGGATACTTTAGGGATAACAGGTATGCCGCTGCAAGCGCTGAAACAGCTACTACCGCTACTCCCCTGTCGGGCCCATCCACGTCTGGTCACCCGCTAGCTGGCCGAGGGTCTTCCATAATTCCCTGCTACTCAGAACCTGGTGGGGACTACCTGCAGCTATCAGCCTCTTATTCAGCACCACGAGCTTCCTGGTGGCCTCGTAGAGGATAGAGGGGTCGTGCGTGGTAACCAATACCAGGGCCCGCTTAGAGTAGCGCTCTATGAGTCCCGCCAGGGCTCTGGAAGCTGCCGGGTCCAGGAAGGTGAACGGCTCGTCTAGGAGCAGTATCTGGGGCTCGAAGGCTATGGCCCTGGCTAGTAGTACTCTCTTGAGGATGCCGCCGCTCAGCTCTGATAGCTTGTAGCCATACATCTCTGGAGGTATCTTGCAGGACTCTAGGGCCCTTTCAACCACTTCATGGACAGGCTTCCCATTACTAACGGGCATTCTAAGCCTTGTAGACGCTTCTACAAACTCGTAGACTGTCATAGGGTTTGTTGGAGGGGGATCGAAATATTGTGGAACGTAGCCTACCAGGTCGTATGTGTTTCCAGGCCAAGGTTTACCCCCAACCTCCACTACGACCTTGCCCCTTACAGGCCTGACGGCTCCCATTATTGTTTTGAGGAGCGTTGTTTTGCCTGCACCGTTTGGCCCTAGTATCTGGACGAGGCCCGGGCCTTCTAAGTTAAGCGTCACAGAGTCCAGGGCTACCTTACTGTTATAGGCCACAGTCACGCCGGCCAGTCTTATAGCCAGGCTGTGAGCCAAGGCTTGAGGCACCGCTAAGAATAAAGTCTGTGCACAGACTTATATAGATTCGGTGTGAAATGTGCACACAACCAGCCATCTCAGCTACCTAGCAGCCGTGGCAATACTATCCCTAAGCCTTACGGCACTAGTAATGCCGGGAACCACCAGGTATGAGAGTGGCGGACTACTGGTAGTAGCCACTTTTCCCGGCATAGAGGGGGATCTTGCAACTATCCTGTGCCCCGGAGACGTCTTGGAATCGCTCCCACCTACCCTGGATCCCCACTCGCCGGCCCTGAGGCCATCCTTCATAAAACTACTGGAAAAAGCAGATATAGTAGTAACAATGGCGCACACCAGGGCGGACCAGGTAGCAGAATCCCTGATGGGAGAGGCTGGAGCCATAAATGTTGAAAGGCTGGCAAGAGAGCCCCCCACGGTAAGCGGTAAGGCTGGCAGGCACTACCCCATATACAACCCTCTCAACTACGCGGTCCTCATGGAAAAACTGTCCCTAGCACTGGCCTCGGCTAGGCCCGAGTGCAGAGACCATTACATGGAAAACGCGAGAGCCCTGGCTACAAGAGCCCTAGCAGTGTACTGGGCCCTCAAGGATTCCCTGGCGGGATCCAAAGCTGTGGTATCCTCAGCACTCATAGTAGGCTCTATATCCTGGCTCGGGGTAGACATTAGCATAGTCCTCTCAGCAGGCCCCGAAGCCCAGACAACGCCTGGAAACCTTCTCGAAGCAGAGAAGGCCCTGTCAACAGGGGCAATAGCAGTTGCAATGGTTGACCAGAACGGCACGCCGATAGACAGAGCGTCAAGCTGGCTAGTCAGCAAGGCTAAGAAGCACGGATCACAGCTAATCCTGGTGGAAACTCCCTTCAGCGGGACACCACTCATAGAGAAAATAGAAGGCGTTGCCCTACAAGCATTGATGATCAGTGGGAACACAAGCTAGGGTTCAAAGGGCCGCGGCAGGCATAAGTGGCTAGCACCAGGCCCAGCATTTAATACCATTAGGTAGCTCTACTAGTTCCGCCACTTCAAGGCTTAAACCTTTAAACTCTTAGATCCAAGGAATTTCTCCTTAAAAGAAAGCATCGAGGCCCCTGCGCTTTTCCTCAGGTTTGGCTCTTCTCTTACCCTTTCCGGGTTTTTCCACGCCAGGCCTAGACTTGCCTGTAGTCTCGGTCACAGGCTCTAATCGGGCCCTCTTAATTTTATCTATGGCTCTTAGTATCTCAGAGGACCTCTTACCAGCTATTAGGGAGACCTCGTCCTTGTTCATCTCGTAGCCGATGGCTAGTCTTGCAGCTGTGGTGGGGTCTGGCGCTTCTCTGAATATTACGTAGAGGAAGGGTAGTATCTCTCTCTTAACGGTAGATGATGAAGCGTGGAGTCTCCTAGCCAGTCTGAGTGCCAGCCTCTCTCTTATCTCCCTGGAAGACTTCGTCATGGCCATTAACTTTATCCTGTCAGGATAGGAGTAGCTAGTCTTCTCAACCCCTCCTTCTTTCCGGGCCATAGCTACTCCAGGGCCTATCAGGTCGAATAGGTAGGATAGCAGGGCCCAGTGGCCCTTGAACTTGGCCCTGGAGAGGAAAACCGTGGCCCTGGAGAGGGAGTCCAGAGCCCTGAATACGTCGCCAGGCTCTGAGTATTTTCTGGGGATGTTGTCGTTGAGCCAGGAGATCAGCGTCTCGTAGTCCTCCTCGCTGTTGGTAACGGCTCTTTTGGCTGTCCACGCGTACTTGGCGTAGAAGACCTGGTTAAGAACCCTCCACAGGTCAATGCTCTTCTCCCTGCCCCTAACTATCGCGCGTGCCAGGCCTATCGTGACCCTACCATAGCCCTCCGCGAGTGCCTGCAGGTCGTTTATCGCTGATCTTAGGTCCCCCATGCTCTTCTCGGCTATAAATCTTAAAGCCTCCCTCTCACACTCCAGGCCCTCTGCATCGCATATCCTTTGGAGCAAAGACACTATGTGCGTCAGAGATAGGCTGTTGAACTGAACCATTTCCACGAGGTTTCTCAGGGGTCTCAGCTGCTCCTTCCAGGGGTCGTTGGCAGTCATAACTATCGGGTTCTCGGTTTCAGGGATTATTTCCATGAGAGCTGTGAGGCCGCCCGCATCCTCTTTGGGCGCTATGCCGTCTATTTCGTCTAGCAGGATCACTATGCCTCTCTTGAAAAGGGGCCTCTTCTTGGCCGCTGCTCCTACAACCCTCCTAACATCCTCCGCCTTCCTATAATCGCTGGCGTTCAGTTCTATCAGCTGGAGGTCGTACTCGCTAGCTATGGCCTCTATGAGGCTGGTCTTCCCCACACCCGGCGGGCCATAGAGTAGGAGGGCCCTCTTGGAGGGCTTCCTCCCCTCAAGCCATGCCCTGAACCAGGGCAGTATAACCTTCTTGGCCCTTTCCTGGTCGACGACGTCATCGATCCTCCTAGGCCTGTACTTTATGACCCAGGGAAGCCTTCTGGCCCTGGCCTGAACGCTCAACCCTTTCCACCAACCTTCTTGCCTATCATAGCCAGCCATGCAAGGAAGGCGCTTAACTGTATGTCTTCGTCGCTGCCCTCAACCATCCTGTAGTGGATCTCGCCTAGATAGTCGGATATGAGGACCCTGAGGTCGTCACTTATCTTAATATCGGGGCCCATTACTTCCTTGTGTATCTGCCTGACCACGTCTTCCCCGCTGAGCCCGTACTCGATCATGAGCTTTCTCAGCATTGTCCTCGCCGAGGTGAAGTCTCCGCTGAGCGCCAGCTTAATCATGTCCCTTATCTCCTTGGGCTTTGCCATGCCCACAACCCTGAACACGGACTCCACAGTAACCTTGCCCAGAGCCGCTGATGACTGCAGGATGTTTATAGCCTTCCTCATATCGCCCTCGCTTATCTCGTATATCGTGTCCAGGGCCTCTTCATCGTACTCGACGTTCTCGTTCTCCGCTATATACCTAAGCCTCTCCACTATATCCTCCTTTTTTAGGGGCTGGAACCTGAAGTAGGCACACCTGCTCTGTATGGGGTCTATTATCTTTGAGGGGTAGTTGGCTATCAGAATGAACCTCGTAGAGGCGGAGAAGAGTTCCATGAGTCTCCTAAGGGCCTGCTGAGCGTCGCTAGTCATGTTGTCCGCCTCGTCTAGTATTACTATCTTAAACGGGATCCCTGCAGGGGACCTGCTCCTAGCAAACTCCTTAACCTTCTCTCTTATCACGTTTATACCTCTCTCGTCTGAGTTGTGTAGAAGGACGGGTACGGCGCCCGCGAAGAACATGCTGCCACCGGGCACAGACACGTCGTAGACGTAGTCGTTGTAGTCCACCAGTTCTACATGCTCTACTTCAAGCACATGTATATCCGAGAAGACAAGTCTCCGAAGCCTCTCCATGACAAGCCTATGATCCTTCCGGAGCCTGGATTCGTCTATGCTCGAGAGAGCCTTCAACGCTTCCTCCTTGGAGACGGTCTTTCTAGACTCTAGGATCGTGAGCCAGGCCATAGACTCTGAAGCCTTCCTGGCTGCGTATCTGGCTTCTCTAAGGAATTTGGCGAAAGGCCGTGAGGGTAGCGGGCCTTGGCTCTCCCCGTCCCAGCCGATTCTAGCACTCTTCCCGCCTAAGAGGCTTGCCACCCCGGTTATTCTTGCCAGCCAAGCGACGTCTATGACAAAGTCTCTGGAAGAGGCAGGTACGAGCCGCCATTCCCCGTCTTCTCTAGTGTTTAAGCTCTTCAAGTAGGCCAGCCTGTGAGCTGGCGGTGCAGAGTAGATCCTCGGCGGAACCCTTCTTGGCTGCCCCTTGAAGAAGAGGCCCTCGTCAAGGCGCTCTAGGGATTGCGTGCCCGGATGGGCTCCCGCGTAACCGCTGGATACCAGGGTGCTACTGCCTGTCTCACCACCTGCCCTAGTCACTGCAACTGATAGGAGAGCCGGGGACCGCTCCATGTAATCGCCCTGCTTGGCTCTAGCCCCAGGATCTGCTAGACTCTCACTGTCGTGAAGCAGAGCCGTGAAAGAGACCAGGTAGTCTCCCGGCCTTATGTCGCTAGCAGATCTCTCTACTAGCCTGCCATCATCGTCGAGCACCATGACAGAGTGGTTGCCTGTCAGGCCTAGCTCCCCTCCCCCCTTAACCCTAACACGCAGTATCTTGCCAGCCCTATGCCTAATGATCCAGGTAGCGCTAGCCCAAGCCACTCTCCCGGACTCTACGTCGTAGGTGAGAACCTCGAGGCCCTCTGCTCTAGCATATTCGCCTGTCCCTAGCCTGACAAAGTCTCCGCTGCCAAAGTAGAGCCTGTCTAGCTCCCCGAAAGTGGTTCTTAATGTGAGCCCCCAGAGCCTCACCAGTATTGGCGTGTCCTTGGATACTGAAGCGTTTAGCTCCAACACGTATTGCCTATAGTTCTCGCCGTACAAGTCGTGGGCCAGGGCATGGGCAGCCGTGGTATTATGGAGCACCAGTGGGCCGTGACCCCCTATGAAGTTCTCGTAACCTGGCACCGTCAGATCATAGACTACCTTGTCCCCCTTAGAGACCGTGACGCGGGAGACCCTCTCCCAGCGGATCCACCTGCTACCCCAGTCCTCTGGCGCGTCGTAGTCCTCGCCAGTCCATGACACTATAGTGGCCTTCCCGTCTCTCTTGAGCGTCGTGCGCAGGCCTAGGGCCTCTAGGGCGTAGGAGATCTCTATGGCGGCCTTCCCCCTCTTGACCCAAACCCCGTGGATACCGCCAATCTCCCTGGAAGCCCCTATCAGGGACCTAGCATAAGCTGTCAAACCACTCGTGCTCCTCCAGAGAAGAGGTGGAACCCCACGGCCGGGCCCCCCATCTTTAGCGCCTAGTGCCTGGTAAATCGTCCCGGCGACTCTACTGGGGATCTCGATGCAAGAGTCGCCGGCCGCGCTAGGGACACGCCTATATTTCGGGCTAATAGCTTTCTCTAGGAGGGCCGATGCAAGGCTTATAGCTTGCCTGTCTCCGCAGTAGATCCCCCCACTTTCTTGGCCCGCGAGAGCCTCCAGGATCCCTGCAAGCGAGGCTAGTGCTTCCAGCTTTGGATATTCCTGGAGGCCGCCTACTGGAATCATCCGCGGGGCTGCTACGTAGTAGCCGGCCCTTACATCCTCGGCTGGCAGCCATTCAGGCGCCCCACTAGGCCCTAACACGAGTAGTGGATGCTCCGGCGTGGTCTCGACGAACTTCCCTCCATCTAGTTCTATCCTGACAGTCCTACTAGAAACCCCTTTGAAGACGTGGCTTGTCACAGAGCGGGCTATGGATCCGCGGGGCCCGAGGGAGTAGACGCCTATCCTTGCAGGCTTGAAGCCTAAGCCGGCCCTCCCGTTTCCGAGACTGCCCTCAACAATCTCGCCTATAGTCCTAACGCCTTCCCAGGTCAGTATTGGCGTGTCCCGCGTCACGCACTTCCCAGTCCCTGCAGGGCCTGCGAACAGGAGGTGGGGCATGTTCTTCTCTGATACAAACTTCTTTAGCCTCTCGACGATCTCCTTCTGGTTTATAATGTCGGACAGGCTCTTCGGCCTATACTTCTCCACCCAGAGTATTTCCCCTATAGAACTCATGGCCGCGCACCCTGGCTTGGGCACCCATCTCTACTCGGTCATCCACGGATAATACTATTTATGGAGCCTCCCTGGGCGTTTTAAACGGGTTACCCCCTAATCAGTGTTTCTACAACAATATTCGCCCTGGCCGCGACTATCTAACCCGGGAGGGCAGGTTATGGCGCTACTATCTGTCAGGGAGAGGCTGGAGCTGGTGAGGCTGGACTACCAGGCTAGGGGGGTCAAGTCGCTATTCCTGAGAGACTATAGGGGGCTACCGACACCGGGTGGCATACTCAACGCTAGAAGAGGGGACGAGATAGAGCTCCCCCGATGGCAGGCTATGGAGCTGGCTTCTAGAGGCATTGTTGAGATCAAGGACTCGAGCGTCGACATAGACTATGTCAACATGTACCACTTCAGGGAGAGGAAAAAGACCGGGGCCAACGAGCTTAGCCAACTACCCCAGGACTTCTACATGAAGGCGGGAGAGCTGGTTAGAAGGCTTAACTCCCTTATCAGGGAAAGCCCCACGCAAATGCTGTTCAGGGATAGGGAAGTGGTTGAGAGGAACCTGGTAGAGCTGGCTGAAAGTAGAGCTACTAAGCTACTGAGGCTGGCACAGTCTGGTAGTG
Organism: Desulfurococcales archaeon; assembly: GCA_015521705.1. Lineage (GTDB taxonomy): Archaea > Thermoproteota > Thermoprotei_A > Sulfolobales > Acidilobaceae > S141-84. The sequence continues at coordinate 11,480 of WANR01000044.1, forward strand.
AAGAGTTCAAGGAGAGGATGACGCCCGAGGAGGCCCTTGTCTATAAGGTAATACGTGACACAATAGAATCGTGGAGGAGCTACATAGGATCCCTGGCGAGAGGCGAGGGGTGAGGCTAGAGTGACGGAGGAAATACTGGGAGAAAGGAGCATAGGCTACGCGGATAAGTTTAAAGACTTCATATCAAACTTTAGGGACCCCACTGGCAGGTTCAAGTACATGGAAAGGATTAGGAGGATGATAAACTATAGCTCCTCGAGCCTGATAGTAGACTACCCAGACCTGTACAGGTACGATACAGAGCTGGCGGAGGCCCTAATCGAGGATCCCGACACAGTCCTCAAGGAAGCTAGCGATGCTGTAAGGGAGATAGCCGAGAGGGAGAGCCCAGACTACTCGGCTAGGAGGATCTACGTTAGGGTAGTCAACCTTTTCGAGACAATTAGGATAAGGGATCTCAGAAGCGATCATGTAGCTAAGCTGGTCCAGATAGAGGGTATAGTGACCAGGATGCACCCGCTGAGGAATAGGATGATAAAGGCGTTCTTCAGGCATGAAAAGTGCGGCGGAGAGTTCGAATGGCCGATGAGCCCCGACGAGTACATAGGTGACAGGATAGAGAAGCCCACTATATGCCCTATATGTGGGGAGGGTGGCGGCAGGTTTTCATTGTTAAAGGAGAGGTCGAGGTACATAGACTGGCAAAAGATAGTGGTACAGGAGAGGCCCGAGGACGTGCCTGGAGGCCAGATGCCTAGGAGCATAGAGGTTCACCTGATAGACGACCTAGTCGATACGGCTAGGCCGGGAGACAGGGTGACTATTACTGGGATCCCCCGGCTGGAGCAGAGAAGCCCTACTAACCCGCTCTACGAGATGTATATCGAGGCGAATAGTGTTAAAATATCGGAGAAAATGCTGGAAGAAGTCACAATAACCAGGGAAGACGAGGAAAAGATAAGGGACCTGGCGTCGGACCCGTGGGTCAGAGAGAAGATTGTTGCAAGCATAGCACCAAGCATATATGGCCACTGGGATCTTAAGGAAGCAATAGCCCTACTACTATTCGGCGGAGTACCGAAAGTCATGCCAGACGGTACCAGGATAAGGGGCGACATCCATGTCCTGTTCATCGGCGACCCTGGCGTCGCTAAGAGCCAGCTACTCCAGTCAGCTGCCAGGATAGCTCCTAGAGCCGTGTTCACGAGCGGCAAGGGATCGACTGCTGCTGGCCTCACAGCCGCTGTTATCAGGGACAGTAAGACGGGTGAGTTCTACCTTGAAGCCGGGGCACTGGTGCTTGCTGATGGGGGTGTCGCAGTTATAGACGAGATCGATAAGATGAGGCCAGAAGAGAGAGTTGCCATACACGAAGCCATGGAGCAACAGGTGGTCAGCATATCTAAGGCTGGCATAGTGGCTAGGTTAAACGCCAGGGCAAGCGTCTTGGCAGCTGGTAACCCTAAGTACGGGCTCTACGATCCCTCCAAGAGCTTCACTGATAACGTCACGCTACCTCCAACTATCATCTCAAGGTTCGACCTCATATTCGTGGTGAGGGACGTTATCAACATGGAGAGGGACAGGGAGCTAGCAGCCTACATACTGGAGGCCCACAGCGACATTGAAAGATTCAAGCCAGAAATAGACCCGCAAACCCTCAAGAAATACGTGATCTATGCCAGGAGGTATGTTAGGCCGAAGCTGACGCCCCAGGCCAAAGAGCTCATAAGAGACTTCTTCGTGGAGCTTAGAAGCTCAGGGCTAAAGGCGGCATCCACGATGGGGCAGACCGCCATACCCATAACGCCAAGACAGCTAGAGGCCGTTATTAGGCTGACAGAGGCGCACGCACGCATGGCCCTGAAGAACGAGGCCACAGAGGAAGACGCAGCCGAAGCGATAAGGATAACACTATCCTTCCTGGAAAGCGTTGGAGTAGACGTGGAGACAGGAACCATCGACGTAGGCATCTTAATGACCGGGGCAAGCCTGCACGTGAGGAAACTAATGGGCGTGGTGGAACAGGTGGTGGAGAGACTCGCGGAAAGCAGCGACAGGGAATGCGCCAGGTACAACGACATAGTCAGTGAAGTCACTAAAAGCCACAAGGTTGACGAAGAAAAGGTCAAGGAGGTTATAAGAAGGCTGCACAGAGAAGGGATAATATACGAAGTCAGGAGCGGGTGCTACAGGAAAACCTAGCGAACCCCCCAGCCAAGCGGCGAGCCCCACAGCCACCATCCTTGAACACACCAGTGTGTGCCAGTAGGCAATAGGCGAGGAGACGCCGCGTAAAAAGTCTCTTCGACCCTAAATACTCTAAGAGTGATCCAGGCAGTCCTCTATCGAAGGGTAGGGGACTGATGTACAAGTCCCCGCCACATTCCTCTATTTAAGGTATTACGGGTATCTAAGAGAACGGGAGAGCCATTGTCTAGCCCGCAGAGATGTGCCTGGTGTATAGCTTGCCCACGAAACTTACCCTAGAACTGTTAAGCGCCCTAGGATACAAGAGCCTCTACCCGCCCCAAGAGCTCGCCCTCAAAGAGGGCGTGGAGAAGGGAGCCAGCGTTGTCGTGTTCAGCCCCACAGCCTCTGGCAAGACGCTCATAGCGCTAATAGCTATATATAACTCCCTCAAACGGGGCAGGGGCCGTGCCTTCTATATAGCTCCTCTCAGAAGTATAGCCGTGGAGAAATACTCCTCTTTTAAGGTACTCGAGGATCTCGGCCTCAGCGTCGGCATAGTTATAGGAGACCTAGAAGAAGGGCCCGGGGACGCGGACGTGGTTGTCTCGACCTATGAAAAGCTGGACTCAATGATAAGGGGGAAGACCCTGGGATACGATGATGTTAGAGTACTGGTAATCGACGAGATCCACTATGTAAGCGACCCTAAGAGGGGCCCCGTGCTGGAGTCCCTAATAGCGAGGCTCAAAAGCCTGGGCTATGAGGGATCCGTGCAGATAGTAGCACTAAGCGCCACAGTAGCCAACGCCGAGGAAATAGCCGAGTGGCTCGGAGCCAGGCTAGTCTACTCCGAGTGGAGGCCGGTGCCCCTGAGGGAGGGTGTTTTTAAGGGTTACAGGATAGTGTTTGCCGATGGCGAAAAGAGGGACGTGAGAAACATTACCAACACGCCCTCCATAGACTTGGCCATAGATTCCTCCAAAGACGGGGGACAAAGCCTCGTCTTTTCACAGTCACGCAGAAGAGCCTCGGCCCTAGCCCTAAGAGCCTCCGAGGCTAGTAGATACCTCAACTACGATAGGGACCTCGCCAGGTATTATGCAGACCTGCTCCTCGAAACAGACGGTCCCAGAGCACTCAAGGAAGAACTGGCAAGGCTCGTGAGAAGAGGTACCTGCTACCACCATGCAGGCCTATCGAGCAGGCAGAGAAGGATCATTGAGGAAGCGTTTAGGCGCGGGGCAATATCAGCTATATTCGCCACCCCCACCCTAGCTGCCGGCGTCAACCTGCCAGCCAGGAGAGTGGTTATAGACGAGTACTATAGGTACGAGGCAGGGCGTAGGAGGCCCATAAGCGTGTCAGAGTACAAGCAAATGGCTGGAAGAGCTGGAAGACCCTCTATGGACCCATTCGGCGAGGCAGTCATAGTAGCCTCAGGTCTGGACGACGAAGAGTCGCTGATGGAAGAATACGTCCTTGCAGAGATAGAGAAGGTGACAAGCAAACTCTACACCATGAGAAGGCTGAGGCATGCGGTGCTAGGGCTCATAGCAGGGGGAGTCACGGGTGAGGCACAACTGGTAAGAGTACTGGAGAACACTCTGTACTACATACAGAACCCTGGGCAACCCCTCCTAGACATGGTTAGATCCGCAGTGGATAACCTTAAGGAATGGGGCCTCGTAGAGGAGGCAGGCCCGGGCAGGGTGGAAGCTACCAGGCTGGGCTTCGAGGTCTCCAGGCTATACATAGACCCTGAAAGCGTCAAGATACTGGACAGCCTTGCCAAGAGGATTAAAAGCCCTGGGGAAGTCGAGCTACTATACATCATATCCTCGATACCTGACACCCCGAAACTCCCCGTGAGTAAGAGGGAAGAAGAAGCCCTCCTGGACAGGGTGCTCGAAGAGGCTCCAAGCCTCTTTGACATAATAGACTGGATGGGGCCTGAAGAAGCCAGGAGAATCAAAGTAACGTTCCTACTAAGGGACTGGATAAACGAGGCCGGCGAGCAAGAGCTATGGGAGAGGTACGGCGTAGGGCCGGGTGATGTTGCAAGCATAGTCGACACCGTGACATGGGTCTCTGTTAGTCTATCAATAATATCTAGAGAAATGGGGCTCCCTAGTGTCTACGCCAGAGAGTTCAAGACGCTAGAGGCTAGGCTAAGGCACGGCGTCAAGAAAGAGCTCCTACAGCTAGTAACATTGCCCGGCATAGGGAGAGTCAGGGCTAGAAGGCTCTACGAAAGCGGATATAGAAGCATCGACGACCTAATGGGTGCCACTCTAAGCGACCTAGAAAAGATACCAGGAATAGGGAGAGAAACCGCCAGAGCCATAATCGAGAGACTTAGGGGATCTAAGAGACACCAGGAGGATACAGGGAATAGAAGGCCAAGGCCTGGACTTGAAAGCTTCATGGAGTAAATCCGCCTTCAAGACAGGCCTCTTTAGGGAGTACAGGAAAAGCTAAACGCCTAGAAACACTTCGGAAATGGAAGCTACGAGTCACAGTGTATCCAAGGAGACTGACAAGAGACCGTTGCCCTTAAACTAGTGGGGAACCTGTCACGCACCCTGATTCACGGTGGAGAGGAGGTAAGAGTAGTGATCCTCTCCTCTACCATTACGCCGCCCTCCTTGACAGACTCTATGATAAGCGAGTAGATCCTTTCAATTCCGCCGAACTGTTCTGGATAAAACACCCCTCCTTCTCCGCTAGGAAGGTATCCTGAAACCAGCATTTCCACGAATGCTGCCTGAACTGAACTGACAGCTATTGATGTGGCTGACCACCTGTTGTCAGACCTTACGATGGATTCGTATTCAGCCTCTCCGCGATGCCCCCTTACAACTACTTTTAGTAAGGCTATGTCCCTACTTTTAGCTGATACCTTTTTCAGGATCTCGGCTAGAAAACTAGCCGGGTAAACTGGACACCCAGACACTTCGACGGGTTTCCTGCTAAGCATGGAGAGCGATTTGAGGCCCCTCATTATTGTCAGGTGGCCCGGCCACCTTAGGGTGCACTCGGCTAGCTCTTCTAGGTGCCCAAAGGTTTTAAGAAGGCTTCCCAGGCCGTCCGTGTAAAAGCACTCAAGCTCGCCTATGCCTTTTATCTTCACTCTCTCCACAGGACCATCAAGGGGGTCTATCTCGACAACTTTACCATCTTTAACAAGCTTGGCCGGCCTGATGTACTCTTCTATCAGGTCTTCCGTGTTCCAGGTTGCGGATAGACCCAGCGGGCTGCGGGGATCCTCTGAAATACCGCCTGCATAAACCCTGGCACGCCTCCCATCTACAGCACTTACACCTCTAGCTATGAGCACGTTTGAGAGCCCTGGAGCAAACCCTGCATTGACTATTATCCTGGTATTCGTAGTGGAGGCCTCGGACTCGAGCTCTTCGAGCCCGTCCCTGATGAAGGAGACGTCAACGGTGTCAACGCCTAGGGAGGCCAGGTTGAGTAGAGCCTTATAGGCCATTGAGCTGGGAAGTGCCAGAGCCACGACATCTACACGTGAGGTAATAGTTCTCAGCGCGTCGCGGCTTAAAGCGTCTAGAAGCTTAGCCTCGGCACCCATGTCCTCTGCGGCTTTTACAGCATTCATCCTGCTATCAATGCCCACTACATGGTGTCCTCTCCTGGAAAGGAGCCAGGCTGTTCTTAGCCCTATATTGCCGAGGCCTATGACACCCACTATAGCCAATTCATAGCACCAAGAATTGGAGGTGGGGTTAAGTGTTCCGGCTGTCCTCACCCCTCGGGAGACTCCCTTTCTCTACATCCCCCATGGTAGTATTTGCTTTCAGGGGAAATAAGGTTAAGTCTCGGGACAAATAAATCACGTAAATTTTATTATAAAATTATTAAAATAAAATATAAAATGAGAATGCATTAAAGAGTACCAGGCCGTTAGCCCAGCTTCTGTCTCCACGATTCAACTTCTTCTTGGCTTGTTGGTAAGGGCACCTCTACCTCTCCATTCCTGATCTTGTCTTCCAGCTCCTTGACAGCATCCCAGATCCATTGGGGCACACTGTTTCTCATAGCCTCGACCTTGCTCTTGATCTCCTCTGGCGGCAGCGGCAACACCTTCTTTCCAGTCAGCCTCTCGGCTTCGATGCCGAATTGTATGAACTCGTCCAGGTCTTCTAGTGTGCTCATTGCTATACCTTCGGCTAGCTCGCCGTCTATCTTTGTACCGATACCTAGTATGAGTACTCCCTCATTTCTCTGGACGAAGTCCCTGAACTTGCCATCTACCACAAGTTTCGTGGCATAGTAGACTCCCTTATCGACCCTCTTCATCATGCTTGCTATGACGAATCCGGGGTTCAGCCAGTCCTGGTTCGCGTCAACACCTATCCAGAATGGTGGGCCCATTTCTAGGTTCTTTTCATTGGCTATCTCCTGGACCGCCTGGTTTATACCCAGTCCTAGGGGGCCGGCCACGTTGTACACGGCTATGGCGCCCTGGGCATACATCCCCTTGGCAGCCTCGTAGCCCTTGGTTATGTCGCTGAATGTTCCTGTATAGACCCAGAGAACGATCTCCTTAGTGGTCATGCCCTGCAAGTGCTCTGGCAGGCTGCCAAACTTCTGCTCGTAGTACTTGAGGGCCCAGTCACATCCCCACTTGAAGCCTATCTCGAACTTCCACAGGGGTGGGATCTCTATGCCTAGAACCATGCCCACGTGCCTATACTCGGGGTACTGCGTGAGGAGGAAGCAGGCCAGGGCACCTACAAGGGCGCTACCCTTATGCTCTTCAAACTTTATATCAAGCACGTTGGGGAGAATCTCTCCTTTCTCTTGTTTAGCCTTGTCCTGCACGCTAGTGTCTATGCCGGCAAAGTTCTTGTCAGGGAATTCCTGGGCCACCTGATATATGGCGTCTGTTAGCAGGAAGCCGACACCAATAATCAGGGCAACGTCTGGATCCCTTGCAGCTGCCCTCAAGTTGGGCAGGTAGTCAGCCTCGCTTTTACTTATTAGCTCGAGAACCTCTACACCGAAGTCCCTGGCGGCGTCGTCAGCCCCCTTGAACGCCATATCGTTAAAGCTTAAGTCGCCCCTACCGCCTATGTCCGAGATCACTGCTATCTTGATCTTCTTGGCAGGTGCAGGTGTTGTTTCCTCGGGTGTTTTAGTGGGTGTGGGGGTAGTAGCGGTTGGTGTGGGGGTGGTGGCGCGCGGGGTTGTTTCCTCGGGTGCAGGCTGGGGTGCTGGCTGCTCCCTGGTAGCTATGACAGCTGCTATGGCTACTATGATGACAACAACAATGATGCCGAGCAGAACCCGCGTGTCTATAGCCCCTCTAGAGGCCCTCACGTGGAGCCACCCAAACCCACACTTATACTAGGCTTTAATGGGGGGTTAAAAAGTGATTGCTGTTAGAATATTTCCAGCTCTTTAAAATAGGAAAAACTAATTTAAAGCAGGTATTACGTGGTAAATCGTTCACTTTACTATAGGCTCCACAAGCTCTTCCAGAGCTTTCACTAGGGCCACGTACCTCTCGCCGCCTTTCCTCGATAGACACGTTTCTAGCTTGGGAAGGAAGGGTGCCAGGTATCTTTTAGCGAATAGTCTGAGATCCTCGTCAGGGGCTAGGGAGAGGAACTCGAGTACTACTGGCAGGTAGTCGGGCAGCTCCTTCCGAGTATCCATGTCGAACCCTCTTAGCCTATACCTGCCCTTCAGTTCTAGGAGGAACCTGCCCAGCTCTTCCTCCTTTCCCTTCAACAGGTACTCGTGCAGGTACAGGCTACACCTTGCAGGCATCTCGAATATGGACACGAAGAGCTCCTCTGCGTCCTCGCCGTTTACCGAGCGGATGAATTTCTCCACGTGTCTAGCGATTTTAGGGTTCTCGGCATAGAGGGCCTCTAAGACAGTGTCAGCCTCTCTTATTAGCGACTCAAACTCTTTGGAGGGATAATCAAAGAGTATTGAGAGTACCCTCAAGGCTAGCCTCAACGCTTGACCCTCCTTTGTTCAACCATGTAGGCGGCAGCTATTACAGTAACCTGGCTCGACAACTGTATGCTGGGGCCCGTTATCAGTAGCGCCAAAGGGCCCGGGAACCCCGCCAGCGAGTAAAGCACAATTGCTAGGGGGAGAAGCAGGGGGTCCATGAGACCCATGCCAAGCGAAAGGATCTGGCCTGCTATGTAGTAGTTCCTGTAAGCCATTGCTAAGGAGACTAGAATGAAAGGGGCAGCCACCAGAAGGTTCCTCCAAGAGACTTTACCCAGCAAGGGTATGGGCGCTATGAGCCACAGTATTGTGGCTGCTACAACAACCCCTGGGGACTGGGTCAGAGAAGTGAGTGCCAGGAAAACCATTAAGAGGGACTCGAGGAACCTTCGAGCTGACAAGTAGAGGGGTACAAGGGCTACAGCTAATAGGGCCCAAGAGGCCTTGGCTAGGCCCACAATGTCTAGGAATAGCATGACTAGCGGGATCAGGGCGGCGGGAGCCCTGAAATGGAGCAGCAATATTATGGCCGAGAGGATAGTCACGGCATTCAGAGAGAAAAGCCCGACCTCGCTTGTAAGCACGTTTAGCAGGTCTAGCAAGGGGCCTGGGGGTATGAATATGAGGACCCTGAAAAGTAGCCTGTTAAGTATGAGCTCTAGAATGTAGAACGCTAAAAGCAGTTTCCATAAAAGAGCGAGCTGTCTTTCATCAATAACTCCTACCGGCCGGGCCCCGGAAACTGGCTCCAAAAAAAGCCTTAGCTTCTCATTGAAGCGTTTAGGCACTTGAGGGGCGCCTCCTCAGCATGACATAGATCGTGGCTGCCGCAACTATAAGGGCGAGCCCTGCTACGAATACCACGGAATATGGAACCCTCTCCACTACCTCCTCGACGGTCACGGTCTCAGTAACAGTCTCAGTAACCGCCTCCGGCGCCACGGGTGGTTCTTCTACTTTGAGGCCTAGCCAGCCGCTGATCTTCTTTAATCCTCCCCTTTCATACTGGGAGCCCTCCCACCTGGCCAATACTATGCTCAGCTCGCCTCCGGGCCTGATCCCCGTCTCTAAGGGGTGAGTGCTCCCTGTTTCCCTCACCATAACAAGCCTCCACATGCCCCCCTCATAGATGGCAGAAGCCACCCAATCCTGCTCGCTTTCTGGCAGCTTCTCTATGGGGCTCTTAGGCGTCTTGGAAAGGCCTAGCGCCTCCCTCTCTTCCGGTGAAAGCCCGTAGCCGCTGCCAGCAACTAGAGCCTCGACTGTTTCCGGCGCCTTCCAGTAAACGATATAGACGGGGTCAGACACAGTGCCCATGCATATATAGGGGAGACTACCCTCAGATACGGGCAGCTGGATAGCCACAGCGTCTGCGAAAACATCGGTTCCTCCGGGAACCTCGACGTCCATTGACGGGTCCTCCCATTCCACGTAGAAAGCTATATGGCTCAGATTATACGCAGCTGTTATTCTAAGCGTTGCCGTGGACTGCGGTGTCAGGGGGTAGACTATCGACTGGGACCCAAGAGTGGCCTCCATCTTGTCGAGTCCCTCCCAGAAGTCGGCCCTAGGATCCAGTGGGAGACTCCCATTAACGTACCTAACTACCAGCTCGGGTGTCTGAGCAGTAACTAGAGGTGTATCTAGCAGGGTTGCCAGGCCCGCCACTACGAAGACGGACACGATTATTACCAGTGCCGGGGGAGCCCTATCAACCACCACCCAGCACCCCCATCCTAGCCTCTCCTGGCTATGCTTATTCTGAGCTCTTTCTTACTGGTCGGGATGATCCACCTCTCTTTCCCTATTGCCAGCCACTTGTACATTAGGTCCGCGTCCTCTCTGGAGAGACCGTTTTCCTCTAGGATCCGTGAGGCTTCCAGCTTACTTTTACCCTCAACGTTCACCATTCTGAAGTACTCCCTGATGGCTATTAGCTTCTTCAGAGCCTTCCTTACCTCTTCCTCGTTGCCAGCAGCGAACATGTTGGCCAGGTATCTTATCGGTATCCTGAGCTCGTCTATTATAGGGAGCACGTCCCTGTAGTCTGCAGAGTAGAGCCCGCGCCTGTCCAGCGTAGTCACCACGGGGTTGAGCGGCGGCACGTAGACTACCATAGGGAGGGTCCTGAATTCTGGGTGGATAGGCAGCGCTATCTCCCACTTCTTGAACATGTAGTAGACAGGGCTCTCACGCGCAGCTTTTATGAAGTTCTCTGGTACTCCGCTCTCCCTCGCCTTCCTGGCTACCCCGGGATCCCATGGATCCAGTATAATGTCCCTCTGGGCCTGGACAAGCTTCTCGAGTGGCGCCTTGGCAGCTTCCTCGACCCTCTCCTCGTCGTAGAGAACCACTCCCACATACCGGATCCTGCCAACACAGGATTCCGTGCATACAGGCGCCTGCCCAGTTTCAAACCTGGGATAGCAGAATATGCATTTCTCGCTCTTCCCGGTTTTCCAGTTATAGTACACTTTCTTGTAGGGGCACGCTGTGACGCAGAACCTGTACCCCCTACACCTGACCTGGTCGATCAGTACTATGCCGTCTTCCTCTCTCTTGTAAACGGCTTTTCGGGGGCAGGATACAAGGCAGGGCGGGTTTATGCAGTGGTTACATATTCTTGGGAGCCAGAACATGAATACTCCCTTGTAGTTGAGGTATATCTCCTTTTCGACGCTCCTCCAGTTGGGATCCATCTTGGCATACACGTCGCCCCCCGCTAAGTCGTCGTCCCAGTTGGGGCCCCACTTGACATCAATCCTCTCCCTTGTCAGGAGGCTTACAGGGTTAGCTGTGGGCTGCTCGTCCTTCAGCTCCTCAGTAAAGAGGGTTTCATAGTCGTACGTGAAGGGGTGGTAGTACTCCTCTATGCTAGGCGGCTTGTAGTGGTTCTCCTTCTCGAGTTTCAGTCTTAGCTTGCCGTTCTCTAGAACCCAGCCCCCGCCGTACCTCTCTTGGTCCTCCCACTTGAAGGGATAGCCGACGCCTGGCCTGGTCTCTACGTTATTCCACCAGGCATACTCCATGCCCTCCCTGTTTGTCCACACGTGCTTGCACGTTATGCTACACGTGTGGCAGCCTATGCACTTGTCGAGGACCATTACCATGGATACCTGGGCCCTAACCATCCACCATCACCCCTCACCATGCAGGGAGCCAAGCTTCTCTCTTAGAAACACCAACACCATGGTGTCCCTATTCACGCCGGTTGGCCCGTAGTAGTTGAAGAAGTAGCTTAGCTGGGCGTAGCCGCCAACCATCTTAGTGGGCTTCAAGTCCGTCCTGGTCACGCTGTTATGGATGCCTCCCTTCTTGCCTGTAATAGAGCTTCTGCCCACGTATAGGTGCCTCTCCTGGGCATGGTACATTATGGCTACTCCCTTAGGTATCCTGGGGCTCGTGGCGGCCCTAGCCACTATGACCCCGTTATCATTGACCACCTCTATCCAGTCATTGTCAGAGATCCCGGCCCACCTAGCGTCTTCATCGTTCAGCCACACAACCTGACCCCCCCTGAACAGGGTTAGCATGCGCAGGTTGTCCCAGAACTCGCTGTGTATGTTCCACTTCCCGTGCGGCGTTAGGTAGCGTAATAGTAGCATCTTCTTCCCATTAACTTGGACCCTGTAGTCGTCGAACCTGCTTATACCCAGCTTTCTCGCAGTGTTCTTGAGGCTTCCAAGGGATACCATGTCCAGGGGCGGCTTATACGTGGGGAAGAACTCTCCCAGCTCTAGGAACCAGTCATGGTCTACATAGAAGTGCTGCCTCCCAGAGAGGGTTCTCCAGGGAACCAGTTTCTCCGTGTTAATGGTGAAGGGAGAGTAGGCCCTGCCCGGCGACTCTATACCAGACCATATAGGGGAGGTGTGCGACCTCCTAGGCTGCCTGACTATGTCGTCGAATCTTATTTCATCCAGGGACGTGACAAGGTCCTGCATAGCCCTGCCAGTCCGCTTTTCTAGGGAGGCGAAAGCCCGCGGCGCGAGGCGGCCATTGGTTTCAGGGCTCAATGCTAGGATCGTTTCAGCCGCGTACTTGTCCTTCTCTAGGCTAGGGCACCCGTCTGGGCATCCCTCCCAGTAAACGCTTCCATTCCTGAGCTTTAGCTCCTCGTAAACGTCTGACGTGTCATAGGATATTCCCTTGGCGCCAACCTTCCTGGCCCCGCCTCCTAGCGATATGAACATGTTGTAGACGTTTCTGTAGTCCCTCTTGACGACCTTTAGGTCCCACATGGTCTTACCCGGTATAGGCTCGGTTTCTCCCTTTCTCCAGTCCTTGACCACCCCGTACTCCTGGGCGACCTCTAGAGGGGTGTCGTGCCAGAGCGCCCTGGCTACTATATCCTCTACAGGCCCGTTGAAGTGCTTCGACGCTATCTCTGAGAACTTTTTCGCGAGCTCTCTGAATATCTCCCAGTCAGTCTTAGACTCCCATAGAGGGTCTACCGCGGGTGTGAACGGGTGGATGAATGTGTGTAGATCCGTCATGCTGAGGTCGTATTTCTCGTACCATGTAGCGGCTGGCAGTACTATGTCTGCATAGACGCCTGTGGTCGGCATCCTGAAGTCTATGAAGACTAGTAGGTCGAGCTTAGCCTCTGGCGCTGGGTCGCGCCAAACTATCTCCTTGACAGCGCCACGCGCCAGCTCTTCCGACATGACGGCCTGCATCGGGGATCCAAGGAGGTGCTTGAGGAAGTACTCGTGGCCCTTGGAGCTGGATCCTAGAAGGTTTGCTCTCCAAACGAACATAACCCTGACCCAGTTCTCGGGAGCGTCTGGATCCTCTATGGCGAGCTTAAGCTCTCCATTCTTGAGCAGTTCAACAACGTAGTCCACAGGGTCCTTACCCTTCTCCCTAGCCTCCCTTGCCAGGTCTAGGGGGTTCCTGTTGAACTGTGGATAGAAAGGCAGCCAGCCCAGTCTTGCAGCTATCACGTTACAGTCGGCCGGGTGCTCGCACTTGATCTTGCCTCGTATGTCGGAGCCTTCGGGCGCTATGTAGGTGACCCTCATGGGGTCGTATCTCCACTGGTCCGTGTGTATATAATAGAAGCTGGGTGAGTTCTGGTGCCTCGGAGGCTTCACCCAGTCCAGGGCAAACGCTATAGTAGCCCAGCCGACCAGGGTTCTTATCTTCTCCTGTCCCACGTAGTGGGCCCAGCCGCCCCCGTTACGGCCCTGAGCCCCTGTCAGCACTACTAGAGCTATTATCCCTCTATAGTAGAGGTCCGCGTGGTACCAGTGGTTAACCCCAGGACCCAGCATGATCATGACCCTGCCCTGGGTCTTTACAGCCGTCTCTGCGAATTCCCTAGCGATTCTCACTACGAGGTCCCTGGAAACGCCCGTAATCTCTTCCTGCCATGCCGGGGTGAAAGGCTTGGGATCGTCATAGCCTGAGGGATAATCGCCTCCCAGGCCCCTATCAACGCCCAGATAAGCTGTTAGCAGATCAAACACTGTCGTCACTAGCTTCTCGCCACTCTTAGTAGCGACTCTTATGGCGGGGACCCTTCTAGCCGTCCAGGAGGACTGCGTAAAGAAGGGCCCGAAATAGGGGAACTCAACGTCTACTACCTCATCCGCTTCGCCTATAAGCGTTAGGGCAGGATCCACGGGATCGCCTGTCACGGGATCCTTTAGTTCAAGGTTCCACCTGCCACTGTCATCCCACCTAAAGCCTATGGAGCCGTTTACAAGCCTTATGGATCCCGTATTACTGTCTAGGACTAGTAGCTTCCACTCTGGCAGCTTCTCCTCGCCATAGCGGGGGTCGAGGTATTCTGAGGCATCTAAGTCGCTTAGCCTGAGGAATTTGCCAGGCCTGTACCTGCCGTTCCTCTCTTCGAGAACCACTAGGAAGGGGAGGTCTGTGAATCTCTTAGCGTAATCTATGAAGAATTCTACGCTTCTCTCCACGTAGTACTCTTTGAGTATAACATGGGCCATGGCCAAGGCTAGGGCTCCATCGCTACCGGCCCTCGCAGGTATCCACACGTCTGCAAAGCGCGTGTGCTCGCTGAAGTCTGGGCTTACAACGACTATTTTCGTGCCCCTATACCTTACCTCCGTGAAGAAGTGGGCATCAGGCGTCCGCGTCATGGGTATGTTTGTCCCAAAGTTTATAATGTAGGCAGCGTTGAACCAGTCAGCGCTCTCGGGTACGTCTGTCTGCTCGCCCCATATTTGCGGGCTGGCCGGCGGCAGGTCGGCGTACCAGTCGTAGAAACTGCCCATGGAGCCTCCTATTAATTCTATGAACCTAGCACCTGAAGCATAGCTTACAGGGCTCATGGCCGGTATCGGGGTGAAACCGAATATTCTGTCGGGGCCATACTTCTTAATAGTGTAAACCAGGGCTGCAGCCATTATCTCCAACACTTCATCCCAGCTAGCCCTAACCCAGCCGCCCAGCCCTCTAGCCCCTGTATAGGACTTTCTCACCTCCGGGTTCTCAACAATACTTGCCCAGGCGTCTACGGGATCCTCGTGCTGGGCCCTGGCCCTTCTCCATGCCTCTAGCAGTGGCTTCCTGACATAGGGGTACTTGACGCGCGTCGAGGAGTAAAGGTACCAGCTGAAGGAGGCCCCCCTGGGGCAGCCCCGAGGATCGTGTAGGGGCAAGGTTGAGGAGATCTCCGGGTAGTCTGTAGCCTGGATCTCCCATGCCACTATCCCGTCTTTCACGTAGACAAACCACGAGCATGAGCCTGTACAGTTAACGCCATGAGTAGACCTAGCAACCTTGTCGTACTGCCACATGTCCCTGTAGAAGCTCTCCCACCCCCTGAAATCCTCAGGGTACGTTTCTCTGGTGAACGGGATCTCGCTGAGATACCTCTCCCTGGCGACAACGCTAGCCACGCCACCTATAGCCGAGGCTGCTCCTATGGCAGCCATTATCCGGAGGAAGTCCCTCCTGGAAACTCCTCGGCCAGCCATGAATCCACCCTCTCCCACGCTATTAAGGATAGTCCCAGCATCCCTGAAATCGTAACCCTGAACTAGTTCAATCCAGGAAACCAGCGAGGGAGGCCAGACGCCTGAGCCGGCTAGTTAAGGCATAGCCTTTATTATAGCGTGTCGCTATTAAGGTATTATTGGTGTGGGTTTTTGCTGGTGGGTGCCAAGGTTCAAGTAGAACCGTGCCCATACGCCCGTAGTCTCATGAAGCTGGGCAGGCATGTAGGTTTCAGAATTAGCAACGGCTCTGCCAGCCACTTATTCATCGTAGATAGGGGTGATATAAACAAGATAGCCGAGCTCAGGGCCAGGCTCCAGAGGTCTGCCGAGGAAAAGGGCAAGAGGATCTACTATAGTAGCTCCTCGAACTACGTAGTCCTAGAGTGTCCAACCTGCATTCTGGTGGAACTATACAAGATCCTCCACGTGGTCAACATGAAAGCTGGCAGAGACCAGGTCGTACTAACAGGTATAATGACCAAACCAGTCTCCATTAACGAGCTGAGAAACAAGGTTAACCCCAACAATAGGGAGAAAATAGTCTACATGGAAACCCTGAAAGTCGACGAAATAACTCTCAACGACAAGGAGGAGCAGATAGCTAAAATACTGCTAGAGAAGGGCTATCTAGAGTACCCGCGGAAAGCCAACATAAATGAGCTCTGCGACCTACTTGGTATACCAAAGTCGAGCCTCTCATACATAACCAGGAGGATCTTCAAGAAGGTTCTAAACCAAACATTCTAAATATCCACGACGAACTGGACCCTCCAACAGCCGCCTTCCTCCCGGATCTCCATCTGAGCATAGGTCATAGCCTTCACTATAGTCCGGTGCTCGTGCCTTTCCGTGTCAAACCTCTCGCCCCAAGCGGCCGACTTTATTCTCCACTCGTCGCCGTCCCTTTCTATGCCACACACTCTAAACATGGAGAACACGAGCTGCTCCTGGTCGGTGTATAACAGGTGCTCCTCTATCCACCTATAGAGCAGGTTCTCCAGGTCAAATCCCTGAACCTCTACGTCGATCCTCCTTCTAGGCTTTACGAGCGAGGTGTTAGTGATTACCTCGTACACGCCAAGCACTGAATACTCGAAAGCCTCCTCGAGAGTCCTGCCCCTGGCCCTTATAAGTACATCTGCCGTGTGCTCCAAGTGCTCGAATCCCTGGCACGCGCCCATTATTAGTCCCTCATCAAACCTAGGCCCATTAATGCCCCTCAACTGTGTAGACTATATACGGGCCCCAGGAATTTAGGCGTTTCCCACAAGCACAGTAACGGTACAGCCATGTAGTCCTGGGAGGCTGCTAGAGCATGTCTAGGTACTTGTAGCCGGTGTCGGGTATGATGGCTACATAATCCTCCATTGTATCAGCCCCTTCTCCGACAAATTTTTCTAGCGCCGCTAGGGCAGCGCCCCCGGAAGGCCCTATTAGTATGCCGTCCTCACGGGCCACTTTCTTAATAGCCTCCAGGGACTCTTCAAGGGTCACATCAATAACCTCTATGTTCTTTGAAATGAGATTCAGCCAGACCATGCCAGTCTCTGTGCGCCTTATACCAGGTATGGTGTCTCCCCGCGCGGGCTGTGCCGCGATCACCCTAAACTCTCCGCCAGCCACGCTTCTGAAATAGAACTCTATAGCAGCCATGTGGCCTGAGGTCCCTACGCTACCCGCTATCCCCGCCAGTTTCAAGCGAGACTCTCTGGCTTGGAAGTGGATCTCCTTGGCTGTGAACCTTAGATGGGCTATGAAGTTTTCGTCGTTCATGAACTGGTTGGCATGCACATACCCGTGCCTCTTAGAGTCCTCAACAACTCTTGGTATCAGGTCTACAGTCATGTCACCCCCCTCTTCGAACACCTCTCCTCCCATTAACCTGGCTACTTTTCTCCCAAGCTGCCCAGCGCTCTTGGGAAGATAGATCCTGGCCCTCCCGCCATATTTGCGGGCCAAAGCGGCGAGCGCTATTCCAAAGTTTGATGATGTGGCATCAGCCACTACTTTCCCCTTTATTCTTGTGTACTCGTTAAGGCTCTCTAGGATCCACCAGGCTGTTCGATCCTTTATGCTGAGGCTTATGGGGTTATACCATTCAAGCTTGGCCCATACGCGAATGGTATCGTTGGAATAGCTCTTTAACTGAAGTAAGGGTGTCGGCCAGGAAGCCCTGAGCAGGTCGCGGATGTCATGGTAAACCCTGGTATCCCTGCGTGGGGACACGTCATCGAAGAAGCCTAGCTTCTCCAGGCTGACGCTGCAATTAGTCTCTGACCCTACTGGTAGTAGAGACGCTCCTAAGTTCCTTAGAGCCCAGTAGACCTCGACTCCCTCAACCACCTCTGAGTCCCTGACCCTGACGCAGCTGGGAACCCGCCACGACCTGAGTATCTCCTCCATTAGGTCTAACACATCCCACAGGGAAAGCCTTTTGGCAGGCTTTACAGACCCTATGGATACTAGCTTATACACTTCTACGCACTCTCCCCCACAAGCTACGCATGGGTAGGGCGAAGGCTACTAGAAGAGGCGGGGACCTCTTTAAATAGCAGGCCGACACAATACACGCGCACCAAGAATAATCGTTCCATTGAAGAAATATTAATATGACTCACATATCCAGCCACCCACAGCTAGTACCAGACGACGCGATGAATGGGCTCCTCTCTCACGGCTCTCAGATCTCTAGCCCGAGAATCCCTCATATTTCACCACATGTGTTTAAATACAAAGTGGCAATAGAGATTAGTCCTTGGAAGCTAGGAGTACTTCCTAGGGAAGGTGGTGCTCTAGTCTTGGCCGGGGAAGTCATGGTTGCGACTACCACGGAGATCCCTGGATATAAGGTAAGGAGGGTCCTAGGCGTTGTAACGGGAAGCGTGGTGCGTGCCAGGCACCTAGGAAGGGATCTCCTAGCTACGCTAAGAAACATTGCAGGCGGCGAGATAAAGGAGTACACAGAGCTATTAGCCGAAGCTAGGGACGAAGCCATTAAAAGAATGGTGGAGAAAGCTAGGCAAATGGGGGCTAATGCCGTTGTAGGGGTCAGGTTTGCAACGACGGCCGTTGCCTCGGGCGCCGCAGAGATCCTTGTCTACGGTACTGCAGTTGTGATAGAGCCTGAGGATCACGGGTGAAGCATTTAATAATCACCAGTATGACAGGCTAGACATCGAAAGACACACAATATTCTACGGGGTGGACAAGCCTTGGGCCATGGCAGGGTCAGGGCCTATTTATTGGTGAGGGGCATCGTGCAGGGAGTGTTTTTCAGGGCTAATATGAGGAACGTCGCTAAAAAAGAAGGCGTCACTGGGTGGGTCAGAAACCTGCCAGACGGTGAGTCAGTGGAAGCAGTGCTTGAGGGGGAGAGGGATAGGGTAGAGAGGGTTGTATGCTGGAGCCTGAGAGGCCCTCCAATGGCTGAAGTCAGAGAGGTGATAGTCAAGTTCAGCGAGTATAAGGGAGAATTCGAGGATTTTGAAGTAAAATACTGAAAACCGGGAAACCATAGCTATACCCGCTTACATGGAGGCGAGGCTCTATCCCCTAGGTAAGTCCTCTGGGAGCCTACGAAAACCATTAATAATGGGCGTGAAGATCGCAAGTGAAACCACCAGCAGAGCCGCTTCGACTAGCCATACGTTCTGCATCGATTTAGCTAGATAGACTGCGGCAAGGTTGAATGCGCTGTGAACTATTATGGCTAGTATAACCGAGCAGCTCTGGCGCAGCCTACCCATTATACCTAGAGCTATGAGCATAGACATAGATACGTGGAATAGAATGGCAGTATTCCTCTCCAAGGCTCCAGGCAGCAGCTGGATCCACGAATAACCTAGTGAGGCTGCCACAGGTGCCTGAGCCGCGAAGACTATAACAGCCTCGGCAAGCCCCCACCCTATGCCTATCACTAGGGCGTACTCCTTCCTCCTGGATCCGGAGATGAAATATCTGAGCAGAAGAAACCTGACAGGCTCCTCTAAGGGGCCCGAAACTAGTGCCATAAACATGTCGCTGTACATGCCTGGCCTGTCTATCTATTATAGTAAAGAGGGGTCCCCTAGCCATTAGGGCCAAAAACCATCCTCCACCACCTACAAGGGCCGCTAGCCAATAATCAAGACTCCCCCTGGCAACGTAAGCTAGAGCGGTAAGGGCTGGTAGTATTGAGACAGTAACAGGCACAAATAACAGGGCCTCCAAGGGATCTACACCGTTCCGGGCAATGTGGGCCTTTTAGGTAAGTGCGCACTCCTATTCATACATTTCACTTCAACATAGATTTATATAGACTAGATGCCACACCTAGCTAGCCGGGTGCCTTAGTGGTAGAGAGCAGGCCCTTATTGTATAGTGTACTTGCGGGGCTCATAGCGGGCATAATTTCCTCGGCCACGTACATCGCTCTTGTGCCAGTAGATAGCATTGAAAGGCTCATCGAGGAGATGGTAAACTACCAGGTGGAATCACGGAGTATAACTGAAGAAGAAGCTCGCAGTGTTCTCAGCCTGGTATCCTTCATAAGGGGCCCGCTGACCTGGCTCTTCTACGTCTCGCCTGTCATGAACATGGTGCTGTTAGGGGCTATTCTCGGGGTTCTCTTGGACGCGCTTACCAGGAAGCTGACGATCAAGGCTGGAACAGCCTCTCTCATTGTAGGCGCCTTGCTGGTCTCGCTTCAGCTAGTATTCCTCTATTCTATGTATGACGGGCTACTAGCGCTGATCCTGGCCAGACACATAGGTGTCCCCCTAGCACTCCTCCCCTCACTGCTATACACGGCGCTCCTAGTAGTGTTTAATAGCGTGGAGGGGCCCTGGAGCACTATAGCTTCTTCAAAGCCTGAAAAATACTGAGAGTGGGCGAGAAGCGACTGCCAGCGTGTCTGCGGCTTTAGCTAGCCCAGCAGCTCTTCTAAGTCTGTTACATGATCATCCTTTACTCTTCCACGCTCGACATACACTCCCTCTACTCTCAGTATCTTCTCCTTAAACCTTGGGCCTCCAAGTGAGTACCCGCCTAGGCTGCCATCGGACCTAACAACCCTGTGGCAAGGGACTATCAAAGGCTCGTCGTTAGCTGCTAGCAATGCCCCTACTAGTCTCGGACTGATGCCTAGCAGCTTTGAAAGTGACTTATATGTCGTGACGCTGCCAGTAGGGATCACTAGGAGCAGGGCTTTGAGGGCCTCAAAATAGTCGTCGAGGCTAGCCCTGGATAAGGTGCCGTCCTCTCTTAGCACTAGGAGAGGCACTGCAGGTACACCGGGTCCACGTACAAGACGGGCTAGGTTTAAGATATTTTTGCTGTAATGTAGAGACGCCGTAGTGCCTGGCCTCGGCTTGGGGGCCCTGCAGGGCCTCTCGGACCCCACGGGGACCCCCAACGCGGCCGGCTTAACTTCCGGGTTCGAAATGAGTCCGGGTGTTGCCCGGCCGCTATGGCCGAGCCAGGCATGTTTAGATCTCTGGATACCGGGGCTTAAAACCTTTTCCTGGAGGACGTAGAGTTGCTAGGCTACCTTCGCCTCACGCTATCCTGGGAGTGTTGCCATTATAGGTTCACATGGATTGTAGAGTCACACCTGGGGGGCGGCTGGTATTTAGCGCGTATTATATTCGTCTTCTCTGTGGTGATACTAGGGAGCCCACCAAATACTATATAACAGGCTTAATATTTTTGACGGGAGGTGGGTAGCGAAGTGCCTATAATAGATGCTATCAAGAAGCTTATAGGGAGGAATAGTCTTGTGGGGGACGACGCTGAGTACAACCCGCTTTACGGTTTCGGGGTGGAAGGCCTAGACTACGACGACCTAATAGCGAGGCTCCAGGTGGCGAAGCTGGAGGTTGACAGGATAAGGCAGCACTTAATCAACGAGATAAGAGAGCACTACGAGAGCCTCCAGGAGGCTGTGAAGAGCAGGGACAAGGAGGCGATGGCTGCGAGCGCCGCAGAGATAGTGCTGAAGAAGAGGGTCCTAAGATCCGTCATAGCCTACGGCAAGCTCATAGAGACGGCAATACAGAGGATAAACGATGCCAGGAACATAGAGGCCATAATAAAGGCCATAACGCCCCTAGACTACGTGCTAGCCACCATGAACGACTATCTCTCAACGATAAGCCCTGAGTCTGTGGCCAAGCTCAACAGCATCATAAGCCAGGCAGAAATGATGGTAAGGTCAACCAGCAGCCTGGCCAGCAGCCTGCCAGTAGCCAGGCAGGAGCCACTGGACCCAGAGGTCCAGAAGCTTATAGAGAACGCTATGAAGCAGGCCCACGTGGAGAGCGAAAGCGTGGCCCCGTCTATCCCAGCTGAGATAAGAGTGAGGCAGAAAAAACAGCAGGTGCCACTAGAGAAGAGGCTCCTACAATACGTCAAGAATAACAGAGGCATAGTGAACGTTAGAAAAGCAGCCAGGGACCTCGGCGTGTCAGAAGACGAGATCAGAGCGGCCCTGCTGAAGCTTGCTAGCAAGGGTGTAATAAAGCTTGCATCAAAGAACGCAGAATCCACCACGCCAGCTTAAGCCCCTGAAGAGGGGGGTGTGCTAGGTGTTGCACCCCGTCATAATTCTCGAAGAATCGGCCAGACGCTATGCTATAGCAGCCGCCAATGCTGAGAAGAAGGGCGACCTAGACACTGCAATCACGAACCTTAGGAGGGCTATAGAAGCCCTTGAAGAGATAATAAGGAACTACCCAGACCACCCTTTAATAAACCTGTATACGAGGCTGTACAAGCAGTACAAGAGCAAGCTATCCAGCCTCGAGGACCGCATGATACCAGTGTCTGGTGGAGGGGAGGAGGAGTACAGGGTTGAGTTTAGCGGGGATGAAGACAGGGGGGTCCCAGCCTTTGTTGTCAAAGAGAAGCCTAGCGTCACTTTCAACGACATAGCGGGGCTGGAAGACGCGAAGAGGGCTATTAGGGAGGCCATAATTTACCCGATAAAAAGGCCGGAACTCTTCCCGCTCGGCTGGCCCAGGGGCATACTACTATACGGGCCGCCGGGGACGGGCAAGACAATGCTAGCAGCCGCCGTGGCAAACGAGGTTGACGCCGAGTTCTTGTATGTAGACGCTGCCACTATAATGAGCAAGTGGCTGGGTGAAGGAGAGAAGAACGTTAAGAAGCTGTTTGACTATGCCAGGAAAAAGGCTGAGGAGGGGACTCCAGCCATAATATTCATAGACGAGATAGACGCGCTCTTGGGCAAGCACACTAACGAGATAGGGGGCGAGGTGAGGGTCAGGAATCAGTTCCTCAAAGAGATGGACGGCCTGCTAGACAAGGACAAGAAGCTCCACGTATACGTCATAGGCGCAACTAACAAGCCATGGGCTCTAGATGAAGCATTCATAAGGAGGTTCCAGAAGAGGATATATGTGCCGCTGCCAGACAAGAGGGCCAGGCTAGCGCTCCTAAAGATACTAACCCGCAAAATAAGGCTAGCCAAGGACGTAAACCTAGAGGACCTAGCGGAAAGGCTAGAAGGATACTCTGGCAGCGACATAAAAGACATCGTGACAGACGCCTACATGATAACGGTCAGAGAAGTGTTCGAGAAGGGTGGGAGAGGAGATCCAAGACCAGTATCCCTGAAAGACTTCGAGGAAGTACTGAAGAGGAGAAAGCCAAGCGTAGACGAGAGGCTAATAAGGCTACTAGAAGAATGGGCAAAAAGGTTCGCCGCCGTCTAAGAAAAACCCTCCCCCAACCCGGCCCCCACGCTTATTATTAATACCTCCTATGCTATTTCGGCCCTTAACCGGGCGCTCCTCCTTGGATCTGGAAATTTATAGTTTCGAGCACATAAAAGCGGTTGTCTTATCGCCTAATGATGCTAGGGGGATCCTCGGCTCGCTTAAAAGCAGTTCCTGGAGGGGGGGAGTTGCAAGTATCAATATGGGCCTCACTAGGGCGTTTACCCGTTTGACCGGCAGTAACGTCGAAATAGCCGGTGGCCCTTATAGTGTTGTGCTCCCCCTGAGTTTTATAGAGGAGCTCTCAGCTTCCTCCAAGGTATATGTCGTCCCGGAGGGAGATAAAGCCGTACCCGCCGAGATCAGGGCCGGCAGCTATTATAAGCTAAGGCCTGTGGAAGGAGGCGCGCCCACCCTGGAGATAGATGGGATCCACATGCATAGGATCGAGGGCGTTGATCCCTGGACGGACTCCCAGATGAAAGTTAAAGCGGCTAGGATAGGTAAGGGCCACCTAGTTCTCGACTCGTGTACAGGGCTGGGGTATACAGCTATTAACGCAGCCAAGAGGGGGGCTAGAGTTCTAACAGTAGAAGTCGACGAGAACGTCATCTACATGGCCAGGGTGAACCCTTGGAGTAGGGGGCTCTCGGATCCGACGATAACTGTTATCCTGGGCGATATATTGAAGGTAGCCGACTTATTCCCCGACAATAGCTTCCACAGGATAATACACGACCCGCCAAGGCTGGCTGGCGGGACTGGAGAGCTCTACAGCTTAGAGCTCTACAGAAAGTTTTACAGGATACTGAGGCCTGGGGGCATCCTTTTCCACTATACGGGCGAGCCCGGCAAAAGGCGGGGGCTAAAGATCCAGCAGGGCGTGATTAGAAGACTCCTCCAGGCAGGGTTCAGAGAGGCTAGATTCCACAAGCAAGTCCAGGGAGTTGTAGCCTTTAAGTGACGCAAGAGGGGGCCGCCTCTGGAAGACAACTGTTGTACATGCAATATTTTATACTGTCTTGGAGCCATGGGAAATAGTGGGGTGCCATTCTTGCCCAGAAGAGTGGCTATCGTGGGTACCGGCCATTCTAAGTTCGGCGTCAGGTCGGATGCCAGCATACCAGAACTGGCGTGGGAAGCCATAAGCGAGGCCATGAAGGAGGCCGGCATTGAGGGCAGAGACATAGACCTCGTAGTCATGGGCAACGTGGGGGGCTGGAGCAGCGAGCCTTTGCCAGCAATAGTTAGCCTGGAGTATGCCGGCCTCGAAGGTAAGCCCGTATATAGGGTCGAAGCCGCGTGTGCCACGGGTTCTGCAGCGATCAAGGCTGCCCGCGACGCCATAGCTTCAGGGGACGCTGACATAGCGCTTGTTTTCGGAGTAGAGAAGATGAATGAGAGCCCTACACCCACCGTGGTGGAGTTTATAGGCAGGGCTGGCAACTATTTCTGGGAGTTCGAGAACTTTGGTTTAACGTTCCCAGGCTACTATGCTCTCTATGCTACAGCATACATGTCCAAGTATGGGGCGACGGAAGAGGACATGTGCATGGTCTCGGTCAAGAACCACTACTATGCTAGCCATAACCCGAAGGCCCAGTTCCCGAGGAAGATAGACGTCGAATCATGCATGGGCTCCAGGTATGTTGCCTGGCCTCTAAAACTCCTCGACTCTAGCCCCATAACTGATGGAGCAGCAGCCGTCGTTTTGGCTAGCGAGGATGTAGCCTCGAAGCTGACAGACTCGCCGGTATGGATAGAGGCTATAGGGGCAGCCAGTGATACAAGCAACTTGTCAAAGAGGGCGCAGTTCACTAGTCTAAGAGCGGCAAGGCTGGCTGTGGAACAGGCCTATAAAAGGGCTGGGATAGAAAGGGAGAGGGCGGCTAGCGAGTTTGACCTAGCAGAGGTGCACGACTGTTTCACCATAGCTGAGATAATGGCCTACGAGGATCTAGGGTTCGCGAGGCCCGGCGAGGGCTACATGCTTGCCAGAGAGGAACAGACCTATATAGGGGGGCTAATACCGGTTAATCTGAGCGGCGGGCTAAAAGCCAAGGGCCACCCCCTGGCAGCGACTGGGGTAAGCATGGCTGTTGACATAGTGAGGCAGCTCCATGGAAGGGTCGAGAAGGGGAGACAGGCTCCCATAAAGAGAGGGAGAGCCATAGCCCACAACATAGGCGGCACGGGCCACTACGCCTACGTCACAATCTACTCCTCGTCCAAGCCGAGATAGAGGGGTGCAGGTATTGAGCCAAAAGGAGGAAGCAGACAGGTTCCTTGCACAAATGGAGAGCTTTGCCAACGCCATGAAGGAGAGCGTGGGAGTCCCGGTACTCATGGATCAGAAGACAGGCTCCCTCCTGTGGTATAGCCAGAGAGAGCTGAAGCTTAGGTATGTCATAAGTGTCGAGCGTGTGAGAAAGTTCTTCGAGTCGCTGCCAGAGGGTAAGATACTAGCAACCAGGTGTAGAGTAACTGGGAAGGTCTTCTTCCCCCCGCAGAGGGATTGCCCCGACCATCCGGGAGAAGAACTGGAATGGGTAGAGCTGCCAAACCAGGGCGAGCTACTAACATTCACCATGATCACTGTAAAGCCGTACAGCTTCAGCCACTATGACGACTACATAGTCGGGATAGCCAGGCTTGAGAACGGGGTCAACGTGCTTGCCTGGGTCCGAGAAAAGGATCCGAAGAAGCTTAGAGTAGGCATGAAGGTTAGACTAGTGGTCACCAGGAGAGAGCCCGAGGGATACTTTACATACGAAATAGTGCCAGCGGACCAGGACGCTTAATAGCCAGCAAGAACCGGGATCTACTAGGTGGCCAGCCATGTCCGAGAACCTCATGGCGAGGTTTCGGGAGATATTCGAGAGAGCCAAAGAGAAGATCCCTGAGATAGGCTCGTGGAACAAGGTGTACCAGTTCATTATAGAAGACGATGGAGAGTTCTACGTAGAAATTAGGGGAGGCGAGGCAAGAATCGTGGAGGGGAGACACGAGTCACCCATAGCAACTATACAGGCTAAGAGAGAAACGCTGGACAAGATACTCGCGGGAGAGCTCGACGCCATGAAGGCCTTCATGACAAGGCAGTTGAAAATAACTGGCAACGTTTTTGACACCATGAACCTGAAGAAAATAATAGACCACGGGGTTAAAGGCTGAGAGAGCCAAGTTAAAGATGCGAGGGCTTCGACAATATTTTGCCCCAAAGTTTCTTAACGAGCACGTTTAAGGGGGTGAACTCTAGAACATGGCTCACAGAGAGCTGGTAGACTTGCTAGCTTCCCTCGTGTCCATAGACACCAGTAATGACCCATTGAAGGGCAGGTTTGTCGGGGAAGGGGAAGGAAGAGCCGTTTTTAACGAGCTAAGAAGGGTGGGCTTCGAGGGCCGCCTCCTATTGGAGTCAGGCGTCCCCATCATTCTAGGAATTAGGGGAAGCGGGAGGCCCATTAGCCTCTTTATGGCCCACTTTGACGTGGTGCCTCCAGGCCCTGGGTGGAGCAGGGATCCCTTCACCCTCCACGTGGAAGGCGATAGAGCTTACGGTAGGGGCTCCGCAGACGACAAGTCAAACGTGGCGTCAATAACGCTAGCGTATCTTTCAGCGTCCATAAGCAGGGGAACCCTTATAGTAGCCTTCACAGGCGACGAAGAGATCGGGGGAAGCCGTGGAGCAGGGTTCTTAGCTGGGTATCTAAAGGAGAGAAACCTATGGCCAGACCAGGTGATTAATGGTGACGGCTTCCTTTCCTCGGTAATAACTAGGAGGAGGAACGCTTTCACGGCGAGGATCATGGTCGAGAAGTCTCCCGGGGAGTATGAGGGATGCACTGCTTCCAGGGAGTTCCACGCCAGGACTCTTAACAAGGAGACAATGCATTCGGCGTATTTTGTCCCAGGCGTAGACGTCCACCCCCTTATAGCTGCCTCAGAATGGGCTAGGACTACCAGGATTGCCATTTCAGCACTCAGTGGTGAGTGGGTCAAATCGAATGTTATACCCAGGAAGGCTTCTGTGAAGGGAATAATCCCTGGAAACTGTAGCCAGAAAGGCCCGGTAGACTGGGGCCTTACGAGCCTCGTCCGAGCCCTCTTGCCGCTGTCGCGAGCCCCAGTGCCCGTAAGCCTCTACAGCGACTTCGGGGTCACGATCAACCCTAACGTATACTACGCCGAAAATAGGTGGCACGTTGTGGAGCTGGATATAAGGGCTATGGAGAGTGACAAGGAGAACATAGAGAACTCCTTGGGCAAGGTGGTGGAAGAGAACCTTAGCGGCTACAAGTACGAGCTAGAGGTTAGAGGCGGGAAGGGCTATCTGTACACCAGCAGGGGGGCTCGAATAGTAGAACTGGCTCTAGCCGTCAACAAGCGTCTAGGCCTTAACCCTGACCCTGTAGAAGGGGCAGGCGCCAGTGATTCAAGGTACTTCTCAACGAGAGGCGTGGAATCAATAGACTACGGCCCCCTGGGAGGCAACGTCCATGGAGCAGACGAATATGTCTACCTCAGCCACCTAGGCCTCTCCATGGAGTTCTATAGAAGACTCATGGAAGAGCTACACCAAAAGTGAAGCCCTCCAGAAGCGCTCGGGCCTGCGCGGGCTCTTCATCCCACAACAGTCCGCCCTTTCGAGCCACCTCATAGCACAAGAAAGATAGCCACTTCTCCAAGTAATATATCCTTGGAATAGGCGCCTCTTAAGCTTGGAGGTGCCAGCCCATTGGCTAGGCCGTACACCGTGATATTCTCCACAGCCACTATAGATGGTAGGATAGCCAGCAAGACTGGCTATTCAAGACTCAGCTGCGAGGAAGACTTCGACCTACAACACGAGCTACGCTCCTGGGCCGACGCAATAATGGTAGGGTCTAACACCGTGCTGGTAGATGATCCTAGCTTGACTGTTCGTAGATCCACAGGCATCAGCCCCATCAGGGTCGTTATTGACTCAAAGCTTAGAGTACCCCCTAAAAGCAAGGTCTTCGACTCCAAGGCCCCCTCAATACTAGTCACCACAAGAGAATGGGACGAAAAAGCCTTGAAGCCCTACACTAATAGAGGCGTCAAGATCCTGAGGGCAGGCATTAAAAAAGTGGATCTAGTTGAAGCCCTCAGACTCCTGCACGGACTAGGAGTTAAAAGGCTGATGGTCGAGGGAGGCGGGAGGCTCAACTATGCACTCCTGAGTAGAGGCCTTGTCGACGAAATATGGATCACATTCGCGCCAGAAGTCTTCGGAGCAGGCGTCTCGATCTTTCATGGAGAAGGGGTTGACGGCGAACAAGAAAAAATCCTGTTACACCTAACAAAAACGAAAACCTTGTGCGGAGGCTGGCTACACGCCAGGTACTCAGTCATAGCACCCAGGCTCCCACTCTACTAAGAAAACTAGAATCTAAACTAACTTCCTCAACTTTCCTCAGTGTCTCTACCTCTATCTATTGAAAGAATTGCAGAGTTAAGCGTTACTAAACTCCTAGTTTAACATCAGTACTCTAATTATTTTTGCCAGGATCGCCTTTTTGAATTTCAAAACAATTAAAATTAAAAATTATAAATAAAATCATTAATTACATTAATAATTTTAATCTTTAAATGTTGTAATTTATCTTTATTTGGATTTCAGGTGGTTTATTTATATTTA
>WANR01000045.1 GCA_015521705.1 Desulfurococcales archaeon
GGTTATCCCCGTCCCGAGGGTAGGTTAGCCACGTGTTACTCAGCCGTCCGCCACGCCCCGCAGCGGCGGGGCGTTCGACTCCCATGGCTTAGCCCTACCCCGATAGCGGTCGGGTCCGGCAGGATCAACCGGAGTTACGGCCGCGGCTGGCGCGACCGGGCGGGAGAGGGCCTGCTGGTTTCGTGGCGCTGCCCTGGAGCCCCTGTAGGGCCTGAACGTCCCCAGGATAGGGTCCTGGGGGTGTTCAGGCCCCCATAAGCGTGCCAGACACTCCCTGGCTGGGAGTGTCTGGCGCCACACTTCTACTAGGTAGCCTGGGGGATATAAGTATTACGGGGCCGTAATTCGTGCCTAGCTAGCAGGGTCGGGGTGCCTGACTCACACTTTGCCTTAGTACAGTAAATTTGCGGGCCACATTCAAGATCTGCAAGTAAGCATTGGCTATGACACGATTAAGTTGCTCTTCTACCAGCTCCTAGCAGCTAATGTACCCGCGGCAGGAGCCCAGGATTCATCCATGGCCGGGGAGTTCACCGGTGTCATCCATGGGCCGCCGCCGGGTGCCGCGGGCCGTTTAATAGTCTAGTATTTGCCTGAAGGTTTATAGTTTGCCTGTCGAGGAAATCCGCGTCTATGAATGCCCATAGTTGTCCCTATAGTTGTCTTAAGTAGGCCGTTTTCCTGCAGTTTTCTGGGGCTCGAGCTTCCTTGACCACCGTGTATACTAGTATTTTAAGGGCTTAGTGGCGGTTTCTCAGTCTTTCCTCCCTATTATTCTCTTGATGAAGCCCATAAGTCCTCCCTCGCCTCTCTCGCCTTCCTCGCGGCCTGCCGTTCCCCCGTACTGCCTAGAAAGCACTATGCTCCTCGCCCTATCCTCGCTCATAGAACTATATCTTCTGGCCAGTTCTAGGAGGACCTCCAGGTCCTCCCTAGAAGCATAGTCAATGGGTATCCCTTTTCTTCCCCCATCCTCCCACGCTCTGGTGAGTTTTTCCAGTATGCTGGAGACTCGAGGGTCTGAGTAGAAAGCAGACTTCACCCAGGTACTATAGTTCTCGTCTATAAGCCTTATGATCTCTCTTTTAATCTTCTCAGGAGACAAGCCTAGCACCTATGGTTAATGTGGACGGCTAGTCTTTATATTACAATGCCAGGATCCACGGTAGCTGAGCCCTATACGTACGAGCCGTACCCGAGGCTACCCTCCTCCATCTGCTTCTTCCACTGTTCCACTATGTCATAGCCATAGATGGCCTTTAACAGCTCCCGGCCCTCATCGGTTATTCTATCGGGGCTCCAGGGGGGATCGAAGACAACCTCTACCTCGACATCCTCGGCCTCGGGCACGGCCTCTCTTACAGCCTCCTCAGCATAAGCAGCTATGGCCCCTGTAACAGGGCATCCAACAGCTGTAATCGTCATAACTATCTTCACCCTAGCCCTACCCTCACTCGTCCTCTCGGCGCGTACCTCATAGATCAGGCCCAAGTCATAGATGTTGACAGGTATCTCGGGGTCATAGACCTCCTTAAGCGCAGCGACTACTCTCTCCACCAAATCTCTATCGCCCTTAAGCACAGTGCCATTAGTGGTTCTCGTGTCGATAGTTTCCTGCCCGGCCAACTGGGAATCCACCATTAGAACTACTCGGCTATTAAAAGGCTAAATACTTGGAGTATTGACGCTATCATTGACCAAGCCCAGCTAAGGAATCCAGATAAAAACTCTGGCTACTTCAAAACTGATAGTAGACGCGCCGGCCCGCACGACTGGGCAGCAGGCCCGCGGGATGAGTGTGGGGACTCTAGCTCGTATAATCCTTGAATCCCTAGAGCTGCAATCTGTGAGATTAGACACTTTACATGCCAGGGACACGGGCAACCAATATTTTCCCTAGAAGGGGCACACGTGAAACAAGGTAGATCTGGGCATGTCAGAAAAGGGCGCTAGCCCGGCAACCGTGCCAAGAGCATGGATAATAACTATTGGCAACGAGCTCCTCATAGGAAGAATCGTTAACACCAATGCCTCGTGGCTGGCATCGAAACTCACCTCAATAGGTTTCAGAGTCGAGAGAATAGTGGTAGTGCCCGATGATGTAGAAGAGATAGCCGAAGAAGTTTCGCGCGCACTCGAAAACGCCGAGGTAGTAATAACGACAGGAGGCCTGGGCCCCACATACGACGACGTAACCATGGAAGGCATATCCAGGGCGTTAAACCGCAGGCTTGTCCTCAATAGAAAGGCTCTAGAGCTAATAGAAAGATTCTACAAGTCTAAGGGGCTAGAACTGACTAGTAAGAGAGTAAAAATGGCGTATATGCCTGAAGGCGCCAAGCCTTTAGAGAACCCTGTAGGGGCTGCGCCAGGTTCACTGGTAGATTTAGGTAAAAGCGTAATAATAGCGCTGCCAGGCGTCCCCAGAGAAATGCAAGCCATGTATGAAAGACTAGAGACCTTCCTAAAGAATAGGGCACCAAAAGTCTCAGTAGCCGAATGCAGGTCCATAATAGTGGGTCTACCAGAGTCAACATTGGCAACCGTTTTAGATGAAGCAGCTAGGACTGCAGAGAACACTTATATTAAGAGCCACCCACGAGGAAGAGAGCTGGAGAATCCCGTAATAGAACTTAGAGTAATGACCGTAGCAAAAGACAAGACAAAAGCCGTCGATAAAGCGTTGAAAGCCATGAATAAAATCCTGGAAGGGGCTGAAAAGCTTGGGGGAGAGATACGCGAAAAAACTTGTAACTAAACACATAGCTACAACAGCCACTGTAGCAGCTGTGGGAACCCTAACAGTATACTTTGGCGATAAAGCATCTAGCACAGGCGCCGAAATAGTAGGACTACTACTAGTAGGGTTATCACCGCTCATTTCGTACATTGTAACGTTAAAGGTCTTCGCGAGGCGCTAGCTTATTACGTCTAAAAGAGTTACTAATCGCTTGCCAAACGCTGACTCGTCAAAGGAATATTTTACTTCTCTAAAACTTTTAGCTAACTCTATGACATCATCTCTTACACGTTCCACGCTAGCACCATCTATAAGGAGCCTCCTGAAGAGTTCAGCAACATACTTCATCTCACTCTTACCCATACCACGCCTAGTAACCTCCTGGACGCCTATCCTGATCCCGCTAGGATCACCCACAGCCTCTGGCTTATCCCAGGGTAGTAGATTCTTGTTAACTATTATATTAGCCTCCTCCAGTAATGTAGCAGTTTTGGCCCCTCCCCCAAGCTTCCTCACATCAACTAACACCTGGTGGCTCCTAGTGTAACCAAGATGCTCCCCTATAACGTTGAAGCCCTCAGCTGCCAGGCTTTCCGCTAGAGTCCTGGCATTATTGACTATCTGCTTTGCATACTCTTCGCCATGTGCCTCCATTTCTAGTGCAGTCACTAGCGTTGCTGGGAGCCTGTGCAAGTGGTGATTACTCACAAACCATGGGAAAATAGTTTTGGATACCCTCTTGTAGATCCACTCCTCGCTAAACGCTATCAGCCCTCCCTGGGGGCCTGGAAAGGTTTTGTGGGTCGATGAAGTCATAGCCAGGGCTCCGCTGAGTAGGGGGTTCCTCCATTTCCCTCCTATTATGAGTCCTAGAACATGGGCTGAATCATAGACGATGCCAGACCCTACGCTCCGGGCAGCATCGGCAAGCTCGCGCACTGGGTGGGGGAACAAGTAAACGCTTCCCCCAAGAACGACAAACCTGGGCTTCTCGGACTCGATGACTTTGACAGCTTCATCAACATCCACGTTCATGTTTTCCTCATCGTATGGCAGGTTGATCTGTTTTATACCGAGAGCCCCTAGGGTTCCAAATTTCGTGTGGCTAACATGGGCTCCAGCCTGGACAGGCGCTATAGCTGCTTTATCGCCAGGTTCTGCTAGAACCCTGAACACGGCGGCATTAGCGAGAGTACCACTTATAGGGCGTAGCTCGACCCAGTTAGAGGAGAGGAGGCGTGACATAACTTTTGAAGTAAGCACTTCTATCTCGTCCAGGTAGCGCGTCCCTTGATAGTACCGCTTAAAGGGTTTACCTTCAGCGTATCTATGCATGAAATCACTCATATAAGCCTTCAAGGCTAGAGGGCTCATGACGTTCTCACTAGCAATAAGGTTAAGGGTCTCTCCTGCCCTCCAGATAGTGCCCCTAGATATGAGCCCTATGGCTAGCTCCAGGTCTTTCACTATAAGCGATAAATCCCTCGGAGCCAAAGATCCCGCCCCAAGAAGTCTATAGCTGGACACAGATATTAATTTATGAAAACGGTTTTGTACAATAAAACATGGGCAAAGAGGGGGATAAGGCGTGCCACTATTCCCAGTAGACACTAGCGATCGCAAAGAGATAGGCAACACAGGAGAAAAAATAAGCGCTATTGGGCTAGGAACCTGGGATATAAAGGATGCTAGAAGAGCTATCGAATCCATGATTCTAGCTCTAGAGCTAGGCGTAGACCATATAGATACAGCCGAGATGTACGGAGACGGAAAGGCGGAATCTATAGTAGGAGAAGCCGTGAAAAGCTTTGGCAGGGACCGCGTCTTCATAACCACAAAGCTCCTACCACACAGGTTTAGAAGCATGGAACTAGCAGTAAAAGCTGCCAAAAACAGCCTATCCAGGCTAGGCATCAACAGCGCAGATCTAATACTAATACACTGGCCCGACTATTTAACCCCCATAGAACGCCAAGTAAGGAACCTTGAAGCACTAGCAAGAAACGGGTTGACCAGGTATATAGGCGTCAGCAACTTCACTAAAGAGCAACTAGAC
Organism: Desulfurococcales archaeon; assembly: GCA_015521705.1. Classification (GTDB taxonomy): domain Archaea; phylum Thermoproteota; class Thermoprotei_A; order Sulfolobales; family Acidilobaceae; genus S141-84. The sequence goes on from WANR01000045.1 coordinate 4,797, forward strand.
ACGGCTATTAACGCTACAAGTAAGTTTGAGATCGTCGTGGATCAAGTCAAATACAGCGTCCTAGACAGGGCAATTGAGGGAGATATTCTGAGATTCGCCGTCCAGAAAAACGTTACCATTCAAGCCTATACACCACTCGAAAGAGGCAGAGTGGCTGAAGTAGGCTTGCTAAGACAGATCGGAGAGAAATATGGCAAAACAGCTGTCCAGGTGGCACTGAACTTCCTAATATCTAGGCCGAGAACCGTGGCCATCCCTAAGGCCGAAAAACCCCACCATGTAAGGGAAATAGTTGGCTCCCTTGGATGGAGGCTCGACGAATCAGATATAGAGGTTATAGAAAACACCTTATAACCGACTTATTTAAGACTTAGAACTAAGATTCACCGTATACCTAATGCTGGGACGCCAACGAATGATTAGGTAGAGGTGCTCTATTATTAAGTACGGAGGTTAGGAACGCCTATGTGATACTCCCGTAAATTAGAGGCTTTTCTCGTATAAACCCCCTAGAAGCACGAATACTTACAGTGGGGGAGGGTATACTGTCATGCAGGGGTCTATGGAACCAGTAACCATAACTGTCTCCTCTAGTATATTCGACTCCACAGCCGTAAGAATAGCACTCAAGGCGGCCGAGATACTTAGAAACGAATATGGAATAACCGCACTAGTAGACATAGAGACTAGCCCGACACCGTTCAGGTTAATAGAAGCTTTTACAGAAGCTAGAGGCATGATACTGATCGGTAACAAAGCTCTCGTTCTTGAGGAAAATACCCTAGGATACGAGGCTACCAATATAATTAACGAGATCATAGACACCGTGCTCGAGCACCTGGCATTAGAAGAGGCACAAGCCAGAGCAAGAAAGAGCTACTTCTCGCCAAGCAATGATGGAGAAGGAGTTTCAGGGGAATATGTAATTGACTCTATAAAAACAGAAGACTCTGATAGAACAACAGTTCAGTTTATAAGTTAACCCAATATAATATGAGGGAGCATTTAGTAGACCCAGTTATATGCTTATCTGACTGGAATTGCCCCCTCAAGGCCGGCTCGGCTACTTCATCGGTTAAAACAGGCCTCGTTATAGGGTTTGGCTAGGGTTCTATCATCGGTCTCACATTCCTTGGGACGCTAGAGTTGAGCGTCAAAGTGTGCCCCGCTTACCGATCCGCCTTCATCATCATTCCCCAAATTATGGGGTCTTAGGCGGACGTGAGGGGCGGGGCTCGTTAGTTTAGAGTTATTGGTGAAAGGTTATATTTTGTGCACGAGATAAAACCCCTAGCAGGAGGCACTATAGTTTCGTGTCTGAAGACGTAGTTGGAAACCGTGAGGGAGGTGAAGATAGTTGGAAGTGGGCCATGACTCCGAAAAAGAGGTTATAGTAGACTATGCAGGCTCTCTTTTCAGGGCCCATAAGGTCAGAGGCAGCCTGTATGCTTGTCCTATCTGTAAGAACGCTCTTTTCTATAACGAGAAGGATCTCATACGCCACATAGTGAGCCACGCTATGGCAAGCGAGGAGGCAATATAGGAGACATGCCTAGAGTCTTAAACGAATCGGAAATTGTGGACGGATGGATAGTCAAGTACCGTGACCTACTTTACTGGGTTGTCAAAGGCTATTCTCACCCTCCAGGCTCCCTAGTGGCTGTACCCTATAGAACTAGCGAGGGGTTCAGGATAAGGGTGGAGAGCTACAAAGTATTCGCGCAGCCTTGGCTCATGAAATGGATCGACTGCATCGGCAGAGAAGCCCCGCTACTAAAAATCAGTGATATTATACGCTTCTACGACCCCTTCGTGGGTTACAGGTTGAGAGCTAAGGAGCTTCCTGACGCCATAAGAGAGTTCGTTGACATCTTAAACCCTGAAATTGTAGGGCTCACAGGCTCGTGGCTCTTAGGGTTTGAAAAGGAAGATAGCGATATAGATTTACTAGTCTATGGCGACCGAGACGTTTACCCCACTCTAGTGGACTTAGCTTTAGAGGGGCAGATAACCAGCTGTAAGCGGGAGACCAGACTACCCAGGATCTTCGGGTTCATTCTCACAGATGCTTGCTTTAAAGGTGTCAGGTACACTTTGAGGATCCTGAGAACAGTCACAAATGAAGGCTGCAAGAAGACGCTAATACCAATAGCAAGTTACGTCGGTCCCATAAGAATAGTGGACTCGAGCGACTCCTATAGAGTCCCCGCAAAATACAGCATCGTTCTGGAGAGACTAGGCCTCAAAGCAGTATTAGAAACTTGGCATACAAGGTTTATGGAGCTAGCCACTGGTAAGTACCATGCCAGGCTATCGCTAAGGGCTGATACTGAGAAGGGGCCAATAATAGCCTCTCCCGACCTGGAGGGGAGCATATATGTCGGTTGACGAGGCAGCAACCCATGGAAGCATTATTTATGCAAAGGACTCATCAATACTCCAAGTAGTAGGAGTGCCCTCGCCTCCAAACCTTATACCAGCCATACCCAAGTATGTACCTTGCAGGAAAGGCCCGTGGAAAAGACCTAGCGGGCGATACTGCAGGGTCATAGACTTCTATGGGCCATTAGGCGTGAAAAACGCCATAGCAAGAGCTGGCATGGACGAAAGGCTAGATCCCTTCTACAGCTCCGCTATGCCGTATATTCATAGAAACGAGATACTTCGCATCATAGAACCGAGAGAAGCTATGGAGAACCTAGTAGCCTCGGCAAGATTCCATTACTATATAAGCTTGATAGAAAAGATTAGCAGGGAATCCTCTGTAAGTACTGAAAACCTGGGTATAACAGGCAGCGTGGCAGCAGGCATAGCTGTGCACGGCCTCTCGGATTTGGACATAGTAGTCTACGGCATCTATAATGCGGCCAAAATGTTTGAGTACTTTAAGTCTAGACTCTCCAAGGTCAGGCCACTAATTGTTAAAAGAAACCATGGAGGAGTAAAGTCTTCCCCCATAGATATTAGATGGAGACGGCAACAATTTAACAACTCGATGCTTGTCAGCTGGATAGGTGTGGGCTCCAGCCACGAGAAATGCACGCCTTTAAAGAGCTACTGGTCGATCGAGAGCCCAGACCTCAGGCGTATAGTAAAAATGACCCTATACATTAAACCATGGCAAGAAACAGCCCTGATCTACCCTCCCTGCGTCTACACAAATAAGGGGGTTCACGTAGTTTCTTTCGAGTACAATATAGGCACATTATTATACCAGGGCGGCAAAATACTCATAGAAGGGATCCCTAGTATTAGTAATAACACTATCTATCTTGGACTAAGGGAGTTCCCAGGAGGCGTCTATAGAATCCAAGCTTTATAATCTTACCATGGCTTTACCTATTTGCCATTACCGCTTCTCTTGGAAACGCTCTACGTTATTAGAGTCTCTAAGCGGTTATGCCTCTTAGGCAGGTAGTCAGGCAAGCCTGGTAGTATACATTAATCACCATGAAAACCCATAAAACGGATTCTATGTTGAGAGCATTCCCTGGGTGACTAGTGCTAGTCTTTACCCATAGAATACCTTATCCTTTCAACGCCTCCTATGGCTTCTATGTACTTAGCAGTCGACGGTGTTACTGCTCTCTTCCACCTATCATCATTACTGGCTATAAGGCCTCTAATGACCTCTCCCCTCCACTCCTCCCTATTAAATACCGGAGGCCTTGCAACCTTTATGCCAGCATCTAGGAAAATTTTAGAGATAACAGGGTTCCTAGTCAAAATGAAGTCTACCTTAGGCACATAAGATAAGACATAGTACACGCTGCCAATGCTTGTCTCTAGAGTTCTAATAGTTGCTGTAATAACGCTCTCTAAGGGGATACCGTGATCTTTCATTGAAAGCCTGATCATTTCTATTCTCTCGCCCGCAGTGAAGGGGTTACGGGGTGTATAGTTCTCCGATGCCATTCCTATGAGAAAGACTATCTCGTCCACGCCCAAGCTATTGAAGGCCCACTCGGTAATAGCAACATGGCCCCTGTGGAACGGCTGGAATCTACCAAATATCATGGCCCTCCTAGGCAGCCCTACCACTATATTCCCCGGTTCTTACCATAGATAAGCCAATCATTTAAATAATGCCATTTATTTAAATCAAAACAGTAACCACGTAAATAGCGGGAGAAATGCTTTGGAGTACTGGGAACGGAGAAAAAGCCCGCTATCAGGGGCCATTTGGAGGGAATTTGAGGAACCCGGATCCTGGCTCTTAGCAATACTAGCTATGACTATAGCCGTGGGCAGGGACGACATATTCTCGCCCAGCTTCTATACTTCGGGCTTTTTTATAGGGCTCCTAATAGGTTTTCTAGCTCATGAAACAGCTCATAGACAAGTGGCCCGGCTTTACGGTTTAAGCGCCACCTTCGTAGCTTACGGCCCGGGCCTCTTATTGACACTTGCCTCATCCCTATTACCTGTAATAATCCTGGCTCCGGGCTACGTGAGAACCATTAGCTACGGGTACGGTTTTAGCGAAAGAGGGGTTCTTAGGTCTGTAGCAGCAGGCCCAGCCACCAACATAGTTATAGCGCTCGCAGGCCTTCTCCTAGCAGCTGTTTCTACTAATAAGGGCTTCTTTTACGGCATAGCAACAATAAACCTGTGGCTAGCCTTCTTTAACCTTCTACCGTTTCCCCCACTCGACGGTGAAAAGATCTTTAGGCTAGACAGGAAAACATGGGTGTTTATGATTCTTACCGTGCTGGCGCTTTACGCTGCTAGGAGTTTTATCTAGTCAGATCTAGTCAGGCCCTGGCATGGAAACGTCATATTAGAAAAGCTTGGTGTACAACGTCCTGGAAATCGGAAGGCAGCACTTTTCTCCTCTTCCGGTAATAATCATACATCTTCTCCAAGAATTTGGCGAACACCGGGCAGTTTTCGTATCTGCCGTCTCTGTCACACTTGTTTTGGACGCCTTCGACGGTTATTGATAAAAGGCATATACCGGTCTTTTTATCATAGTATGGGCATAGCTTATGGTATCTCCTCGCACTTTTAATCATTTTATTTATCCATCTCTTTTGGGGATCCTCGGGCTCCTGTTTCTCCTGTACACCTATCTCCAGGCTTTCCGTGTAATCCTTTGCCTTGCTCATTTACGTAGGCACCCCCTCCCCGCAGTAATTTAAGGCTCCATAAAACTTATGGGGTGTTAGGGCCATATATGTTAATATCTTAATTTCAAACACTGGAAGAATTTAATTTATTTTTATATTAAATATAATCATTATAAGTGCCATCGGCTTCATACTCTTCAATTGGCTCGACCAAGTAGAAGTAGCCATCCCTGTCTATCATTACCCTGTTCTTTTTCATTAGATCACTTAGGGCACTCCTAATTTTGTCCTCGCTTGCGAGTCCAGATAGGTGGCTATGGAGATCTTTTATGCTCATTCTTTCATTAGCCCTTAAGAGACTTACCAGAATATCCTTGAGCTCGTCTTCGTTCGGGGCTGTATAAACTACTATATCAGGGTCCTCATAGACTTTAGACAAGTTCTTTACAATAGAATTGGTATTCCTGTTTCCAGTCTCCATGGCCCTGGACCCCCTTCCTTGGTGTGAACGAGTCCACTAGGACATATAAAGATTAACATTTTAAACCTCATAAAATTATTTTTATTAACTATTTATTTTATTATTTTTAAGATTTCTTTTAAAATTTTATGTTTTTCATGTTTATTTTCTATTAAATTTAACTTTACCATATAGGCTAGAACTTTATATATCCTCCCAACTTCGTCCGTGAGCTCATTAACGCTTTTTTCCAGATTACCTATCTTAGCATTAAGAGAGTCTATTAGAAGCTCCAGTATAGCAACATCTTCATGGCCGTGATGGTGATGGTGGTGCTCATGCTCCGACTCCATTCGTTCCTCTACTTCACGAGCAATCTTCTGGACATCTTCGCTTTTCTTTGGAAGAGTCATCCTTCTCGTCAAACCTTCGCGGCACCCATAACTCTAAATACTAGGCTAGGACTTATTATATTGTAGAACTGTGCCTAGAGTTATGACTAACATATATGACCTAGGCAGTACAGTACCTAAGAAAGGTGCTGGAACATGGACAAGGAGCCCAGGTTCGCTAATCCCAAAATAATAGAACTGGAAGGAATGGCTATGACGGGTTTTCTTAAGAGTGTTAAAATGGAAAATTGCGAAAAACCTCCAGGATGGAAAAAGCTAGTAGTTTCGACTATTGAAAACGAAACCCTTTCTACTAACTGTATGGAGCCTGACGCCGCAAAAAGGAATTTCATGGTATTCACACTATATATAAGAAACTGGGCTAAATTGATCAAAAAAGACTATGATGAAGAAGAGTTAAACGTCGAAAACATAGACCTAAAGTAAACTACTTCAAAAACACTGCCTACAATTGGAGAGCATAATACCCGTAAATATAGGAATTAACCCAAGACTGCTAAGGCCCAATAAGCAACTCATGAAGGAACAGGTGATAGCTACCAGACGAAGCCAAGGAATACTCCCCTAGAATAGAATATAAGTAACTAGGATATAGAAGCTCAGCCGGGCGACCCGCGGCTATATATCTCGGAACCTAGTGGATCTCTACTTCTAGACCTCTAACACCTTTTAAGCTAAACCTAGGAGTTATAACCCAGCAAGGGGTGAGAGCTGAAGCTGGGGCGAAGACTATGTCTAGTTACATGTTAGAAGAGCTAGAAGCCGTGGTTTCGGTACTTAGCAACCATATAGAGAAGTTGAAGAGGGCCGAAAATAGAAGTCTCCGCCTTGGAATAGAGTCTTCCTGGCTGGCAATCAAACAGTGGAGAATAGCTCTAATGGCACTATTAAGTGAGGCTGAGACCGTTATAGGCATGATGAGTGCAGGCCAGAAGCTTGCATCTTCGCGTCAGGCATGCTTAGTTTTTGAGAGAGTCAATAAATTACTCAATTCTATGGAAGATTATGGCCAAATAGCTTTAGGCTCACGCTACATACTCGTGAACCTAGCAGAGGTTATGAAGAATATTTGCCATTCTACGTAGCTACTAGCATGTTACCAGCGATCCATAAGCCCAATTCTGGACCCAGCCTTCTCATAGGATAGGCTTGATTAAGAGTTCTCTGGCAGATTTTACAGAAGCAAAATTACTCTCTAAGACTTATGGAGGATTCGTAGCTGTATTAAAGTTCCCAGGAAGAATCGGAGGTAACATGTAACAAGGCCCTCAGCAGCGTGGGGCCACGTCATTGCCGGGGGCTCTGTGGTAATACCATTCCTCATCGCGCCAACTAATTAAAACATATAAATCAATATTTTAATTAATTTTATTAAAATAATTCATTAGAATTTTTAATATTATATTTTTATAAATATACTCTCTGGAAGACCATTAACCATAACTACTTGCAGAGGCACGCTAGCTTCTTCTAAATTCTTTAGGGGCTCTAGGTCTTTTCTTAGTTTTTCAAGGTATTCTAGCCTGTCCTGTATTCTCCTAACAACAGATACAAGAATATCAAACTCTTGTCTAGGCGTAGGGTTTACTAGGATTTTTACATTGCCCAGTGTCAGCTCGCTCCATCCAACAGAGCCGCGGGTGCCCAGCTGGCTTATTAGCTTCTCCAGTCTAACCATTGTTTCGGCCTTCGACTTAGCTGTTTCTAGTCTTCTTAGTAAATCGCCTAGTACTGCTCTGAGCTTGGCAATTTCCTCTTCCATATAGGCTATTAGGTCTTTTACGTTGTCGAATTCCCTTATCTCGACCGATGATATTTGCGTAATAGCTTCAGCTGACATTTTCTCCACCGTTTCCAGATAAACCAGGCATAGCACCTTATAAGTGTATAAGTAGCGTTTTACCATAACTAGGTGGCTACATGGAACCAGGAAAACGAAGAGAGCCCATAGAGTACGCTAAAAGAATTACAAGTGCTCTCACAAATGGCCTGCTGGGAATAGTGCTTGACAAAACGCTTGCCGGCCATTTAATTATAAATATAGATAATCTACTGAGCAAGACTGGACTAACGCAGGTGATCAAGAAATGGGTTCATGGAAACATTATAGTTTACTATGTTAATATGGATAAGCTCAGGAAACTATGTCTTTATGCGGAATGCACTAATAAACCATTATATAGTAGAGAAAAGTGCTTGCAAGAATGTATAGGTAAGCGTTATAATGAATTAGTCAATGCAATAAGGAAAACTTTAAATGATACAATTTTTATATAAATCATAAATATTTATATAAATTATAAATAGTGCAAATTCTTAAAATTTAAATTATTAATATTATATAAATTATATTTAATATATATAAAATTTTAATTAA
>WANR01000046.1 GCA_015521705.1 Desulfurococcales archaeon
CAGAGGTCCTCGGCGAAGCGCTTAGGAAGACGGCAAGCCTAGTAGTAGAGAGGGTGGAGCCCAAGAGGGAGAGGATGAGAGAGCTGGCTGAGAAGAGCCAGGCCCTGATAACCCTCGTGGCCCCCATCATAGGCTATGAGAAGGCTGCCGAAGTTTCTAAGATGCTGTACGAGGGTCGTGGTATTAGGGAGGCCCTCAAAGCCGTAGGCCTCAGCGATGAGGATATAAGTAGGATACTAGACCTTGAAAAACTAGTAAGGCCTGGAATACCAAGTCTTGAGGTCGGGAGCAGGGATTGAAGGTCGCCGTCATCAGGGCAGAGGATGGCAGGGTAGAGGAGAGCCTGGTGTTCGAGGCGAGGCTAGAGGAGACGGTTAAAGACATAGCCCGGCACGCTATGGAAGAATGGAACCCATCCAAGAGCGACTTCATAGTCATCAAGGACAACCTAGAAGTGACAGTAACAGGAGAACCAGTAGAGGAGGTTATAACTCAGCTGGAGGAGCAGGGAAGAATAGTGAGGAGCGAGTCTGGGATGAAAGCACTATTACCGATATACTACATCAGCTTCGACACTGAGATGGTGGACGAAGAGAATTATGTGGACAAGAAGATATATCTGATAGCGCCTCTAATATATGAAGGCCTCAAAGAAGAGCTAGAGTCACACGCAGCCCAACTAACAAGCCCACCCACAAAAGGAACAACCGGGATAAAGGAGGAAAGATAAAAAAGATATTTGAGATATTAGAAAGATATTAGATAGAAGGAAATAGAAGGAAAATGTTTTAATTCTTTAACATTTCGCGAGACCGAAATCATCATTCTGTGTTATTCTGTGTTCTTAGATAAGTCAGAGACTACTAGATGTACGCATCTTTGCTCCACAGAATAGAGTATACTCTCCTTTAAAAAGCTGTCTTCCAATTGTAAATGTAAAAAATATTATAAAAGGAGACGAGTATATTGACTAGATTTGAATTTTAAAGGGGATTATGATCCTCTTAACGAAATTAAAAATGTATAAAAGTCTAAAATTAAAATACTTTTATACATGATTCTTACAGTATAGGCTAGCGGTGCTCTCCTAATTGTCAAGCAAGCCTTCAAATAGTCTAGTGGGGATTCCACTTTTTGGAGTTGCACTCACTCACCTTCATCCAGGAGCAGGCCGTTCTCCAGGAGTTGTGGATCTCCCCGTAGTGAAGGATAGTCTCGGCTATCCTCTCGTTCCAGCTTCAAGCGTTAAAGGCGCATTAAAGACTCGTTGTGCTAGAGCTGAACAAGCTGAATTTAGGCAAGGCACAATTAGCTGTACTAAGAAAGGAGAGAACTGTCCCAAGGGCTCCTTCTGCTGTTGCCTCTTCGGCGGGGAAGTCGGCGATGGCGCTAAAGGCTCGGGAGTACTAAGCGTGTTAGACCTCACTCCGGTGGCATTTCCTGTTGCAAGCGCCGATAAAGGCTTCGTATATGTGGCCCCAAAAAGCCTACTGGCTAGGGCCGCAGCCCTAATGGCTGCAGTAGGCTCCAGCGACTACGCGAACTTCTTCACGCACCTCTCCCAATCTCCCTACACGGCTACTGGTGTAGGTTTCACGGGCAGTGTGTACCTCTTCACAAGCCCTGTAAAGCTAGATACCATAAAGGTAGATGGAGACGCCAGTTTCCTAGACAGACTCTCAAAATTCCTTGGCGATATACACCCTCTAGCATCAAGTATCAAAGAGCGCCTCGTGATACTTGATGACTCGATAGCCTCGAAGATAGTCGATAGAGCACTACTGAGAATCACAAGGGTTAGACTCGACAGGAACACAAAGACTGTTGTACGTGGTGGCGTCTGGACTGAGGAATATATACCACAAGCAACCGTGTTCGTCTCTGCAGTAATAGCTACAGGATATACTAACGAGTTCTGCGAGAAATGCAACCACTGCAGCGACGCCAAATCCTGTCTATACAAGGCTGTCAATAGACTAGGTCTGGATCAGGGCCTTCCAGTATTCGTGGGCGGTAAGGAGACTGTAGGGAAGGGGCTCATAGTATTCAAGCCTCTCCATTAAGGGGTGATGACAATGGCTCTACAAACCTATGACCCAGTAGTTGCCGCCGCCAAGTACGCTACCAACCTATACGAGGCCCTCAAAGCATCAGGAGCCCAGATTAATAATGACAAGAGGATTGAAGCCAGAGGCCTATACAGCAGAGCACGCCAGTTTCCCTCGTTACTAGCACAATCGGGACTCATTCCTGTAGCAGCGTTCTCCATTGCCAAGACAGAAGATCTCATGACCATAGATGAGGCCTTCGAGGTCTATGCTGGCTTAAGGATACGATCCGAGAGACTCAAAAAAGAATCCTCTGAAAATGGTGGTGGTTACGCAGCTATGGCGGGCCTCATAGCTAGAGTCCTAATCGACTTAGAAGTTTGTAAACCTGAGCAGGGCCCTGTGGCAGTATTTCTATCAAAATGCCTCGTTGATCTTTCCCAAAATGGTAAATTACTAACGACTGAGTCCATTGTCCTCACAGTTATACAGGAGTTCAAGAAGTACATAGAAGCCTTCGTAGCGAAGCCGGAGAGGGAGGAATGATGACAACCAGCGACACCCTAGACCTAAACTCACTTATCACAGCAGTACGTGAAAATACCCTTGTGCTAGAAGCAACATACAAAGCATACACACCATGGGCTGGAGGCTGCGCTAGAAACTCCACCATAGTCGTTGAGAATAGTAGAGTAGTAGATGTCTGCCTCCCAGACGCAAAAGGCCTAATAGGAAGGGCACGCTGGCTAGGCAGAATAGCAGTGGCGACTGCGCTAGGCAAGAACATAGACATGAAGGAAGCCGAAAAGCCCATATCAGCAGTACTAGGCTCCACGAAAGAGGCGTCAATAGTTAAAGTTTACGTTAAACCCATATTCAATCACCCCAAAGTTCATGACAAAAGAGGAATTATTAAAATCCTTGATGATGCTGCACAATTAGCAATACGAAGGACTATTAAAGATGTTATACAAGATTTAAATAGAAAGTGCAATAGAAAAAAGGGGAGCGTTAATGTTAGTCAACTAGCCCTAAATAATATGCTGTCAGAACTAAGCAAGCCACTTGATATTCCAGAATTTAATTTACTAAAAAATAATACCAGGCTCAAGCTTATTTCGATGGAAAGTATAAAATGGGAAAGTTACGACAAATGTAGAGCGCTCAGAAATAATCTATTGAAAATATTTAATCAACTAAAATCAAACATTATGACTAATGATAATGATATAATGGAAAAAATTATTAAAGGGCTTTCAAAGATCCCAATACCCCCCGATTTGGTAGAGTTCAAGATTACAATAAAAGTCAACATAAATAAGAATAGGAAGCTAGGACTTGACGATCAGAAGCTCGAAAAAAGAATTAAAGCCGCAACAATGTTGTTAGCAACAACTCCCTTCCTTGCAGGATTAGGCGCTATAACCAGCAGGGGTTTTGGCAGATTCTGCATAACCAACTACAACATCTACCATTATGAAAAAGAACTCAGTGACTTACTAGCTCAGCTTAAATGTGAAAACTTGTCTAAGCTTTCAATATATGAGAATAAGGATCTAATTATCAACCTCCATCTAATGCTGGGTAAATTATTATTAGAAGTAACCACTCTAGACGCCCGACACGGTCACACACCTATCTTAGATCCTAGCCTGATCGAAGTAGTTCCAGTCGAGGCGAACATGTATGCTATACTTAATAGGATAAGCAAATCAGTAACCAAGCAATGCTGGAAAACTATCGCACAACTTAACCCAAAGAAACCTGGAGCAAACCTCCACACATGGCTTCTAGGCTTACCTAGGAGGCAGACTACAGGCGGTTACACAATAACCAAAAATAGAAGTGATAAGTTCTGTAACAACGAGCTCATTGGAGATCCAGGAAGGAGACCAAGCCTCATTCATATCTATCCAATATTCTCCACGAGACAACTAGTTAATGTTATCGTTACCGTCTACAAGTCGGGAGATCTAAAGAGGCTACTCGCTAACGAAAATCCTAGATTATATCATGTCGGTAGATATATTATAGGTTATAAAATTGTAAACAATAAAAAAGTACCGCAGTTCGGTAAATACCACTATGTTGCTGTGAACAAATTAGCATTTACTAGAATTGTGAAAGACCCCTGCGCTACTAAACATAGCGAAAAACATCGCGAGTATGGCGGCATACAAAGCCCCCAGGGCATCATACAAGGTGAATTATTAGATACTGCCCTGACTGTTGCCAGGGACTTCGTTGTTAGGGGGCTTGAAGGGTGTTGAAACATGTCTCATAACGGGAACCTTCTTAAATTTACATATGACTATTCCCTAAGGCTACTCAAGTCAATAACTAATACTGACAGAATTAGCAACAAGGACGATCCATGGAGAGCCGCTAGGCAAGCACTAGATGAGGCTTTGGAAAAGAAGCACATGATTGCAGCCGACATAGTATCAGCATATAACAGAAGCCATAATTTCCATCGAAAGTTGAAGCTAGCTAGCAGACACCTAGAAGCTGTACATTTGTGGTCCTGTAGAGTTTGGCCTAAGGGTCAGGTTATAAAGGTTGATGCAAAGCTTGTAGAGGGATCTAAGCTTCTCACTGGAGGGTCTAGCGGTGTATTGCAGACAGTTTTCGAGGTTGGTCTTGCCTGGGATCATATACTGGACCTCCCCTACATTACGGGTTCGAGCCTTAAGGGCGCCATGAGAGCTGCGGTTGAGGCACTTCTAGACTCGAAGCACGATAGCATTATTAAACAAGTCTTTGGGTCTGAGGCGGCATCAGGTTGTTTTCAGGTGTTCGATGCTTACCCTGTAGAGGCTCCTGAGGGCCTTCTTGAACTTGATGTGGTGACACCCCACTATTATAGCAGAAGTAAGGTGGTTAAGAGTGAGCTTGATGCCCAGCCCGTACCAGTAGTCCATATCTCTATAGTCTCTGGTGTTCTATTCCGATTTGTGGTCGCCCATAGATGCTCCAAGAGGGTTCTTGAGGACCTTTCTAAGGCTCTCAGGGAGCTCAAGGTCAACGCTACTAATTCTGGTGCAATTGCAGCTCTCCTCGCATTAGCTCTCCTAAACGGGGTGGGTGCCCGGACTGGGAAGGGTTATGGTATGTTTTCTCTGGAGAAGCTGAGCTTTGATTGTCCTAGGAGGTGAGTTTGGTGTCTTCCAAAAACCTTAATGAAAGGCTCATAGGGGCCAAGGTAGTTGCGCTGCTCCATGACCCGCCTCACAAGCTTTGGGTGATAACTAGGGCTTTCAGAGGAGGCAGTACGGGTAGAGTTGTTGGTGTTAAGGGTGGCGATGATAGAGTGGCTGGTCGTGGCGTTGCTGAGTGTAACGGCCTTCTACACGAGGTTAAGGATGATATAAGGGCTCACGAGAGGGAGGCTAGGGCAGTCATTCAGAGGGTGGTCGTCGATGGTGGTCTCCTAGAAGAAAGCGATGTTGACAATTATTGGGACGTCGCTTCACATGCCGACATTCTGGCCTCGGCCTTCGATAGGTGGCCCCTACCAAGCGAGTCTGGCTCTGAGGAGGGCGGAGAAGTCGTTCCTCCCGAGGCTCTCGTTAATCCCTTGAACCCTGCCTTTAAGCTGCGGCTCGGAGCGACGCCTGAGCCCAAAAACATCTGCAACTATATAAGAGAGCTAGGTGGCGCTGTTAAGGACGCCTATGCTAAGGGCGGCCTAACTCTGGCATATCACACGCTCTACGCTCTCTTAGAGCCCCTGTGGTACCTGAGTGTTGGTAACTATCCGTCCCCGGCTGATACTAGGGTGCCTACTCACACAGTGTTTGACCACCTGTACGCCTCTGCGTCGATGGTTAATTGGGTTTATCCAGGTGGCATAAAATGCGGTACTCTCCTACACATCGACCTAGCTGCAGTGCAGGAGTGGATCTCAGCTTCAAGGCGTACAGGAGATATGTGGGCCGCTAGCTGGCTCGCCTCAGCCCTCGCCTGGGCTGCTGTGAGGCCCCTAGTTGAGGAGTATGGGCCCGACCTAATGTTAATGCCAACTGCCAGGCTCAACCCGTTCTACCTTGCGTGGCTCTATAACGAGCTGTCTGAGATCGGCGCTAATAGGGCTGCTGATACGCTGCGTGGTGTTCTCAAGAAGCTAGACCTTCTTGAGACGATACTAGAGGAGCTGAAAACCGACTCTGGTTATAGACTAGTACCTAGACATCCAGTCATGCCAGTCACCATGACACTAGTAGTGCCCTGCATGGAGGATGGTTGCGAGTATAGACTAACAGAAAAGGTAAAAGACTCATTCCGAAGTGCATGGCGCGAGCTAGTCGTTGATCTGGCTAACAACTTAAGCGGGGGCTACAATAGCCTTGTGGATCCGATTGAGGACGAGCCTCCACTCCCCCTGAGGATAGTTGTCACAAGGGTGTGCCTAGAAGAGGAAGAACTCAAGAAATTCATAAGAATAGCAAGTAAGGCAACAGAGCTGGCTGGTGGCGAAGCCAACGCTGAGAAAAGGCTCCTCTTCCCCTACGCCTTAGCCATGCAAGCCCGGAATGCTAGAGCGAGCAAGCTCGCCACCGTTAGGCCAGGCGTGGCGTACAGCGTAGAACTAACTAAGACCGCGTGGAGCGAAGGATGGCGCTACGACGAGTGTACGATGTGTGGGGTCAGGCCTGCTCTACCAGACGTTGCACTCGAGCCTCTCAGGATGGAGGGGATTGTTAGTGAGGAAGAGCACCTATGCCCCTATTGTCTGGTTAAGAGGCTAGCTTGGCATACAAGGCTACTATCTATAGGTAAGCTAATCCACAGCAAGATGGTTGCCTTGAAGAGATTCAAACCGCGGGTGCCACCAGTTAATGTATTGGCATCTGCAGACGCTGTGGCAGAGCTATGTAAATTGGCTGGCGTGGAGTGTAGGCAACTCAAGGATTTAGTCAGGTTCCTCGAAACAATGGATCATACTTACAACAAAAATAAAGATATTCGCAGGCTACGGATTGAAGGAAAAGATGTGGGAAGTATATACGACGTGTTGGAGGCTTACTTCCGGGCCGATACTAGAGAGGCCGTAGTGGACAAGCTTGCAGAGGTCATGAGTAAGCTCTTTAACAATGTATCCAGGCAGAGCGTTGCGCAGGCTATGGAGTTCTCAGGTAGATACTATGCGCTAATACATGCTGACGGTGATGGGGTAGGCGATGCACTATGGGGTAGGTTAGGCTACCATGAAGAAGATGCTGAGAGGTATTGGCACGAAGTACTCTCGGCTATTAGGGACGAAAAGGTTAAGGAGCGTGTTACGCCTAGTTTGCTTGCTGAGGCTGCCAGAAGCGTTTCTCAGGCTATGAGCCTTGTCTCTCAAACTAGCAGTAAAGGTAAGCGGGTTCCCGTTGTTGTACCTACCCCCGCTTATCTCTTCGCCTTATCCATGAGCCTGATGGCCTCTGCTCTAATAGATTCGCTGATCGCAGAGACCTACTGGGGTATCCCGGTATATGCCGGCGGCGATGATTTAGTAGTGCTAGCACCTGCTAGGAGCCTTGCAGTAGCCGAGTCTATTTTGACAACTAGGGATACTAGTAAGACTGTGGAAGAGAAGGTTTACCAAGTGATTTCGCCGCGCCTAACACTAGTTAAAGGACTGAGGCTTCCCGTGTCATCAATCGTGTGGACTGATATTGTAGTGGCTACAAGGCGCTGGTTCTGGGCTTTAGACTCAGTCACTCCTGGATTCCATATGCTAGGGGGTAGCATGCCTGTGGCAGCGCCAGCTGGGCTAGGTAGGAGTTATGCTGTTCTCTTATCACACTACAGGGAGCCCTTGAGGCTCAAAGTAGATTCGGCCAGGCAGTTGGAGAGGTATGCTAAAGAGGCATCTACCAATAACGGCATCGCATGGAAGGACTCAGTAGCTGTTGGCTATGGGAGGGGAAGGGCTCCTGAGCTTAGGGAGATAGGGCTAATGAGAAATGCCCGACCTGAGTCGCCGCTTAATCTGGCTTTGAGAGCACGGTCTATTGTGGGGCTCCCGGTAGCTGTGACAGCCGCGATCACTCTACTCCTAGCATCCAGGGGAGAGGGTAGTATTGAGTCGAGAGCTGAGGTCCTAGCTAAGAACTATCTTAAGATAGCTCCCGTCTATTCTGCAAGCCTGCTATACGACTTAGAGTCTAGTATGCGTGAGGTTGAGATGGTTAGCGTTAACAAGGATTTAGCTCTGCTTGTTCTGGCTCGCGTGGCTGAAAGGAACCTCATAAATGTTCGAGAGGATGAGAGGGAGAAACACGCAAGAAGAGTAGTAAGATCTATTTGGGAAGCTGCATCCTACTGGCCCAGAGGCCCAATATCGGGTCTAGGTAGCTTCGTAAGGTCGCTCCACGTTTCTCGATCTACCTATAGCTAGGAGGTGGGAGGTGGAGAGTCGTGACTATCATTACTTTAACACTTGAAGCGCTCAACCCTGCGAGGCCTAGATGGTGGGGTGACTTCTCACCCTCTGCTAGAGGGCCAGTAACCAGTGCCAGCCTAGGCCCGACTCCTATTCCTCTACCCTCAACACTAGCCGGGGCAATTGCTGCGGCATTGGGCGCGAGACCAGAGTCCTGCGGAGATTTCAAGGACCCGCTCGAATGTCAAACTGCTGCCCTGCACTCTGTAGGGGTCTTAGAGCTTAGAGGACCATTACTAGCCGTTGAAGTTCGAGGTAGTGTAGAACCTCTTGTTCCCTGGGGTTCAGGCTTCAAAGACCTAGAGGGCAATGAGTATACTGTTGCTGCTGGAGAGAGGGCTGGAGTAGCGCTTTCAAGAACTTCAAAGTCGGTGTTAGAAGGCTACCTGTACTTTGAGGAGCTGGCTTGGGGCGTTACATCCGGCAATGGGGGAATCAAGCCCTACAAGCTCGTCGTAGAAGTTGTTGTAGATAACGGATTCGCTGCACCAAGCCTGGTACTCCTAGGAGGAGAGAAGCCGGCATTCAAGAGCGACTCCCTACCCAGGAGCCTAGTTGAGGAGAGACTCGCATCCTTATGGGAAGATGGATGGGAAGGCGAAGTTCATGAGTCAGTAGTTGCAGTTGCCACCCCTACGGTTCTGCCTGAGGACACCAAGCCGTCTCCCATATCTCTAATGGAGAGCCTAGAGAATGCTCTTAATAGCCTTCTTTCAAAGATGGAACCTGTTAAGATCGAGCCTATAATACGCTGTACAATAGCTGCACTAGGCTTAGGCTACGATATGGCCAGAAACCTGCCTAGACCCTATAAGCCCGTACTACTGCCAGGTTGCCTCTTCAGGGTTAAGACGAGAAGTGGTTTCCAACCGTCAAGGCTGTATAGAGAGGGTTTAGGCCGCTACGCGAATCTAGGCTGGGGAACCATACTACCACTACCACCCTCCATCGGCGAAAAACTCTCGAGAAGCGAAGAATAGGAGGGAAAGCGCAAACACTATCATCGGTCAGGCAAGTAGAAGATTTATTTCCCATCAAGTTTTTAATAGGCCTCGATTATGCCTTTTCTAGAGGCTGTGACGACCTAGAGGGAGTGATGAGCCATGAGCAAGCCTATATACGTTAGGTTTGAGGTCCCCGAGGACCTGGGCGAGAAGGTTTACGAGGCCGTTAGGAAGGCTAGGGAGACGGGGAGGATTAAGAAGGGCACCAACGAGACTACTAAGGCTGTTGAGCGCGGGCTCGCGAAGCTGGTTGTGATCGCGGAGGACGTCGACCCGCCTGAGATAGTGATGCACCTACCCCTGCTATGCGATGAGAAGAAGAGACCCTACGTGTACGTGCCTAGCAAGAAGAGGCTAGGTGAGGCAGCTGGGATTGAGGTCGCGGCCGCCAGCGTTGCTATACTGGAGCCCGGCGAGGCCGAGCCCCTAGTGAGAGAAATTGTCGAGAAGGTTAAGGAGCTCAGGGCCCAGGCCGGGGCGTAACAGTAGAAATCGGTTTTAATCCTCAAGGCTTCTAGAACGCTGCTAAACGCTATCCATCCTTATTTTTGAATCTCTATTTGGACATC
>WANR01000047.1 GCA_015521705.1 Desulfurococcales archaeon
TACCTGGCATACTCGAGGAGGGACCTCTAATGGCGGGAAAAGCCATGGCAGGAGGACTAGCCAGGATCACTTCCCTAATACTAATACCAGTATCTTTGACCCTGCTTGCAGGCTCCCTAATCCAGGCCGTGTTCCTGGACGAGGTAGCGCTGAGAGCTGTAGCTCTCATAAGCACAGATACGTGGGTGGGGTATGCGAAGTCGGCTATAAGGGCTCCGGTGAATATGACCTTTAAGCCTCCCCCAGGTGTTGATGTGGTTTCCGTGATTGACCCGTTCAATGGGTGGGAGGTCTCTCCGGGGCCGGATGGTAGCGTGTGGATCCCTGGGGGGCTTGTCTACATAAAGGTTAGGGCGCCAGCTGACCAGGTGAGCTTTGTGGTCGAGATGGAGCCCTCACCCAGGGCCCGGGACTTGGCGTTCCAGGTCTTGGCAGGTGCTGTGGCTGGTGTGCTTTCCCTGGTCCTCTGGGTTCTGGGGGGGTCGCTGGTTGCGGGGGTGTACAGGGGCAGTTCTAGAGGCTAGGGGTTTGTGGAAGGTTTATAGGGCTACCGTGGCCCTGAGGGATGTTAACGCTTGCGTGGGCGAGGGCTTGACCATAGTGGTGGGCCCTAATGGGAGCGGTAAGAGCACCCTCCTCTCCGTGGCCATGGGCCTTGCCAAGCCCACGCGGGGCACGGTCAGGGTTCTAGGCGTGGATTCGGCGCGCGGCGGGGCCAGGCTTAGGGGCATGGCCTCGTACTCGCCCGACCCCCCATCGCTCCCTCCCTTCTCTAGGGTCATAGACTTGGTGGGACAGGCTGCATCCATGGGCACCCTAGACCCTGACCTCTTCGAGGAGTACTCCGCAAGGCTAGGCCTCGAGGAGCACCTCCGCAAGAGGGTTAGGGAGCTGTCATCGGGCTTTAGGAAGAAGGTCTCCCTGGCAATGGCCCTGTCGCGGGGCTCTAAAGCAGTGTTCCTCGACGAGCCCTTCGCGAACCTGGACTGGTCCTCGATTAGGAGGGTAGCGGAGATAATAGCCGAGGCCCGCCGCAGGGGGGCCAGCGTGGTCATAGCCACGCACATAGTACCCCCCGGCCTCGCGAGCCCCGAAAACATTATAGCGCTCATAGCTGGGACCGCTGTCCTATCAGGCGACATACTCGAGGCGGCGGACAAGATCGGGTCGCTGATGGTGGAGATAGAGAGGCCACAGCCAGGCCTAGTAGCGAAGCTCGCTAGCAGGGGGTACTGGATCGAGCATAGAAGAGACACACTACTAGTGAGAGGGCTGGGGCTAGAAGAGGCCAGGGAAATAGCGGGGGCCGAGGGAGGCCAGGTAAAACCAGACATCGAGACCATAATGAGGAAGGTCATAGAGGGGGAAGTACCGCAGCCACCAGCCACGGCCGCAGGCTAGCCTCATTTCCCGCCAACACCAAAACCCCAGACACCAACTTTCCACAAAGGAAAGTAAGGCTCGAGGCCAAGTTCCCCCCAGGCAAGTAGGCAGCCAGCACCATTTCACTGGAACAATGTTAACCCACAACTCCCGCTATAACCATGTGAGGTGGACGGGGAGTGGGGGAAAAGTTTAGGTGCGAAGAGTGTGGCATAGACTTCGAGACCAAGGAGGAGCTAGAGAGGCACATGAAGGAGCACCACAGCCATGAGCATAGGCATGAGCATCACCACCACTAAAACCATCAAACATCCCCCGGGAAACCCCAATACTCGCTCTTTTTAAATACTTAGGCAAGCCCGTACAAGCATTTTAGCCTAAACGTGCTTTGGCGCTCTCCTAGCAGGGATCACAGCCATGCCCAGCGCTCTGCGCCGCGTGGGACTAGTTCGAGGAGGGCCTGCGAATAGTAGTTGGGGAATGGTAGCTATACACGCTGGTGCTCCTAGCCTTTATACTCCCTGGGCGTCATGATTTAATAATTTTTACTAGCCTGTATCCCATGCCCTCTATCGCCTCTCTTATCGCGTCCTCGTCAGCCTCCCCTAAGTCTTCCACCTCTGCCACTCCCTCGCTCCAGCTCACCCTCACTACTTTCACGCCCAGGCTCTCCAGGGCGCCTCTGACCGCCGCCGAGCAACCGTCACACGTCATGCCCTCTATTATGAGGGTCATGCCTCCCTCTCGGGTGGCGCCGGCCTTTGGAACGCCTAGTCTTAGACCCTTCCAGGCTTCGACCGGTGCTTCTCCAGCCTCTCGGGAGAGCCTCCCCCCAGTAATTTATCGATTAGCTCCGCCATGTACTCCTTACAGCATTTACCGCTCGGATTCGTTACAGGGCACCACCTGCCCGTCCCAGCCTTCGTGTGCTCCTGCACGTCCTCTAGGGAGCTGCAGCACTCCTTTACGAGGATCTCCTCGCGTATATCGCTCTCAGTCACGGCCAGGCAGTAGCATACCGGCCTGCTGGGGCCGCTCTCCTTATGGTAGACCCTGGTCTTAACCTCGCCCTTCACGAAGTAGACCCGCGAGGAGTTATTATAGTAGACCATCTCGCACGAAGGGTTAGGGCAGAACCAGTACCACTTATCCCTGAGGAGCCGCCAGTAACCGCTATCCACGTGGCTGGAAACTGTGACTTTGAGAACCCTATGACCCTGCTACCGCATAACGGGCATAGACCCTCAGCCTCCCTACCGCCCAGCTCCAACGCCTTCCTGAACGAGGCGTGAGCCTTATACAGCGCGCCCGAAGCGCTCCTAAAAGCCTCCACCTAGCCCGCCACCCAACAATTTAGCCACGTTGCTAACGATAATAGCGTGAGAGGGCAATGATTAAGGAAACGATTTCACACCAGCGGAAATAAGGGTTAAACACATATTCACCCTAGGAATCTAGCTAGCATTGACAGGATATGCCCTAATACAACAAGCTCTAAGCCCACCAACAATGGATCGGGCTTAACGTCCTCAGAATAGATCGCAGAGAGCCGAGAACTCTCCATGATAGCACCCAGATCCGGGCCCATTTTCCCCTGACAACCCCCGTGCATTTCTACTTCATCAAGGCCCTAATCCTCCTCAGCTCTCTCTTGAAGGGGTCTAGAACCAGGCCGAATATTTCCAGGGTCACGGTGCCCAGCAGGTTCTCATCACCGCTCTCCCCCAGAACCACGGGCGAGTGCCTCTCGCCATAGCCCGGTAGCTCTACCAGGGCCTCGGAGATCTTGCGCTTCACAGTCGTGCCATCCGCTAGTATGAACTCCATCTCGTCGATAGGCTCCAGCCCTAGCTCCTCCCACACATCCCTCCTCACAACAGTATAGGTAGTGCCAGAGTCTACCAGGAACCTGACCCTAACCTTCTTACCACCCTTCCCTACATAGCCGTCGATAAAGACAAGACCCAAAGCCTGAACCCCGATCCCAGGTTAACACGCTAGAGGCACTATTATTCGTCGCGAGGCAGCACTAGCAATGCTAGCTAAACAACAAACCCAAACAGCAAAGCATGCCACATACATAAGACAAGAATCTAGACAATAAATTTGAACAAAACGCGACGAACATAGAAAACACAAGAAAAACGTAAGAGGAAAAGGGGAAATTGCAATGAGCTATACAAGTCTCATGATGTATGATCTAGGTAATAGAATTGAAAGTGTGCTTAGTCGTTACGCATCTTGTCCTTCGCCAGTATAGCCTTTATGAGTGCCTCTCTTACCCGCGGATCCTTCCACATCTCCCTGTCAGCCTCTAGTGCCTCGGATAGCCACTTGTCCCGAGCCTCGAACCATTTCTCCCCTAGCCTCCTAACCATCCAGGCCTCCCACCTAGCATGACGCACCACATCCTCCCTATTCCTCAGCCTCTCCAGTTCAAGCTCCCGGTCCACCACGCCTCCAGTCAAGCCTTGCCCGCCTCTAGGAGGCTACAATCTGCACTAAGCTCCCTGCACCACCTATGTAGCTCTTCCGTGCTTATATGCTCTTTGAGTAACGTGTAAAGAAAAATAGCATCTCCCAAGTCCTTATCGGACCCCAGGTAGAGCTTGTAGGCTATCTGCAACTCTATAGGCGATATCCTGATTATGTGTTCATGGTTAACTACCACCCTAACGCTATTAACCACAGCGTGCCTATGGGCTCTAGTCCTGGCAAGCTTGGCCTCCACATTAGGTATTATGATGTCCAGATACACGAACCTGACGGCGTGCCCCCTAGCGAGGTAACCGCGGTACAGGCTCCTAATCGAGTTCTCAGAGCCTATATTGCCTTGCATTAACCCAAACCCAGCCCTCCGGGCCGCCTCGCACAGCTCCACAAAGACTCCTTCATCAACGCCGTTAAGGATGAAGTCTATATCGTCGCTCCTCCTAGCCCTCCCGAAGAGGATCGCCACGTAGCCAGCCACCACGGCATAGCCCACGCCAGCCTCTTCGAGGACCCGTGCAAACCTGGTAGCCACCACATCCTCTGGGGCTAGCCGTGGCTTGGATATGTAGAAGGCCCTTTCCCTCCTATCAAACAAGATAGGGCTTCTAGCAACGTCCCTCCCATAATTATTTGCTCCGTGCTCTCGCTCCACTGCAAAACACCACTCATGAACATCGATTCTCTCCAGGGCCTTTATACTGTACAGCTCTCATCTGTCCAGGGCTTGCCTATTACTGGGGATAAACACTTGCATTCAGTTGCGTGCATACTTACTTCGTCGGAACTTATGATTTCTAGTACCCAGACTCTTTATTAGACTTATTCTTCTTGCCTCTTCCCTACCTAGTAGCTGGCAGATAACGTAAAAGCTTCCACAACATTAAGTGATGTAGTATATGGTTTAATGGAATTATTATTAATGTAATCTATTAATTTCTGCGAGTATCCGTTTGCAAGGGCTATTTCCAGCGAGAATGCTCATATACTAATACTATATCTCCCTTCTCCTTTCAAAGAATCTCTCTTCGCTTCTTTTCTCCTCTTCCAATAGTTTATGGGCTTCTCTAGCGATTTCTTCAGAGGTACTCATTTCTTTTAACTTAGTTAGAAATTCGGGTTTCCTTGCCTTACTCTTCTTAACCAGGCTCCTTGTAGCATCGTCATAGTCTACCGTCATAATCTAGTCTCCTCCCCCAGCTTGTTCTCTAATTTAATTAGCACTTTAGCACTCTCGTTAAAAAGGCCCTTTGTTCTCCTAGCGACCGTCACCCGCCCACGAAGTCTGGTCTCCATAGGCTGGTTCCTTGCGGTCCTCCCCGGCTTTCTCTCCACGGCTAGTCGTGGGTCCCGAAAGCTAGGAATCACTAGTGAAGCTAAAAAACGAGTGGCCTATAGGGTGAGCTCGGTAAGTCTGGTTGTGGGGGATCTTTGTTTATTGTAGATAATCTTGAGGACTTAAGGGATTACTTTTAGCCAGGGAACTCTCTTAAAGTCTTCGTCAAAGGTCAGGATAGTGTCTATGCCGTAGTGTCTACACGTTAAGGCTATTATAGCGTCGCTTGGAGGTAGGTTATACCTAGTCATTGTTTCTAGTAGTTCATGGGGAGCAGCGTAATCTTGGACTACGAATACATTTATAGTTTTTAAGAGCTTAACAAACTCACCCAACTCGGTTAGCGCGAAGTCTATCCCATTGGATCTTATATATGAGCGGAGCCTAGCGATCTTCTTTATTCCCAGCCTCTTCCCAGCAGTCTCCGAACAATGGCAAACATAACCTCGTCTAGAACACCCGTAGATGTTACGAGATCGTGATGCCGTTTGAGTAGCACGGCTGCCTGCTCTGGAACATGTAGTAGTAAAACAGGTTTGCATCAACAAAATTTCAACCCTGGAGCACCTCTACCTAGGTCTATTAGAGTTTCTCCAGCTCTGCTTCTCCAATGAGTTCTTCTAGCTCTTTCTCGCTTATCCCACCCAGAAACCCCTTAAACTCGTCAATTACGCGTTCTCGCTCCTCGGGCTTTTCCACCCAAACAACTACTTCCTCGCCATCCCTGAGATCAATTCTATCCAGTAGTTTTAGCACTCCACCCTCGTATCTAGCTCGTACAACCCTAAGCAAGCCAGCAACCCCCATATCTATATTTCTCATCAGTCTTGCGTATTTTAAAGTGCTTTGAGCAAGCCCCTCGCCATTATCGCTAGCCTAGAAGCTATTTCCTACCCTATGCATGGCTATGCTGTGTCATGCTTATTAGGGTGCGTGTGTTGAATTATTGTTACCTGGCGTCTTTGGGGTAGGGGTGCTGCTTTGTGGCTAAGTCGATGTACTACTATATTGCGCAGGCCTGGAAGAGGCCCTATGAGGGTGAGCATGGGGAGCTGATGAAGCAGAGGCTCATGGAGTGGAGGAGGCAGCCGGCCATAGTTAGGGTGGAGAAGCCGACCAGGCTGGACAGGGCCAGGGCGTTGGGGTACAAGGACAAGCAGGGAGTCATAGTCGTCAGGGTCAGGGTTAGGAAGGGTGGTAGGAGGAAGCCCAGGCCCAACAAGGGCAGGCGCCCCAAGAGGATGGGCGTCTACGGGTTCGCGCCCGCCAAGAGCCTTAGGCTCATAGCTGAGGAGAGGGCCCAGAGGAAGTACCCCAACATGGTGGTCCTTAACAGCTACTACGTGGGCGAGGACGGGCTCTACAAGTGGTTCGAGGTTATACTGGTAGACCCGAACCATCCCTCGATAAAGAACGACCCCGAGCTCTCATGGGTAGCGAGCGGCAAGCATAAGGGCAGGCCCTTCAGGGGGCTAACAAGCGCGGGGAAGAAGATGAGGGGCCTGAGGAAGAGCAGGGGGCTCAAGGGGACACACAAGTACAAGTGGAAGAAGAAGGCGAAGGAGAGGAGGCTGAAGAAGAGGCACGAGGCTAGCGGGAGGGCCCGCCTAATAGCGCCGGAATCCTAGGCCCCTCGGGGGAGTTCAGGGGAGTAGCCCCTTTACCCTAAAGGGTCTCGTCTTAGAGTTTTGGTGCCGTGTTTATGAGGGTCCTGCGTGTTACTGCTAAGACTTACGCGCACGCCACCGAGGATCCGGGCAGGGTAGCTAGGGCCCTGCTAAACGTCCTCCCCGAGGACCTTAGGGGTAAGGCCAGGATAAGGGAGCAGAGGTTCAAGGGGCACTACGGCAACCCCATAAGGCTCATGGAGGTTCTCATAGATGAGCCCGAGGAGGCCTCCCTCGCGTGGGAGTGGATACTGTCAAACCTCGACGACCTTGACAGGAGGCACCTCCTTGCTACCCTCGAGGAGAGGGTCGACGATAACGGGACGCTATACATTAGGCTCGACAAGCAGGAGGCCTTCCACGGGTCCCTCAGGATACTCGAGGGCGACGACGTGGTAAGGGTCTCAGTGAAGTTCCGGGGCGGTAAGAGGCGGGTCATAGACGGGCTGGCGAGGGAGCTGGGGGCGAGGGGCTAGTTGTACGCCGACCTATCGCTCAGGCCCGGAGACACCGAGGGAGCCCTGGAGCTTGTGAGGGCAGCAGCCAGGATGGGGTATAGGCTGCTGGGGATAGAGGATTCTGGGGGCATTGATAGGGAGAGAGTGAGGGAGGAGTCTGCCAGGCACGGGGCCAAAGTTGTCTGGAGGAGGACAATAACTGCCGGGGACAGGGAGACGCTTGCAGCGGAGGCTAGGAGGGGCCGGGGCAGGCTGCTCGTAGCTGAGCCGCTATCCCTCGAGGCTGCACGCTACGCGGCTACTAGCAAGGCCTTCCACGTGCTGAGGATAAGGCCTGGGGAGGAGCGCGTGGTTGACAAGAGCACCCTCAGGCTCTTCAAGGATAGGGGGTGGGGCGCCATAGAGCTGTCCCTCAGGCACCTGCTAGACGGCTGGGGTGCGAGGGAGTGGAGGTACTACTCTGTCTCTCTAAGAAGGGCCCACGCCTACAATATAGAAGCCATACTGGTGAGCGACGCCACAGAGCCCCTAGAGCTGTGGCACCCATACACGGTTATAGGCATAGCTGTGGCGGCAGGGCTCCCCATACAGTACTCTAGGAGGCTCATAACAAGCACGCCGCAAAGAGTGGTCTCCGCTGCTAAGCGGTAGCAAAAGCCCGGGTCGCCGGGAGAAGCACTGCGGGGCCTCTTGGGGTCCCTGCTAGCACTCTATTACTGTGCATACAACCCTATCCATGTCGGGCTCCCCTGAGTATATGAGCCTCCCGTTCTCCATAATCACCACGTGGTCTATGGGCATCCTGGGGACCACGTGGCTCGCTATTATCATGGAAACACCCCTGCCTGCCAGGGCCTCGAGGGCCTTGGAGACGACTTGCCTCGAGCCCTTATCCAGGCCCCTATAGGGCTCGTCCAGCAGTATGAGCTCCCTCCCGCAGGCCAGGGCCTCCACCAGGCTGAGCCTCCTCCTCATTCCGTGGGAAAGCTCCCCTACCGCCTTGCCCAGGCTCCCGCGCAGGCCCAGTAGCTCGACCGCTTCCTCGACGGCTGAAGACCCGTAGGCTAGTGACAGGACCTCCACCACATGGCCCACAGTCGCTGTGAGGGGGTAGGGGTCGTATTCTGGCAGGTACATGATCCTCCCGGCAAGCCTACCTATCTGCCTGTAGGGATCCAAGCCTAAAACCTCCAGCCTCCCCCTGCTAGGCTTCAACAGCCCCGCTATAGCCCTCATGAAAGTCGTCTTCCCAGACCCGTTGGGCCCGATCAGGAGCACTACACCCCTGGGGATCTCTACCGTGAGGCCCTCGACAGCCCTCAACTTACCGTACCTGAGCTCCAGGCCCTCGGCCCTAACCAGGGGCCCACTGCTCACTCCGAGGACACCTCAACCCTGACCATGTCGAGTCTGGGGGGCTCGCTCGAGTTACCAGGCACCACTAGGTAGGCCACCAGGTATATGAAGGGGCCCGGGGCCGTAGCTTCTATCCTGCACGGTATGCCGCACTCTACAGCAACGCCCCCATAGGCTACTATGAAGTAGCTGCCCGGGGGGACGCTGGACCCCTCGCTGAGGGATAACTCGATAGCTACGGGGCCCGGCTCTATGGGCCGGAAGAAGCTGAACCTGTAGGCCAAGTCGTAGCCCAGCAGAGAGGCCTGCCTATAGAAGGGCTCTGGGTCCTCGAGGACTATGCTCTGGCCAACAGTCTCTGGGAAGAAGAAGCCCAGGGACACAGATGCCAGGGAGATGGCCAGAGATACTAGGAGCGACAATGCAAGGGCCGCGTAGTAGCCGACCTGGCCTCTCAAAGGCCTACCCACCTACCCCTCTCAACGGCGATCCAGCAGGCTGCCACTACCGAGGAGAAGACTGCTATGAAGACAGCGGCGCCCAGGAGTCCCAGGATGCTTGCAGCCACGGCCGAGACCAGCGAGTAGGAAGTAACAGAGAGAACCGAGAAGTCCACCCTACCCGTGGCTATGAAGATCGCTGCATAAAGAGGGGGCTGAGTAGCCAGTATTAGGGCGGGAACCACTGTCTCGGCGTTCAGGGCCTGGAAGAAGCCAGCTACCCCGCTCCACGTCACAGTGGAGCCCAGTACTAGCAGGTACGTTAGAGAAATTATCGCGGAGTAGAGGATGGACTGTGCGAGGGATAGGGCATAAATGGATCCCGGCCCCAACCCGGCCCTGTAAAGGATGGAGGGTAGCTGCACGCGCAGCTTCGAGAGGGGGGCGTGCAGTAGCGCCGACACAGCTATAGAGGGGAGGAGCACCAGTACCCACGACTCTCCCAGGACGCGCGAGGAGAATAAACCCAAAACCTGGCCACCCGTCAACGAGTAGCCGTTCAGCCACGAGTCAACCAGCAAATCCCTGTCAATACTCTTGTAGAGGCCCGGCGAAGAGGAACCATAGAAGGGTATGCCGGCCAGAACGACTGACAGGTAGAGATGGCGCATGAGGAGCACCGAAAAATAGAGCCCGATAGCTGAAAGCGACGCCGTGACAAGAAGTAGCTCGCCCACACGCATCCTAGACTGAAAACCCAGCTCTATGTACCGCCTAAACAAGCCCATCCCGGCGCCCTCTACCTCCTCCTAGCCAAGACGTAGACCAGGGAGGCTGCGGCTGCAGCACTAATGGCTGCAACAAGGACGTAAAACAGCCCCCTACCAGCCTCCCCGTTACCGCCGGGAATAGTCACGACACCAGGCGTCCTAGGAGTCCCGGCCTGCGGGGCCTCACCCATGGGCATAGCAGTTTCGGTAGCAGTAGTGGCTGTCTCCTCGACCAGCTCTCCAGGTGTTACCGTGGGGATCGGGCCAATCAAGTCTTCAATATCGGGCCACGACTCCGCCAGCTTGAACAGGAGCGAGTACTCCTCATTGAGCGATTCAAGCCTATCCTCAGCCCATGCCAGGGCCTCTTCTAAACCCTCGCTGGCAGCCCTCGAGACAAGCGTGCCGATCAGAGCCCTTAAGTTAAAGGAGTACTCGTCCAGGAGAGGCCCAGCAGATAGCCAGGCCCCCTCAGACAATGCTTGGAGACCGGCGACACTTCTACCAGCCAGGTATAAGACCCCGTCAGTCCCATTAATGTCGGAGGAGAACTCCATGATGATTCGAGACCCATCCTTCTTATTGACCAGCTCTATCTTATAGTCATCCAAAACCCTCACTACATAGTCTTCAATATCCACAGACTCTCCCTCAAGCTCCAGCCGCCTCTTAGCCTGCTCGATGGCAGCCTCCTCGAAGCTACCACAAGGATAAAGCAGGCCCTTACTATTAATATCGACGAAAACCATTGAAGCATTTAACGGGTTATCCTTTGGCAGGGGTAGTAGCAGGCTTGCCAGAGCCGTGTGGAGACCCTTGAGTCCCACTACATCTTTAAGACGGGTTATGTAAATTGGCTCGGGGAATAGGCCCCCAGGGATCCTCTTCAGCACCAAAGACTCCTTTATAGCCTTTTCCAGAGACTCTTTTGTGATCTCTCCCCCTAGAGTGCTAGAAAACCTATTCCTGGAGAAGTCCAGGATAGCTTTGGGAGCTGTTATGTTTAGCCCAGACTCGCAGCTAGTAGTAACCCCGCTAGATTCTGGACGTAACCTACAAGACCCGCCTAGATAGCTGTAGGCGGGGAGTATCCTATCCTCGAAGAACTTTTCGGCGAACTCACTGGCCACTATTAGCTTCTCTTCCTCGCTAGTAGCCGCTAGTACCCTCTCCACGGCTAGCTGGAGGGGGCTTGGATCAGATCTCAAGTCCCCAAGCCACTCCTTAAAGTTCTCTGATAAGGCTTTCGCCACAAATCCTGGGTTGAAAGCTAGGGGGTACAATAGGAAGGGGGCCAGGGATCCCACATAGGTTCTCTCATCACCGTCCAAAAGGTAGACCCCTTCTCCAGGCTTAACCAGATACCTCACAGCCAGGCTATCCACTATGACCCTAGAATCAGATTCATAGCCTGGCCACTTGTAGGAGCTACTTCTCCTTAAGTCTGTGAACCTAAGCTCGACGACTAAGCCCTCAACACTTTCTATGACAGAAACCTCCGCATAGTCAGCGACCCAGTATTCCAGTAGGCCGGCCAGAGATCCCAGAGGCACTTCAGCCACGGCTGTTACAGTGTAGATCTTGTGTTCTCCCACAGTAAACTCGGAGAAACTGGTCACCTTAACACTTGACTCATTCAAGCTGGCTATCTCCGGGTTTGGTACTAGAGTGAGGCTAAGCTCGACCATGGCGGGTTCACCCTTCTCTTCATCGGTCAATATAGGGATTGTCGTGTTAAACGTAGTGGGGCTAGAGACTATGTAGGCCCATGAAAGCTCTCCACTAAACTCGTAGATGGGGCGTAGCACGAGCTCTACGCTACAAATCTTCTTATCTAAGAAAACTAAATCCTCAGAGCTATAACCAATCATGCCAGGCAAGGGCAAAAACAGGATAACCATGATAACCAAACCGTGAAACGGCCTATCCGTCAAAATACCTAATCACCATTTAGGATTATTCTATGGATTCATTGCGGTATAAATTTTATCTGCCACAAGCCCGAAGTTTTTAAAACCAACCCTATATTTGTCGCCTGTTTTTAGATCCTTTATCCATTCTTCTAGAGTTCCATCAAAGGCCATATACGCAATTCTTCTTTCTATCTCGGCGGTAGCTGTCACCTCATAGTACGTGCCAACCCTCACCACACTATTTATACTAATAGAAGCAGAGACAAAGAGTAACCTAGCCTCTGCTTTTGCAGCAGCCTCGGCCTCCGTAGATGCCTCTATATAGAGCTTATAGGTTTTTGTTATCTTCGCCAACTTGTAGTCGCGGAAGGCTTTGTACTCCTCTACCACCCTATATTCATAACAAATCTCTGGTCCAAGGTAGCACTCGATATTCGCCTTGGATCCTGCGCCTCCGGCCCTTGCATCAACGAAAGTCTCTACAATGTTACCCTGATCGTCTAGGATCCCGACCAGGTGATAAACAAGTAGCGAAGAAGCTACCACGTTCCCGTCCCATGAAACGCTTACTACCTGGGGGTTTCTGAAGTTAGAGTTATCTCCGTATCTAAGGTATATGGATAGCTGGGTATATGTACTACCAGAATAGTAAGTCGCGCTATCCAAAACCTTGATTGTTCCCAGACTTTTAATATAATGGTATGCTTCGGCCGGTACTGTATAGAAGGTTGCTAGAATAGGGGAAAGGATCAAAAATAATAGTACGATAAAGCTGGGAACTTTGATGGGAAGCGGGCTCTTCTCCACAAGCGCTCCCCTAAGTTCTTTTATATGCGTGATGCTACTATTCTAGGTTAAACGATTTTCCAGTTTCTTATAGTGTTTTTCTTATATAAACAGTGCTTGTGGGGTATTTAAGGGCTGGAGCAATCAGTGCTTTTCATCGTGTCATAAGCCGTTCGGCAGGGTTACGGGTTAGGGGGCGCGGCTGCGCCGTAGTGGGGTGTGTGGGTGTTGGGGGTGTTGTTTTTGTTTGTTGGAGTGTTATTTTATTGGTTTGGCCCGTTACTGTGTCTTGGGTGGCTTGGTGGTGGTTGTTTGTGGAGGCTTCTAGCGTGTTGTTGGGTGTTGTTGGTAAGACTAATGTGGGGAAGTCCACTTTCTTCTCGGCCGCTACTGAGGTCAGCGTTGAGATTGGTGATAGGCCTTTCGTGACTATCGAGCCCAACGTTGGCATGGCTTTTGTTAGGAGCGTCTGTCCCCATAGGAGGCTTGGCCTCGAGAGGTGTGACGCCAGGAATAGCGTGTGTATTGGGGGTTGGAGGTTCATACCGGTGAAGATGATGGATGTCGCTGGCCTGGTGCCTGGAGCCCATGAGGGTAGGGGGCTGGGGAATAGGTTCATGGATCACCTTAGGAGGGCTGACGCCTTGATCCTGGTGGTTGACGCTAGCGGGTCTACCAGCGAGGAGGGTGTGCCTATGAGGCCTGGCTCCTTTGACCCGGTCGAGGAGGCGAGGCTTATGATGAGGGAGATAGACGAGTGGCTACTATCCATCGTCAGGAGGGACTGGGACAGGCTGTCAAAGCAGGTGGACATAGCCGAGAAGAGCCCTGCAGAGGGGATAGCCGAGAGGCTCTCGGGGCTTGGAGTGACCCGGGATCACGTGGCTAGGGCCCTGGAGGCGGCGGGGCTCGAGGGAAAGAAGCTGGCCTTATGGAGCATGGAGGAGTTGAGGGGGTTCGTGGTGGAGCTTAGGAGGGCTTCCAAGCCCATAGTGGTGGTCGCTAACAAGGTAGACGTGCCTGGCGCTGAGGAGAACTATAAAAGGCTCAGGGAGGAGCTTAGGGGGTACAGCGTGATCCCTGCTAGTTCTCTGGCAGAGCTCTTCCTTAGGAGGGCCGCTAGGAGGGGGGCTATAAGGTATGTGCCTGGGGATCCCTCGTTCGAGGTGGTCGACGACTCGCTGCTATCGTCTAGGGAGAAGAGGCTCCTATCCCTCGTGGAGAAGCTTGTCCTGGAGAAGTGGGGGTCGACTGGTGTACAGGAAGCCGTCAACACGGCCGTTTTCAAGGAGCTCAACATGGTGGCAGTGTATCCTGTGGAGGATCCCAACAGGTACACTGACAAGGAGGGCAAGGTCCTGCCAGACGCCCTACTGCTACCGAAGGGCTCGACTGCGAGAGACCTGGCGTACAGGGTTCACACGGATCTGGGAAAGCACTTCCTCTACGCTATAAACGCTGTAACAAAGCAGAGGATCGGCGAGTCTTACGAGCTCCAGGACGGAGACGTAGTGAAGATAGTGTCAGCAGCCAAATAGACCGTTACAGGCTCGGCGGGTGGAGGACTCCTTGTTGGAGGACAGCCTGCTCTTACTGGCTGTCTCCGCCTCATTGTCCCTAGCCGTGTCCCTGGCGGTCGCGTATTACACTTCTAGAAGGGTCACGGGCAGGTACCTAAGACTACTCGGCCTAGCGGGGGAATACGTGGCTAGTAGGCTGGCTAGGAGGAGGCACTATAAGAGGAGGAAGAGGTACGTCGTGTTCGAGGTGGCGGGCGACAGGGTTTCAGCTGATGCAGTGGATTCTGCGCTTAGGTCTCAGATAAGGAAGCTGCTGGGTGTCAGAGGACTATCTGAGATGGGGTACAAGCTGGTGTACTTTAGCGAGGAAAAGCGGAGGGGTATAATCAGGGTTTATAGCGACTACAAGCTACACCTTATAGGCGTTCTGGGGCTTGTCAGGCGCGTCGATGGCACAAAGATAGCGATCTATCCCGTAGCCACGACGGGCTCTCTTAAAAAGGCTGGGCAGTATGTCGGGAAGTAGTTCTGGGCCTTGCCTTCACGAGGGATACCCTAGTAGGATATTATAATATTTAAGCTTGCGGCAGCCCCTTACCCATTGAACATGGGGCGATCTCTAATGGCTATGGTGCCTCCAACGGCTTACGATAGGGCCACGATAATATTCTCCCCTGAGGGGGACCTCTACCAGGTCCGCTACGCGTTTGAGGCCGTTAAGCGTGGCTGGACAGGTGTAGGCGTGCGGTCAGACAAGGCCGTGGTTTTGGCTGCTGAGAAGAGGAAGCTCTCACCCCTGCTAGACGTCTCCGAGATAGAGAAGATCTACAAGGTGGACGACCACATTGGCGTGGCGTTCGCCGGGATGGGCAGCGATGGCAGGGTGCTTATAGACTACGCGAGGCTGGTCGCTGTAAGGCACAGGCTCGTATACGGCGAGCCCATAACAGTAGAGTACCTGGCGAAAACAATTGCAGACCTCAAGCAGGCCTACACGCAACATGGAGGGGTGCGCCCCTTCGGCGTGGCCCTCATATTTGGGGGGACGAACCCGGACGGCTCCACGAGGCTCATAAGGACAGACCCCGGGGGGCAGTACTTCAGCTACTACGCAGTCGCCATAGGCCTGGGCGAGTCCACGGTAAACGAGTACTTCGAGAAAGAGTATAGGAGGGATATGAGTTTCGAAGACATAGTGAAGCTGACACTGAAGGCTCTGTTTAAGAGCAGGATTAAGGGGGGAGAGGAAAAGGCGGAGCAGCTGATTAAGGAGTTCCATGAGCTAGTAGAGGTAGGCTACGTGATCTCGGATGAGAGAGTGTTCAATAAGATGGACCCAAAGACTATTAGGAGTTTTATATCAGAGATCGAGGGCGAGCTGCTCAAATAACAGCCCCAGCTTTTCTTAGGGACTGTGATGCATAGATTCTCTGGCATGGCGGTAGCCACATATATACGCTTCCCGGTAAATCAATTTAATGGCTAGGAGCCGGGCTGGCGCTACGCGCTCAGAGGTGCTTGTGGCTGTGGCTAAGAAGCCCGACTATGTCATTGCGTGGATCGAGGTTAAGGGGTCGAGGTTCGAGATACTGGTGAGGCCTGAGAAGGCCTTCGAGTATAGGGAGGGGAAGGAGGTGGACTTAGACGACGTCTTGTGGACTGACACGGTCTACAAGGATAGCAGGAAGGGGTTGAAGGCTAGCCCAGAGGCGCTGAGGAAGGCTTTCGGCACGGAGGATCCCAGGAAGATAGCAGAGGTAATACTTAGAAGAGGGGAGATCCAGCTAACCACTGAAGAGAGGAGGAAGATGCTCGAGGCCAAGAAAAGGAAGATAATAAACTACATAGCGAGAAACGCTGTGGACCCCACTACGGGGCGGCCCATACCCGAGCCGAGGATAGAGGCTGCTCTAGAGGAGCTTAGGATCGGGGTAGACCTCTACAAGGATGCGGAGGCGCAGGCTGTGGAGATAGTGAGGAAGCTCGCCAGGGTTATGCCGATAAGGCTTGCCAGGGCGCTGGTGGAGGTTGTTGTCCCGCCGCAGTTCTCTGGCAGGGTCTACGGCGAGCTTAGGAGGCTGGGTAACGTTTTGAGGGCAGACTGGTTGCCTGACGGTAGCCTGAAGGCCGAGATAGAGATCCCTGCCGGGGCCCAGGTCGAGGTCATCAGTAGGCTTAGCTCTCTAACCAGGGGCTCGGCCCAGGTTAACGTGAAGGAGGTGAAGTAGTTGCCCAGGCTCAGGGGCAGGATCGTGGTCCCGGGAGACAGGTTACCACCCGAGGTTAAGGGCCCGGAAGAGTACCTTGTGAGGATAGGAGACGCTGTGACGCCTGCTGTTGTAGGACTCCTAGAGTCGGGGTCTAAGCCCTCTTTCGTGCCTCTGACGAGCATATACATCCCGTCTCCAGGCGACGTGGTCATAGGCCTGATAGAGTCTCAGGGCGTCATGAACTGGTTCGTCGACATAAACTCCCCCTACCAGGCCGTCCTTAACGTGCAAGACTTCCTTAAAAGGCAGTATAACCCCGCAATAGACGACTTGTCGAGGTTCCTGCAGATAGGTGACTATATAATAGCTAAGGTGCAGAGCTTCGACAGGACCAGAAACCCAGTGCTGACAGTATCGGAGGAGGGGCTTGGGAGGATAGTTGAGGGCAAGGTAGTAGAGATCTCGCCAGCTAAGGTCCCACGAGTCATTGGGAGGAAGGGTAGCATGGTTAACTCTCTGAAAGAGCTCACGGGGTGCGATTTCCTGGTAGCAGTTAACGGGAGGATACACGTTAGGTGCCCCAACGAGGACCTAGAAGCCATATCCATCCTGGCCATAAAGATGATAGAGAGGGAGGCCCACACAACTGGCTTAACTAACAGGGTTAAGAGATTCGTGGAGGAGGAAAAGAAGCTTAGAGGTGTATAGGCTCGTGACAGTCAAACATGCCGGCCTGAGGCTCATAGACGAGAAAGGCTTGAGGCACGACGGGAGAAGGCCCGACGAGCTGAGGCCTGTAGCCATGAGGGTAGGCGTCCTCTCGAACGCCGACGGCTCAGCCCTGTTCGAGATAGGGAAGACAAAGGTCCTGGCAGCCGTTTACGGGCCCCGGGAGCCCCCCCAGAGGCATACAATGCTGCCCGACAGGGCTGTTCTCAGGGTCAGGTACCACATGGCCCCCTTCTCGACCATGGACAGGAAGAGCCCGGCACCCTCCAGGAGGGAGATAGAGCTTTCAAAAGTGATCAGGGAGGCGCTGGAGCCTGTTGTCATAGCTGAGCTATACCCGAGGACTGCGATAGACGTTTTCGTCGAGGTACTACAGGCAGACGGGGGAACCCGTACTGCAGGCGTCACGGCGGCTTCGCTAGCCCTGGCTGATGCAGGCATACCTATGAAGGGCCTGGTAGCCGGGGTTGCCGTGGGCAAGGTCGACGGAGTCATCGTCCTCGACGTGGACGAGCTAGAGGACTCGGCCGGCGAAGCGGACCTGCCCATAGCAGCGGCCCCTGACATAGGGCTCATAACACTCTTCCAGCTGAACGGCGTCCTGTCGAGGCAGGAACTCGAGGAGGCCGTAGAGATGGGGCTCTCTGCTATTAGGAGGCTTGTCGACATGGAGAAGGAGACTCTGAGATCGAGCGTCACAGTCATGCCTGGAGAGTAGGTGGTGGGGTTATGAGTACTACGCCATACAAGCTCCCCATAGTGCCTATGATAAAGAAGCAGTCATACCTCTCCCTATACAGGAAAGGGGCCAGGATCGATGGCAGAGACCTCGAGACGCCCAGGAACGTCAGGATCGAGACAGGTGTGATAGAGAAGGCCGAGGGATCGGCCATAGCCAGGCTAGGGAACACCCAGGTGATAGCAGGGGTAAAGATCGACGTGGGATCCCCATTTAGAGACACCCCAGACCAGGGGGTGCTCACGGTTCACGCAGAATTCGTGCCGTTAGCTTCACCCCTCTTCGAGCCAGGGCCCCCAGACGAAAACGCTGTGGAGTTGGCCCGGGTAGTCGATAGGAGCCTTAGGGAGGTCGGGGCCGTCGACTTGTCATCGCTGGCTATAAGGCCGGGGGAGAAGGTGTGGATGCTCTGGGTCGACCTATACATACTAGACCACGACGGCAACCTTTTCGATGCATCAATGCTGGCAGCCATGGCTGCCCTGCTGGACGCGAGGCTCCCAGAATACGAAGAGCTAGAGTCGGGCGAGATCATGGTTGACAAGAGCAGGAAAGGAGAGCCGCTAAAGATAGACCACAGAGTCGTTACCGTTACCATAGCGAAGGTGGACGAGTACCTAATAGTGGATCCTACGCTAGACGAGGAGACGATAGCCGACGCCAAGATAGTAGTGGCAGTCGACGAGGAGAAGAGAATAGTGGGGGCTCAAAAGACTGGGGGCTCAGGCATGACGCGAGAAGAGATACTCAAAGCTGTCGATATAGCGGGAAAAGCGTCAGAGGTATACTTTAAAGCCCTAAACGAGGCTATTAGTAAGGGCTAAGAAGAAGGGGAAAGGAGATGGGCAGGACTAAGGTCGTGGGCCCCGTAGGTAGCTATGGGCCCAGGTATGGGGTCAGTGTGAGGAAGAAAGCGAGGGACGTGCTGCTTAGAAAACTCCAGGATCACGAGTGCCCATTCTGCGCCTCTAAGGGGACCGTTTACAGGGTCTCCACAGGGATCTGGGCCTGCAGGAAGTGTGGCAACAAGTGGGCCGGCGCCGCTTATACTCCAAGGTCAGAGATAGCCGCCTACATGAAGAAATACATTATAAGGGAAGAACTCTGACAATAGGACACCTCTAGTCTACTTCCTTAGCAGGGTGAAGGCGCAAGCCTTGCATAGAACCCTAATAACCACCAGTAGGAGGCCCAATAACAGGGTCAGATCCTTCGTTAAGGAACTGTCGTCAACGCTGCCAAATACCGTGAGGCTGAACAGGGGCCATTTGTCCATGAGCGAGCTTGCTAGGGAGGCGATGGCTTTAGGCGCTGAAAGGGTTCTCATAGTTTCCTCGCGGCGAGGTAACCCGGGAATAATGAGGATCTATACTGTAGAGAAGGGGAGGGCTGCCCTCAATAACATCGTATCGTTTATAGTAAGGGGAGTGAGCCTTGCCAGGGAAGCTGGCAGGGGCTACCCTGGGCGCAGGCCCAGGGGACTGTATGTCTCCACCGACAGGTCTCTTACTTCGAGGGAGTTTGGGGAAGCTCTTAGGATAGGTCTTGGAGCCTCCATGGAGCCGGAGCCGGGCTTCCTCGAGGCTAACGTTAAAAAGGCTGGAAAGGGCATGGCTTCCCTGTCTTTCAAATACGATGGAAGGCCTGTTGGCCCTCGTATACTCCTCTCGAAACCTTCAGCCATGATTAAAGTGGATAGGCTCTAAGCTATGGGGGAGGCCAGTGGGCGAGGAGTGTTGTAGGGCTGAGATAGAGCTGTGCGCCGGAGAATTGTCAAAGCACATCTTCGAGGCTCTGCTAGCAGAGCTCGACCAGCCTTCACCGGAGAAGGGCAGTGTTAGCCTTCGCCTGGGAGAAGGGTGCCTCCGTATTAGGATCGAGTCCTGGTCTTTGTCGGGCCTGAGAGCCCTGACTAATTCCTTCCTGCTATTGACCTACGCGGCTTATGGAAGCCTCAAACAGGGAGAGCAGTAGTGGCTTGCTAGCAAGCGTCCTGGCTACTGGGTAGCGTGGCGAGGCGCGGGGTTAGTATGGGTGACTCCGTTAATAGCCTGCCTAGCTCTTCCATGAAACTATCAAGGGTGAGTACCTCCTGTTCTCCCGGCTCCCACCTCCTCCTAACACTAACAGTCTCCGTTTCGGCCTCCCTCTTGCCCGCGACCACTATGTATGGTATCCATCTCGTCGCCGCATACCTTATCCTAGCGCCGAGCCTTTCCCCGGTGTTTGACAGGAGAAGAACGCTGGCACCCCTTCTGGCAAGCTCCAAGGCTACTCTCCTAGCATACTCGGTCTCGGAACCCGTTACCGGTATAATTGCTGCCTGGTAGTGGTGTAGCCATGCAGGTATAGTGGGGACCTCTCCCCTGGTGGCTTTCAGCAACTCGTTAGAGAGGATCGCCTTGATAACTGAGTAGAGAGGACCTATACAAGCTATACTAGACCCCCCTTTCTCGAGTAACAAAGCCAGCGGATATACGCCTCCATCAGCGTGCCGATACCCCACGAGCCTGCCCTCGGCCCCCGGGGATAACTCTAGGCGGGGCTCTCCCCTGCCAATACTTATCTCAGCCAATCTCCCACTAACTCCCGAGCTCAGCTTATCTAATACCTGCTCTAGGGGGGCTGACGCTTCTAGGGCGACGACTAGATCGCCTGTCCTGCATCCTTCAAGGGCTAGTGGCAGCTCTCTAGATAGGGCTAGGCTGCACGCCTTAACCAGGAATAGGAGAGAGCGGGGCTCCTGGGCTATGCCAACGTGGACCTCTTCCCTGGCGAAACCAGAGTCGCTGTAGCCAAAAAGCCTGCCCAGCCA
Source organism: Desulfurococcales archaeon (assembly GCA_015521705.1). Taxonomy (GTDB): domain Archaea; phylum Thermoproteota; class Thermoprotei_A; order Sulfolobales; family Acidilobaceae; genus S141-84. The sequence goes on from WANR01000047.1 coordinate 20,613, forward strand.
TCTCTCCAGCTTTAGAGTGTACTCAGCTAGTTTCGCGTTGCTGGACTGTCCTAAGCAGAGCCTCTCCATGACGTCAGAAACGCTCTTCTCGGGCTTTTCATGTAGCCAGTAACTCTCAAGGATCCCCCTCTCAACAGCCCTCCTGAAACCGATACTCTCGCCGCCAGACCAGACAGTTAGTGGCTCTCCCACGACTTCCCTGAAGGCTTCAGCTAGAGGGTGACCGTGCAATTCTAGGGAGAACTCTTTGTACCACCCTAGAGGAGCCTTGGAGACCCTTAATCCCTCATTATCCAGGCATTTTGAGAGCCCCTCAAGTAAACGCTGTGCCTCCATAACTCCTGCGAGGTGCCTGGAGAGATGGGCATACGGGTAAACCAGGGCCTGGGAGACGCCTATCTTCCCAGCCCATGAAGCTACTTCGCTGCAAGCCTCTCTAACTGTTGAATAACCGTCACCAGCCTCCACGGAAACCATTACCACCAGGCAGTTACTGCAGGAACCACTGCCAGAGGGGTCTGGCGGGTCATCTACGGCGGGGCTCAGGGTTTTATAGCTAAAGCTCTTCGCGTGCAATAGAAGCATTTTCATCCCATCTACCCTCCTCAGAGAGTAGCAGCGGAGAGGAATAATAAGCCAAGCGCCTCTGGACTGCTAGCAGTTGAGCGTTTTAGCCGGTTTTTAAGGATTAGTCACGGCCGAGAGGGACTTGGGCACGCTCTCCCCTATCTACCGTTATTAGTTCCCGGGCTACTAACTAGGATCCATGGGAGAGTGGGGTATGGCTAGAGCTAAAGAGAAGGAGTACCGGGACCTCACTGACCTGCCAGGCGTAGGGCCTTCGACAGCCCAGAAGCTGATAGAGGCCGGTTACCCAACGATAGAAGCGCTAGCCGTTTCAACGCCGCACGAGGTTAGTCAGGCCACTGGGATACCACTAGCTACTGCCCAGAAAATAATACAGGTGGCCAGGGAAGCCCTAGACATATCGCTGAAAACAGCGCTCGACCTGAAGAAGGAGAGAATGACTGTCAGAAAGATCACTACAGGGAGCAAAAACCTGGACGCACTGCTCGGGGGAGGAGTGGAGACTAGGACCATAACAGAGTTCTTCGGGGAGTACGGGTCAGGTAAGTGCGTCGACCGCGAGACTCCGATCCCGGCGATTAGGGGGGGTGAGAGTGACGTCTACGAGATCGAGGATCTATACTTCAAGTATGCAGCCAAGAACGGAGAGAAGCCGTATGACGGGGGCTTCCTGGTTAGAGCCGAGGACCTGGCCGTGTACTCCTTTGACGGTGAAGCGGTCAGGAAGGCGCGGGCTCCTTTGCTATATAGAGAGAAAGTGGAGAAGATAGTCGTGATAAAGACTAGTAGGGGGGCAGTTGTCAGGGCCACACGGGCCCACCCGCTACTCGCGCTGACCGTGAAGGGTCCTGCATGGGTCGCATCGGCTAGTATTAGGCCGGGAACCATGATAGCCCTGGCCCCTCCTCTAGGAAGACTGCTAGAAGGCTCCACGGCTATCATGCACAGGGGCATTAGCTGGGACCGTGTGGTCGAGGTCAGGGAGGAAGATTACGGTGATTACGTGTACGACGTCGTAGTCCCAGGACACCACTCCTTCGTGGCAGGCAGCTTGCCTGTCGTGATGCATAACACCCAAATCTGCCACCAGCTGGCTATAAATGTCCAGCTGCCAGAAGACCGGGGGGGTCTGGAGGGTAAGGCGGTATATGTCGACTCCGAGGGCACCTTCAGATGGGAAAGGATAGACCAGATGGCCAGGGGTCTTGGCCTCGATCCCGACAAGGTTATGGAGAACATTTTCTGGATAAGGGCCGTCAATAGCCACCACCAAATGGCGATCGTCAATGAATTATTCGACCTAGTCAAGAGAGAGAACGTTAAACTAGTTGTTGTAGACTCTGTTACAAGCCATTTCAGGGCAGAATTCCCTGGAAGGGAGAACCTGGCAACCAGGCAGCAGCTACTCAATAGGCACCTCCACCAGCTAGTGAGGCTAGCAGAAGTGCACGACCTAGCCGTCGTGATCACAAACCAAGTAATGGCGAGGCCAGACGTCTTCTTCGGAGACCCCACCCAGGCCGTGGGCGGCCACGTGCTCTACCACACGCCAGGAGTCAGAGTACAGCTAAAGAAGAGCAGAGGTAACAAGAGAATAGCCAGGGTGGTCGACGCGCCCCACCTACCTGAGAGTGAAACAGTCTTTGTGATAACAGAGTGGGGCATAAGAGACCCTGAAGAGGAATAGGGCCCCCTAGAAACCACTGGGCTATCTCCAGGGAAAAACAAGACCAGTGGAAGACGGATGCTTATGAAAAACTGCTAGAGCCTGGGGCCCCCCTCAAGGCTTGGCCTGGAGATCCCCAGGTCGGAGACTATGATGTGGGGCAGCCTCGTTGGCACGTCGACCTCCCACCACTTTATCTGCCAGAGCCCCTTACCCAGCGCCTCTATGCTCGAGAGTAGGCTGGGCATGGTATCGCTTATTCTGAGCCTCTTGGTACACGCCACAGGCTTGCCATTCTTGACTATGAAGGCGGCGTCACGGGTGACCGTGGAGAACTGTCCTTGTGGATAGTTCTGGAAGCGTGTATACCAGTTATTAGTAAAGTAGAGACCATTGCCTAGGGCGTCGAACAATTCCCCGTCAGACAGGTCTCCAGGCTCCACGTGCAAGTTGAACAGGCGAGGGAGCACCCAGCCAGCATTGCCAGTAGTCTGAGCCCCCATAAGCTTGGCTGTCTTAGTGTTGTGGAGGAAGGTCTTGAGGATCCCCCTGCTTATCAGCTCCTTATCTCTCGTGGCAACACCTTCATCGTCAAACCCGGCGAAGAATGGCAGCGAGGAGTCTCTAGGGGTCTCTCTAAGGCTGAACACCTCAGAGGCAACCCTCTCGCCTGGCTTCTTGTCTGCGAAATAGCTGAAACCGAAGAAGACCGCCCCGGCAGAGAGGGATCTGGCAGCTGTCTCTATAAGGTTGCCGGCTATCATGGGGGATAAGAGCACCCTATACCTGCCAGGCTCCGGGTTCTCTGCAGGTAGCTTGCTACACTCCTCGGCCAGTTCCACAGCCTTCTCTACGGCACGGCTAGCCAGCCCTACATCATAGCTTGTCGATACCCAGGACCATTGGCCGCTGGCTTCGCCTCTGAATGCCCTCAAGTAGCCCTCAAAGCTTGTCCCCTCCTCCCCGAAATCGGCACCCTTGCTTGTGACAAGCCTCTTCTCCCAATAACTGGCCTCTATCATGCCGGCCACTTCTCCTAGCTCTTCGAGCCCCAGGTCGCTTATGAGCCCGCTGGCGTCGCCGCTCTCAGCTATCTCCTTGACTCTGGGATCTACGAAGCTGAGCTCCTCGCCGCTAGCGTCCGGGAGGGGGGCGTATAGGGGGCTTTTCTCTAGCTTGTCTATAAGCTCTACGCTCCTACTTATGGCCTCCCTCGGGTCGCTGGTCTCGTACTCTAGAACGGCTATTTTCCCGTCCCTGGCTATGTAGAGGCCCACCCCGAGATCGTCCCATGACTGCGTGACGCTTATCTCGCCCTTAGCCAGCTTAACCATTACGCTCCTGCTCCTAACCACCTTTACAGAATACTCGTCCACCCTACCCTTGACAATAGACTCTATAGCAGAAACGAGATCGTCGACCACAGACATCTACCTCACCTCAACACCCCTCAGCCTTACATGAGGTCCTCCCATCCAAACTGGTAGAGGCTGTGAGGGTTCTCCCTTACCGCAGGTACCGGCGAAGAACGTTAGATCCTTCCCTACAGCGTCCATCCTGGAGAAGTAATCCTTAGTGCTTACCTCGAGCACGACATTCCTCACGGGCTCGGCCAGCTCTCCTTGCCTGATGATGTAGGCCTCCAGGCCCACATACCTGGCGATCCACCTGTAGTCGTCTATGTTCCATTCCATGTACTTCTTAATGTAGACCCCCTCCCTGACATCCTCGAGTAGCTCCTCAAAACTGTAATCGCCTGGAGCCAGGTAGGTGTTACCCATCCTGACTATGGGCTCGCTTCTATAGTCAACAGCCCTGGCCGAGGCGTTGCTACCAACGCCGTAAAGATGACCAGTCTCCCTGTTATGGAGCAGCTCTGCAAGCCTGCCCTTATCTATGAGCACTCGCGGGCGCGCTGGGACACCCTCGTCGTCGAACAGGTAGTACCCATAGCTGCCCGGTATCGTCGGGTCATCTATAACGGTTACCTGCTCGCTCCCAATAGCGTAGCCCTCCTTCAGCTCCACTCTATAGCTTAGACCCGCCTGGGCAGCCTCTCTCCCAAGAACCCTGTCGGCCTCGCTCGGGTGGCCGGCAGCTTCATGCATAGACAACCCGACTATCTCGGGCGACAGGACAACATCAAGCCTGCCCCTGGGCGGCGATCCTGCCTTAGCCAGGCTGATTTGGAGGCTGCGAACGTCATCGTTAATAGTTGACGCCAGCTCGGACTCTTTGAAGACTTCTAACCCCCCGGTACCAGCCACCTGGTTCCACCTGTTAGCCCGCCTATCGCCATGGGCCGCTGAAAGGTTGTAGAACACCTCGACTCTCGGTATCTTAGAGTAGATTCTCGCCCCGTCGCTTGTCACTATAGCCTTCTCCTCCACCCACTCGTTATAGCTTAGAGTGAACGACTGGACTTTAACATCCCCAACATCAAGCTCTACAGAGCCCATTTCCTCCTTGACCATACCTATCTTGTCATGCTCGCTAAGCGAGCCCAGCCCTATCTTCTCCTCCACCTGATACCTGGCGCGGCCAAGCCTCTCCTCCGACAGCACGACGGGCTTTTTCAACCTAGCAGAAGAGGTTCTTGCCGACGCGACAGCCCTCTCGACAGCCCTCTCCACGTGATCCCAGCTAGTGCTAGAAGTGCTCGAGAAGCCCAAGCCTCCACTCACTACAGCCCTGATGGCGACGCCTGTCTCATCCATGTGGGAGGCTCCTATCAACTGTTTATTGAGGAAGTACGACTGGAAGCCCCTATTAGAGTGGAACCTAGCCTCGGCATAACTGGCCCCCATGGATAGAGCCTTCTCTACAGCGCGCACCAGGATGTCCTCCACCAAAACACTCACCCCTGGGCATTCAACATTTACTATACTAAGGGGCAATATTAAAGATAGCATGCAAGACGCGTCCCCACATAAGAAACCTGTCTCGGCGGCGCGGATCCATGCAAACAAGCAGCACCATACACTTTAGCGAGCACGACGTTAGATCCCCTGCCCAGCATTGTCGAGGAGATCTCTGACAGAGCCGACGGTATACCGGGGCGTGGCTAACGTATTTCGGTTATAAATACTGTAAAAGCGGGCTCGGAGATAGTTTGGGGGTGCTCAGCCAAGGCAAAGATGTTGGCACTGAGCGAGATAAGGAGGCTTCCACCGAAATACTACGTATATGCCCTGAAAGTCATATCTCTATGAGCTATAAAGTTAGCTCGACTGTTTGATTAGGGGGGATTTGGGCTTGACGCCGGAGTCTGCCAGCATTCTTATTGCGGCGTTGTGGCCAGGTATCCCTGTGACCTCGCCTCCTGGGTGGCTTGATGCTGCTCCGTGGTAGAGCCCTGGTATGGGTGTCCTATAGTTGCCCCAGCCTTTGAGCGGTCTCGAGTTTAGGAGTGAGTGTCGTGTCATGGGGACTTGGCTGGGTAAACCGTTGGGGTTGCAGTAGCCCTCGCCGGTATCTACCACGTCGACCCACTCAGGCTCGTGGATCCCCAGGGCTTCACCTATCTCTTGTATCGAGGAGCCAATAAAGGCCCCGGAGAATGTTACGGCGTGCAGCCCCTTGGGCCCACGGAGTGCAGGATCGTTCATTGTCGGGTACGACGCCTCGCCCCACAGGTTTCCACCATTGATGGAGACTATCGGGACCGGCCTGTAATCCCGGCTAGTGGGTGGCCTAGGCTCTCTTTGTGTCACGAAGTTGACCCTTACAAGGGGTATTCTTATCCTGGCATAGTCCTCCAGGAGCCTCCTCTCTCTCCGCGAGAGGTACCTCTCTAGGTTCTCTCCTTCTAGAAGCTTTGGGAGGCAGAGTATGCTAGTTGAGAGGAGCACCCCCCTAGACGCCTCGAAGACCTTGCCCTCTACTGTCGCCACTCCACGCGCCCTCCCCCCGTCTACCAGGATCCTGGCAGCCCTCTTCCCTGTGTAGACATCCACCCCGAGCGCGATGGCCCTCGAGTAGAGCTGCCCAGTGAAACTGTTCATTCCTCCCCTGGGCTGGCCCCAGAGGCCCTCATTCATGTTGATGTATAGGGAGGCGAAGCCCGGCTCGCTGTAGAGGGTTGGGAAGGTGAATAGCCCCCACGCTTCGCCTGGAATGATCCTCCCCAGGCCCCGCTCCCAGTCTTCCACAGTCATTCTTCCCAGCCCCTCCATGCACTCCTCCAACAGTTCACCGGCTTCTTCGAGGCTTGGGGGGTCTATGGTGTAGAGGATCCCCTTAGCCCTAGAGCACTCGTTGAAGCCCCTAATGTACTTCCTTAGCTCCCTGTACTCCCTCAGGAGGCCGAGCGCGTCGAACTCCCTCTCCACTTTGTCATCCGAGAGCCACCTCCTGAACCACTCCCTCCCATCCTCCACGGCGACCCACGAGGGGTTCGAGTAGTAGACGGCAGAGTCCAAGTCGAGCCCTATGAACGAGGCGAGGTCCCTGGGGAATAGCCCCAGAGCATAGGCTACTCTCGGGTACCTCACCCCCATATACTCCCCATCTGAGGACTCCCCTCCCACCTTGCCCCTAGCCTCCAAGACGGCTACCCTGGCGCCGTGCATAGCTAGCACTATAGAGGCGACGAGGCCGTTATGCCCGCCCCCAACTATCACGTAGTCATACCTCAAGACGCCTCAACCCCCTCACGCTGGAGAAGAGCACTACCCTCCAAGACTGTAAGAAGCCCCCTAGGGCAGGTTGCTGGACACGAATTTAATGCCCTCCCGTACAACCTCAAGTCTAGCCCTCAACCTGCCATACTTCTCCTCGAACTCCACGACAGCCTCCATGCTGGGGATCAGCCTGTGGTTGAGGGCCGGGAAGAGGAGAGACGTCACATCGGTCTCCGACACTGTGGAGTCCCCTCTAAGCAGGGCATGGGCCTGCGATGCTCTAAGCACCATTATTGCTGCCCTAGGGCTGGCGCCTAGCTCGAAGAACCGCGACACGGGCTTGAAGATCTCGGGCCTCGTAGCCCTCACCACTCGGGTCACTAAGTCTATGGCCTCCTCGGGCACCTCAACCTCCCGCGCTACCGTCTCCTGTGCCTCGACCAGCCAGCCGGGATCTACGACTGGCTCTAGCTCCTCCAGGGGCTCTACAAGCCTTCCCTTGTGAAGCCTTAGAATCTCTTTCTCCTCCTCCAGAGACTCTGGGTACCCCATTATTATCCTGAAGAGGAACCTGTCTAGCTGGGCCTCGGGGAGCGGGTAGGTCCCTTCCTGCTCTACAGGGTTCTGCGTGGCTATAACCAGGAACCACTTGCCCTCGCTCCTATGCTCTAGCCTGTAGGTCTCGTTGCCTATGGTCACCTGCCTCTCCTGCATCGCCTGTAGGAGAGCGCTCTGGGTTCTAGGCACTGCTCTGTTTATCTCGTCTGCTAAGAGGAGGTAGGCGAAGACCGGCCCGAAGCGGACCTCGAAGTCCCTTGTGGCTGGGTTGAATATCATGCTCCCAGTGACGTCGCTTGGGAGAAGGTCTGGGGTGAACTGTATCCGCGAGAACCCCTTGTAGGCCAGTCCACCGGCCTTGTGGCTCCAGTCCTCGGAGAGGCCCATGAGCCTGGCGAGGGTCTTAGCTATGGTTGTCTTAGCTATCCCTGGGACCCCCTCGAGCAGTATGTGGCCGTTGGAGAGGAGCGCTGTAAGTATAAGCCTCTTCTCGTGGTCGTAGCCTATAATGGTCTTGGAAAGGCTTTTTAGCATCTCCCGTGCCTTACTGGCCACATCGTCGAGGCTCACGGCTTGCACCCTACTCCACTATAATGGCGTCCCTGACAGAGACTACTTTCCTCCACGGTATATCCCTGTATATAGCTTTCTCGTCACCTCTTATAATGTAGGACTCTATCTCCCTTTCAAGCCCCCCACCTATCGAGGACAACCTCTCCTTGATGCGCGCCAGCTCAGACAGGGGTATCCTGGGGTTTGTGAAGGGATCCCACTGGGCCGCGAGTTCCTCGTACTCCTTCTCCAGCCCCCTCTTCTTGAGGTGGTTTAGGAAGCCTATCCAGTTTATGAAGCCCAGGCCCCCATAGCGCCTGTAGGCCCTTATACCCACCTCGCCTGGGCCAAGGACAATGCTCCCTGCAATACCCACAATGCCTTCAGCCCTGCTTAAAACGAGCTTTCCCCGGATCTCCTCGTTAACAGGATGCGCTGGCTTGTGGGGGCCCTCTTTAAGCCCTCTGTATCTCGCCTCCCGCGGCGTCTTCAGTAAAACCACTGTGAACCTGCGCTCCTCGAGGCTTTCAGGGTCCTGGAACACGCCATCATCTATCCAGGCTATCTCTTCTACCCGCACCTTCCCCTTAGTCAGGGTGATCGGCGACTCCGCCTCCTTGTAGGGCACGTCTATACCCATCCTACGGGCTAGGGCCACCAGGTAGTCCAGGTCGCTCTCGCCCCCAGCCATAGCCCCTCTGCTCTGCAGCCTCTCCCTTAGCTTCTCAACGTCAACAACCACCTCCCTCGTAGACGAGGATACCGAGGCCACGAGTTCGACGCCTTGATCCGAGAACCTGACCTCGCTCACCACGCCGTACTCGAGCCCCACGGAGTCGATTATGATGGCGCCTAGCAGGTCGTCAGGCAGGTAGTACTTCAAACGACCACCTTGGATCACTAGAAGGCATTCCAAGGAATATTTGGTTATATTGACCCAAAGGCCTGGAGCCCAGCTGGTCCCTTCCTGAAGTACTCATTCCTGGGGATTACTTGGCATGCAGTCTCGTGGCGTAGTGGTTATTATGCGTCACTAGTCCCCCCGTAATCGGGCTACGGTGCAGGGTTAATGGGGCCCATAGACCCCTGTAAGGCTTATAAGCTGGGGCTCTCCCTGGGCAGGATCCATGCTTCGTCTCTCTCCTATGGCATTAACAGGCTCAGGGTGAAGGGTATAGGGCTAGAGTACGTTGACTTCAGGGAGTACCAGGAGGGCGACGACCTTAAACACGTAGACTGGAAGGTGTCGGCCCGCCTCCCAGATCCAGGGCAGGGGTATAGGCTCATAGTTAAGGAGTATGAGGAGGAAAGGATGCATAGAGCAGTTATAGCCGTAGACCTCTCGCTCTCCATGAGCTTCAGGGAAAAACCGTGGGCCTTAGGGTACTCTCTAACCCTCATAGCCTCCACGGCGTACACCCTTGGCGACAGGGCCGTCCTGGCCACGCTGTCCAGCAGTGGTGTCGAGTATAGGCACAGCAGGCCAGAATCTATACCCTTCATGGTGAAAAGGTTCGTCTGCGAGAAGGGCTTCTCCGGATCCTCTAGCAGGGAGGACCTGCTCCAGATAATGCGGCTAGTGAAGAGAAGGGATACCGTGGTGCTCTTCACGGACTACGATAACGAGCCAGGCGCTTTCCTCGAGCTCTCAAGAGGGGTAACGCTTAGGGATGGCTTCCTATACGTTGTAGCCGTGCTCGACCCGGCGGAGGTAGGGATAGAAGCGTCTGGGATAGCTGCTATGAGCCCCCTGGAATCGGAGGGGCTGGTTCTAGGCAGCCTAGAGAAGATATATGAGGGTATAAGGGCCCACGTTAACAGGGTCAACGCGGCCCTGGCAGCCAGCCCGGCTTCTGCAGTACTGGTAAATAGTAAATGGGCCCCAGGAGCCAGGTGGCATATTATCAGGGGCTACATAGGCTCCAGGGCCAGGGAGCCGTATAAATGGGGCCTATGAAGGAAAAGCCGATGCCCGTCTATGGGTTTACTGCGGTGAGCGCCTCACGCCTTCCCTCACCTATTACGCTGGACAGCGTTAAGGACCCAGGTAGACGGCCAGGCCCTTCTCCTAGCTCCTAGTATTTTCAGCCGCTATCTCGAGGGCGTCAGCTATCATGACTCTAGCCGTTCTCCAGGCGGGGCCTGCAGGGCCCTCGACGACTATGGTGTCGCCTTCTACCTCGAATACGACGCAGTTACGCGCTCCCTCCACGCGTGCGAGGGGATCGTTCTCCCTAAGGATTACCGGGTAGACCCTGTACTCTCCCTGCGCTATGTCTGCCTCCGCCACGTACCTCAGCCTTTCCCCCTTGCTGTGGGCTCTACGCACCTCTTCTTCGCCAACCTTCCCGATCAACGGCTCTCTATAGACGTCTCTTATGCTGGCCTCCTCGCCTAGGACCGAGAGTATTATGGCCAGCTTCGCCGCGGCGTCCCAGCCGTGGGTATCTATTCTAGGGTCTGGCTCCACTAGCTTCTCGTCTCTAGCCCTGTCGAGCGCTTCCATCCATGACAGTCCTTTCTCCACCATTGAGACTAGGTAGTTGCTAGTGGCGTTGAGTACTCCTCTTACAAGCCTCACACCCCTCCCCCTGAGACTCCTTGCGAGGCTGAGCACCGGTGTTCCGGCGGCCACGGTTGCATTATACCCTACACGTATCCCTAGCGAGTAAGCATACGACATGAAAGCTCCATACTCTAGGGCTAGCACGGTCTTGTCTGCGGTGACTATATCAATACTGCTACTGGCAAGCCTCCTGTAAATGCTCCTATTAGGCTCTCCGGTCTCATAGCTCGGCGGTAGTGCGACAAAGGCTACCGACGCCCCGGACTCTGTAGCGGCGTCGACCGGGTCTAGCTGCTCGAAGGAGCTATGCGAGTCTAGCCTGGCACCGTTAGAGGCGAGACCCACTAGCTCTGAGAGATCCTTTCTACCCCTGACAATAACGCTGCCCCTGGAGGAGGAAACACTGGCTATCGCCAGCCACCCCGTGTTCACGGCCTCTTCTACAAGTGCCCGTCCAACGTTGCCGAAGCCTATGAACGCCGCTCTGACTGGTTTAAGACGCCTCACTCTAAAACCCTCGGATACCCTAGGGTTGGCCGGCCTATGGGGCCACGTATTTATGCCTATAACCCTCGATCTAGGATATTAATAGTATTAGGTGTCCAGGTGATGCCGAAGGATTTCGAGCCCTACCCCGAGTTCGTCGATAAGACCTATAAGCCTGACCATGAACGGGACGTGGTAGTCACGTTCCGTGTAACACCAGCTAAAGGCTTCACAGTAGAGGACGCTGCTGGCGGCGTCGCCGCAGAGAGTAGTACTGGCTCCTGGACGACCTTCTATCCCTGGTATGACGTGGAGAGGCTTGAGAGGCTGAAGGGGAGAGCGTACTGGTTCCACGACATGGGCGACGGCTCCTACCTGGTTAGAGTAGCTTATCCCATGGAGCTTTTCGAGGAGTCAAACATGCCAGCATTCCTGGCCTCAGTTGCGGGTAACGTGCTTGGCATGAAGAGGGTTGAGTGGCTTAGGATCGAGGACATATACATGCCTCCAGCCTTCGTCAGGCAGTTCAAGGGCCCCGTAAGGGGCATCGACGGGGTAAGGGAGGCCCTGAGGATAAAGGGCAGGCCCATAGTTGGCACGGTTCCCAAGCCTAAAATAGGGTACACAGCCGATGAGGTGGAGAAGCTTGCCTACGAGATACTGGCCGGAGGCATGGACTATATCAAGGACGACGAGAACCTTGCAAGCCCCAGCTACTGCAGGTTCGAGGCGCGGGCCAAAGCTATTATGAAGGCTATCGAAAAGGCTGAGAATGAGACAGGCGAGAGAAAGGCGTGGATAGCCAACATCACCGCAGATGTCAGGGAAATGGAGAGGAGGCTGAGGCTTGTAGCGGACTACGGGAACCCCTACGTGATGGTAGACGTGGTCATAGCTGGGTGGTCGACTCTAACCTACATAAGAGACCTCGCGGAGGAACACGGCTTAGCCATACACGGCCACAGGGCCATGCACGCCGCGATGACGCGGAACCCCCTCCACGGGGTATCGATGTTCACCCTAGCCAAGCTTTACAGGATAATAGGCATTGACCAGCTACACGTTGGAACACCTGGGGTCGGCAAGCTGGAAGCCAAGGTAATAGACGTTATAAGGAACGTGAGAGTCCTCAGAAGCCAGGTATACAAGCCAGACCCAGACGACATAGCCCACCTAGAGCAGCCATTCAACGGCATAAAGCCAGCACTCCCAGTAACCTCTGGCGGCCTACACCCCGGAACACTGCCAGAAGTAGTCAAACACATGGGGATAGACCTTGTGATCCAGGTCGGGGGCGGCGTCATAGGCCACCCAGACGGGCCAAGAGCTGGGGCAGCCGCTGTAAGGCAGACACTGGAAGCTATAGCCAAGGGGGTAAGCCTCGAAGACATGGCCAGAGAGCACAAGGAGTTACGGAGGGCCCTAGAAAAGTGGGGCAAAATAGTCCCAGTATGAAGAAGCCCGAGCTGGCTCAGACAACACCCTTGCTTGAAAATATTAAAAGCCAAAATCCCTCTTACACCGAAAGTCTCTCCCAGAGGTAGTGGAAGCCACGCTAGAAACTACTCTTTTTGTTACCTATCATCTTAAACTCTACCACAAGATTCTTGGCCCGGCCGCGGCGTATTCTGGCCTCATACTGCCTCCCTATAAGGCTTACAAGGATCCGAGGCTCTCCTTCCTCGCCGGCCCTCGAGTATAACTTGTCCGCCACGCCTACCGCTTCTCTCACTACCATGCTAAGAGATTCTGCCGCTCTTACCCTACAACTGCTTCTTAGGAAAAGCCTCCTAGACAACCATAACAAGGTTAATATAAGCATGAAAACAGCCAGCCACGCCAAGATAAGCTCTACTATACCAGGCATCGATCCAAATCTGGAGACAAGAATCACCGCCGCACTGCTTGCTGCAAGGCTGGCCAGCGACTCTAGGGTGCTTCCAGCGATCTTAGAAACCTGCACACAGAAACCCTTTCCATCAATCATATCATCCAGCATCTTTCTCCAAATTTACGTCCACGGATCTTCTCCATTGCATGACGATGACTGGAGAGGACCCTAAAACAGGCCTCGAAGAGTTGCCATAGTAGATTATGACCCTGGTAGGAGGCTTTACCAGGTCAACGCGCCACGAGCCATCTACATCCCTTACCTCCGCTATCGCTTTTCGAGCCGCCACAGGGCGGCACCAAGGC
>WANR01000048.1 GCA_015521705.1 Desulfurococcales archaeon
CCTACACAAGCCCTACAGCCCTATTACAGCCAATCATAATATCGTTTTATTTTTATTAATTAATATTTTCCCGCATGATAGGCCCTCCCGCATATTCCTATTCTTCGCGTGCTTTGTAATGTATTATGTCGACGGGGCAGTTCTCCGAGGCCGCTTTGACGCACTCCCTTAGCTCTTCCGGGACTTCGCCCTCACTCACAGCGTCGGGCCTCAGCCTCCACTCCACCTTCACGAAGCTCTTGCCGTCGCCCTCGTCTATGTCGAAGACCTCGCTGCACAGCGCCACGCATACCATGTCGGATATGCACGCATCCCTGGGCTCTATCCAGACCCTCACCCTGCCCGCCAACGCTCTCCTACCCTTCCGCTAGTATTCTAGAGGGAGAAGATGGTTTCCCCCTAGGGCTATGTTGCTTGAGCCCCTTTATACGGCTCTCCTCCCTGGGGCTAGTCTGGCTTGCCGGGGAGCTTTAAAAGCTCCTATATGTATTCTAGGATAGTGGTCTGGGCCTCAGTATCCACCGGTACAGGGCCAGCGCCAGTAGCACTGCTATTGTTATCACAAGGGCTGCTATGAGCATGATGACCGCGATCCCGGCTAGCACCGGTATTCTCGCTATGAATAGGGCTGTCAATGCTAGGAGGAAGCCATAGACCAGGGCCCCCAGTTTCCCCGTCTTCTTGAAGTAGACCCCGTAGAGCACTCCCAGGACGAAGCCAGCCGAGGCTATCGCCAGGTTCTCCAGGAGAATCGTGTCCTCAGCCAATACATGGTCACCATAGGCAACTATGTTGCCTGCGAGCGCTTTGCATCTTTTCGCATCATTATTACTTTATTATTTCAAATTTCCCTATTATTCTTTCTGTGTTCATTTGAGTAGATTCCCTGGTGTTAGCATTTATTTTTTAATATTCATTCTAGGACCTCCACGCTTTTGCTAGCTGATTCTACCCCTCTTAGGAGCCATGCTAGGGATGCTATGAGGCCTGATAGCCATAGGGTTGCTGATAGGGCTAGGAATGTTGTGGCTGGTATTATGGATTCTACGAGCACCACTGCGGCCCCAACTATGCCAGTCAGGCCTACCAGGAATCCTACAAGGCTTGCCCTGACGCCTGTGGGGAATAGCTCGCTCTGGAGGGCGCTTATGCTCCCCCAGGCCCACTCGGAGAAGAACAGGTTTATGAAGAGGACCGCGAGGTACGCCGCGTAGATCCCCGCGCCGTGCAGGGCCACCATTGCCGCTGCCGTCGCCGCCCCGGCGGCGAATGATGCTAGGAGGGCTCCCCTCCTGGACTTGTCTATTAGGAGGGCTAGGGGGAGGGCTCCCACTGAGGCCCCAGCGTTCGCCACTAGCACTATAACGGGGGCCGACTCGACGCCGAAGCTGAACCCCCGGGCGTAGGGGGCGTAGTACGCTGCTACCCCGTACGTCACATACTGGGCCACGGTCACTACTGCTAGTACCGTCAGCCTAAACCTGTACCTGGAGAAGGCTTGCCTCAACCCTATGCCGGAGAGGGGAGGGGGTTCCAGGGAGACCTCTCCCTTGAACCCAGTAATATGCCTTACAAGCCTCTCAGCCTCGCCACTCCTCCCCCTCACTATGAGCCAGCGAGGCGACTCTGGGAAGCCCAGCCTTGCGAGGCCCACGACAACCGCCGTGCCCAGGGCTGTCGCTAGTAGCAGCCTGACCTGGGCCCCTGGATCCCCTGCTATAGCCGCGTACTTCAGGCTGAGAGCCGCTATGAAGGCTGCTCCAATGTTCCAGAAGTTCGTCGATAAGAGTATCATTTTGCCCCTATGCCTGGCCGGTGACAGCTCTGCGAGCGCTGAATATGCAGCCCCGAACTCGCCGCCTATGCCGAACGTGGCTATTGAGGTGAATAGAGCCAGTGCTACTGGACTCTCGTATGTAAAGTAGAGTGCCGTCAGAGCCGTGACTTCAAGGATCAGGGAGGCTAGGAAGATCTGTCTCCTTCCGAACCTATCGGAGAATCTACCAAAGATAACGGCCCCCAGAGTCTCCGAGAGCAGGTTTAGGGCGAATACTAGTGGGCCATAGCTGGCTGCCACCAGGTAGACTGTTAGGGGGGCTATCGAGAATATGATACCGTCGAGGAAGTAGTTGGATGAAACTATGGCGAAGAGTCTCAGGTGCCCCGGTCTGAGGGGAGCCGCATCTAGGATCTCGTAGTATCTCGGAGGCACTGTGTGCACCTATTGTAACGTGGGGGTGGGGGATAGGCAAATAAGTATTACTACTAGTGGTGGTAATAATCATGGTTATATTGGCTCCCTCCAAGATTTAAAGAGTGGTGCCTGGACTCTTGAAGGAGACCAGGTTCGAGGAGGAGATAAACGGGTTCCTGTTCAGGGAATACGGTGACTTGGGGACCCCTAAATACTTGGTGATCGGCCTACCAGACGTGGGGCTTGTGGGTGCTATAGCGTCAGTTCACCTAGTGAGACAGCTGAAGCTGGAAGACGTTATTGGAGTTGACAGCTACAGCCTTCTACCTCCAGTAGTTGTTGTCAGTAATGGGGAGCCCAAACACCCCGTGAGGATATACTCCAACGGCAGCCTGGCAGTGATCGCTACAGACATTCCTATCCCGCCGGCCTCGGCACCCCCGCTCTCGGCAGCCATAGTCCAGTTCGCGAGGACTCGCGGCATAGAGGCTATAATAAGCGTGACGGGCGTGGGCAACCCGCTGAGGTTCGAGATGGAGAAGCCAGGCCTATACATCATATCCAGCGACGAGAACGCTTCGCGAATAGCCTCCCAGGTCAGGGCTGAGAAGCTAAAGGAGGGGATCCTGGCGGGGCCCTACGCCCTGATACTAAAGGAGTCGATCAGGAAGAGGCTCTCAAACATAGTCGTCATGGCCGACTCTTTCCTCGACATACCAGACCCGGAGGCGGCTGCAGTGGCCCTAGAGGCGGCTTCGGCGATCATAGGTGTAAGCGTGGATACCAGGAGCCTCCTGGAGGAGGCGGAGAGGATAAAGCTCAGGCTGAAGGACCTCATGAAGGAGACCAAGAACGTAATGGCAAGGATGGGCAAGGGGCTAGAATACAGGCCCCCACTAATGTACACATGACAAGGAAGGGCGGCGTACCCTGAAAGCCTCCCGGATCCCCCTGGGGGGTGGAGAGTGGTGTCGTGGTTTGAGGAGGAGTTCGAGGAGAAGAGGAAAAGGATCATGGACATGATAAGGGATGCATTTAGAAGGATAAGGGAAATGGAAGACATGCTACTAGAAGAAGGAGTCGAGGAGAGAGTTCTTGACGAAAGGTTCACCATGCTCTCTAGGAGGCAGATGGAGCCACTCTACACTATAATAGATAGAGACGAGGAAGTAGTCCTCGTAGTAGAGTTGCCTGGAGCCAGGAGGGACAGCATAGACGTTATAGTCACTGAGAACGAGATCAGGATAGAAGCCCACCTTGAAGAAGAACAGGTTAGGAGGGCCCTGGGAGAGTACTCCTGGTATAAGAGTCTCGAGAGGATCTCGTGGAGCCATAAGCTACCCTTCCACGTAGATCCCTCAAGGGTTAGAGTAGAGCGTAGAGGGCTAAGAGTAGTCATTAGGATCCCCAAAGCCGGGATATACCATGCACCCTAGCCAGGTCATAGCCTGCACCACTATATAGCCCTAAACAGGAGTCATGCCCCCAGTTTCTAGGCTGGCAGGTTTCGCAGGAGCAATTATTCACAGGCCCTCTTCTCTTCGCCGAGACGTGGTGTCCCCAGTTAATGTTTCCTATGTCAAGCATGCTAGGGGCTTAGAAGGATCTTCGTTGATAGTATTGGTGCAAGACTGGACGCCAGCCCCTCTACGGGCTATTTTATGGCTTCGTGGAGTATTTCCGAGATGTCGCGTGTCTCGTAGCCTAGATCCTCTTCGGCTCTCATCATTGTGTTGCAGTAGGGGCAGGCAACGGCTACTACTTTCCTCTCTGAGACCTCCCCCAGGGTTTTGGCTGCTTCTTCGGCTCTGATCCTTGATACTCTGCGCCCCCTCTTGATCTCGAAGAACGCGTGCCCTCCTCCGCCGCCGCAGCAGAAGCTCTTCTCCCTGTTCCTCGGCATCTCCCTGATCCTGAGCCCTTTAACGTTTTGGAGTATGAGGCGTGGCTCTTCGAATACCCTGTTCCACCTGCCCAGGTAGCAGGGGTCGTGGTATGTCACCAGGGCTCTAACCTCCTTGCTGGGCCTCAGCTTCCCCTCATGGATCAGCTTTGCTATGGCTACTGTGTGGTGCTCGACCCTGAGCGATGAGGCTGTCTTGCCGTGTTCTCCGAGTGCTCCGGAGTAGGCCTTGTAGTCGTTCATCAGGGCCTGGAAGCAGTGGGGGCAGTTTACTAGTAGCTTCTTGAACCTGTACCTGGACAGTATTTCGAGGACGCTCCTGGCCTGCTCTACGAATAAGAGCTCCTCGCCCATTCTACGTGCTGGGTCCCCAGTGCAGGTTTCCTCGGGTAGTACTGCTACTCTTAGCCCCGCCTTCCTCAGGATCCCTATAACTGCCTCAGGGATCCTTCTGAGCCTAGGGTCGTATGATGAAGCACAGCCAGTCCAGTACAGGTAGTCGTACTCTTCCCCCTCCCTGGCTATCACGTCTTCCCCGTACTTGGAAGCCAGTTCCTTGAGCCACTCCTCCCTCTCGGCCGGGCTTCTCCCGTATATGTTGCCGTACTGCTGTATGTTGTAGAGGGAGTTCAGCGCCTGTTGGGGGGTTTTGTCCGGGTCACTGCTCACGATGCCCCTCCGAACGTCTATTATGGTGTCCACGTGGTGTATGAGGACTGGGCACTCTTCCACGCAGGCGCCGCATGTCAGGCAGCTCCATATAGCCTCGGGGTCCAAGCCCTTCTCCCAGACCACGCTGTCCCACTCGCCTGACCACATAAGCTTCCTCATGGACAGTATGACCATGCGCGGGTCTAGCACCTTGCCACTGGAGGTTGCAGGGCATGCCTCTGTGCACCTCATACAGTTAGTGCATGCGTCATAGTCCATCCTTTGCTTCCAGGTGGTGTCGGATAGCCTGACTATCCCCACGTAACCCTCTCTGTCTATCCTTTCCTCGACGTCTTCGAAGACCCTTATGGCGTTAACCGGGGGCCCGGCCCTGGAGAGGAGGATGTTGGCCCCGCTAGCCGGGATGTGCCACAGGTTGGTGAACGGTATAAGCGCTATGGCGAGATGGGCTAGAAGCATGTGGGTAAACCACGTGACCCTGTAATAGAGTACCAGCTCGCTGCTACCCAGATTTGAGGCTAGAGAGTAGAAGACGTAGCCGATAGGGTCGAACGAGGGACTCTCAAACCCGCTCCTATAGGCTGCTGCAGCCATGCCGTTAAGGATAAAGCCTGTGAGCGTGATAACGACGAAGAGGCCGTTTATCACGTGATAGGAGGGGTCACGGCCCGGCGCCCCCCTACCCCTGAGAGTGGCCAGGGCCACGCCAATAATAACCATAGCACCCGCCACGTTGCTAGCCAGCTTGTACGCCTTCCACAGGTCGCCTACCAGGAAGCGGCCAACCCAGTAGTCCAGGCCCCTCAGAATAGTCGCTATGAACAGCCACGCCATGCCATAGAAGATAAGGGCGTGGACTGTCCCGGGAAACCTCCTCCTCAAAACCCTAGCCTGGAGCAACCCGTACCTGAGCAGGAGAGGTAAGCCCCTACGGAGACCCTCGAAGAAGAGGGACCCAGCAGAGAGGCCAGTCCCCCTGGTCCATCTCCTAAAGCCCTCAACAAGAGAGTACGCCACAACAAGCCAGGCAAGTAGGGCTACCAGGTACACGTAATACTCGAGGTCCTTGACCATGGCAAAATGCTCTATAGGCGCCTCTACGCCCAAGCCACGCACCTTAAACTACACCGGGCCTCTAGGGAATTAAATTATGGAATTAAGAATGCAACGGGAAAACCCGCACCACAGCTATAAACCCACTGCAACCCTCCACAGCGCCCAAGTATCATGGACACAGAGGACTGGCTGAGAATATACCAGGCAGGGGAAAACCCCCAATAGACGCCTGCGCCTATGGAACACAACGGATTGCGGGCTGGCCACAATGCTTTTCTATCATTGCTTATAGTAATGCGGTTTAAAAATCCATGCCGTTTCCCAGACGGCTTCCATTCTTGCCTAGTAGACGCTTCAATGGTAATGCTGGTTACCAGCAGGGCCCCTAGAATTCTTCCTCCTCTTCTTCCTCTTCAGCACGTTCTGGTTTGAGGAAGGACGAAATCTCTCTGACCACCCTTTCGGCTTCCCTTCTCTCCACGTTATCCGCTTTCTGCATCAGCGCTGATATGTTGTCCCGAATGTACTCGTCCGGGTCCTCGACGCCCTCTATCCTGGTTCTTTTGAGGTGGAGCGGTGTGGGCTCTGCTACAGCCCCTCTAACTATTATTTCTCCGTCCAGCGGCGTTACTAGGAGCGCCCCGACGGGCTTGCCGCCGTATCTTACCTCGTAGACTATGTCTTCGGTGTCGGTCTCTCCAAGCTTCTCCACCTCGAACCGTATCTCTTCGGCCAGTATCTCGCCCGCTTTCTCCACGGACTCCTCGAGCGTCTTAGCTACCTCCTCGTCGGGGACCCTTCTCCACACCTGTACCTGGAGTGTTCTATAGTCCCACTTTATCGTCGAGTCCTCTATGTCGTAGTCTATGGAGATCCTGACGACGTCCCCCTTATCGACTCCCAGCTTGTTAACAAGCAACTCGAAGAGGAACCTGTTTAACTCGCCGGCTGCCCTCGCAACCTCGCTGTTAGAGAGCTCTCCTGCTTTGACCTTGTCTCTGAGCTGCGCGAAGAGGGTTCTTCTAACCTTGTCCGCGTAACCCCCGGCTATTACTAGGCCTGACCTGAGGGTAGCCAAGGTTTCCCCCCTTATAAATATTTGTTCATAAACCAGTATTTACACATTTTCCATTTTACACTCGTGAACCGTGCCAACCCGTGTAACCGCTTCTAGGCGCTGCGCTTCCTCTTGGCCGCGGTTATCGCCATGGGCCTCAGGAGGGATAGCGTTAGGCGTGCCAGTTCTCCTATCCTCCGGGCCACAGGGTCGTCGCACTGGCTCAGAGTCGGCATTAAATGGGCCGAGAAGAACCTGTGCAGAACTATGATTTTTTCACTGGCCTCGTGGTAGTTGCTTTTAGATAGGCTGTGAGCTATATCGCCCATCATGTAGGCTACGAACGCCAGCTGAACCGCTACGTGGTCTGGCTCCAAGTAGCCCTTCTCAACAGCATAGCCGTTATCCTCGTAGAACCTCTCCAGTACCCTGCCCCACGCGATCCTTGACGTCTTGTCTAGGTCTTTCCTGCACCTAGAACTCGATAGCTCGAGGATCCTGCTTTCCCTCGTCTCTTTCAGGGACTCAAGGACCGGCTCTATTAGGGCCAGGGACTCTGGAGGCTGTTCTACTGCAACCCTCTCCGCCATCCCTATTCTGGCTAAGAGGGCTCGGGCAATCAGGGAGTATACATGGGATAATCCCAGGAAAAATTGTGGGTTTGGGGAAGGGGGGCCGTTCTCCAAAACGGGTCACCACACGGGGTAGGGGTAGACCTTATCGAACTCGTGCCTCTCTCCCGTCTTCCTAACCCTGGCTACTACATCGTAATATGCCTGGGCAGCGCTTATTATCCCTAGTAGCGGCCAGCCGCCGAGGCTCGGGTCGCTAAGTTCTACCACGTTAGGTGTTACGCCGCTGAACCTCCACTTATCAACCGTGTTGCCGTCGTTATAGAATGCTGTGGGGCTCTTGGTGAATAATATCTTCTTCTTCAACTCTGGCAGCCTCTTGACGGGGTTGATCGCCTCTGAGGGTATCTCAGCCTTCTCGGGGAGGCCGTCCACTAGGCCTCTAAGCGAAGCGTCCCTTAGCTCGAAGTAGCTGGGCTTCTTCACGACAGTATCTGACCATCTGCCCATCCCGTAGGGGATCATTATTACTCCTGGAGGGACTGTGGGCTCTACAACCGCGGGGACCTTCAGCCTGCCTGTAGGCGTCTCGACTTCTACCACGTCGCCTGTCTCTACTCCAAGCCTATCAGCGTCCTCCGGGTTTATGACCACGTAGTTCTCTGGGGCCACCTGCTTTATGTAGTAGTAGAACTGGCTCCTATGCTTCGTGAATAGTGGACCTGTGGTGAACACCAGGTAGAAGGGGTACTCGCTCTCCGGGTATAGCTCCCTCAGCGGTGTTCCATAGTAGCCTCCCCCGGATCCCCTGACCGGGGCGTATGTTGTTGGCGGTATGTACTTCGGGCCTCCCCAGAACTTGGCCCCGGTGACACTGTTCCTGGTCTTCGCGAGATCCTCGTTCCAGAGCATTAGGGTCTTCTTGAACTTCTTCCTCTTGCTTGGGACTTTCCTCTTGGAGACTCCTCTCCCGTCGAACGAGTCCTCGTAGCTCGAGAAGGTGCCTCCCCTGGCCAGCATGTAGGCCACGTATCTCCACTCGCGGGGTATCAGGTCTTTGAACTTTGCTATCGGGTAGTTCTCCTCAACGAACCTAACCTCTTCCTCTGGCACGTTCTCCGGGATCAGGCCCATGTCCCTGGCATGCATCGCGGCGTTGGCGTATACCCTCATTATGTAGTCCCAGAGGTTGTTCAGGTCGAAGCTCATGCCCTCGTATTGCTTAAGCCCCTTAATAGCGCCCTTGCCGAAGCCAGGCATTCCCAGGGCCTTGGCGGTGTCTATGAAGAACTCCCAGAAGCTGGCATACCTCTCGGGCTCGCCTATCTTCTGTGTCAGGGGCATGATAACCGGGCTCCTGGCGGCCTCGGCCACTTCCACGCCGCCGCTGGAGGCGTATAGGTACTGGATGCCCAGGGTTCCTGTTTCAAGGTAAGTGGTGTCTGGCACTATGTAGTCAGCGTATAGGGCTGTCTCATTTATGGTGGTGGTTATGGCTATGAATAGCGGGAGCTTACTGGTGTCCTTGAGTGTTTCAATGAACTTGACGCCATAGTTGGCTGAGAGCACGGGGTTGGCGTAGAACAGTATGAGGGCCCCAATCTTGTATGGGTAGCCCTCGTGGATGCCGGCGAAGATCTCCGTGTAGCTCTCCTCTGGCGTGTGCGGGTACCACGGCCTCTTGGCCGGGTACGGGTTCTCCCCGCGCTTGGCCCTTAGCCAGTACTCTAGAGTGTCCTCGTACTTGGCCTTGTGCCTGTCTATTGGTGGGCCCCACTTTACCGGCTCGCCGAACCCCTTCTTGTCGACGTGGTACACGTACTTGTTGTAGCTGGTATGCTTGGCCCTAGCCAGCAGCCCGCCCTTCACGTGGTAGTTTCCTATGAGCGTGTCCAGGATCCTGTAGGACCATGCAGTGTACTCGCCGTTCGAGTGCATCGCCACCCCTCTATGTATGTAAGTGGCTGCCCTGGGCGCTGCCTCGGCGAAGTCCCTAGCCATTGATAGAACCTTCCCCAAGTACTCCCCGAACTCTCTGGTTCCCCTCCTGTAGGGGCTTGCTATGGAGACCCACTCCTCGAAGCTCTTCGAGAACGCCTCGTCCTTCACTATCCTAAACGCTGTCTTTACCCTCACTCTCTCGCCGCCAGCCAGCTCCACTACTCCCTCCCAGTCGAACACTGCCTCCCCTACCGTGTCATACGCTACTATCTTCTCTCCGTCGAAGACGACGGGCTTGCCCTCCTCCCCGATACCCACGTCGGAGTCCTTGAGGAACTCCCCGAACCTCTCGTGGCCTTCCTCGAATATTACCAGCCAGGGAGCGTTTGAGTGAACTGGGTAGCCTTTCTCCTCGGCCGCCTTCTCGTTGGGTATTGAGAGGAACTCGCTGTTATACACCCCATTCTCTATGAGCCACCTTATCAGGGCAAACGCTAGGGCGGCATCATGACCTGGCTTGACCGGGATCCAGACAATGTTGCCTCCTGCATCAGTTCTCGGGGCTGTCGGGTTAACATAGTAGACCTTGAGGTCCCCATTGCTTGCTCTCGACACTAGGATCCCCTGGCCAGTAGCGCCAGGGTGCTGCCTACCCATCGAGACGCCCGCCATTATTATTACCTTAGCGCTCACCACGTCGGGGTTTATGTCGGTATACCCGGCCCACAGGTAGTTGGCTGCGTAGTAGCCCAGCTGGCAGGCGCTCGTGTGCCTGAGCCAGTTAACACTGCCGAAGGCTGCGATCCAGCGCGCGCTTAAATAGTCAGTGTGGCCCTGCCCACGTCCCCTCAGGTATACCACCATGTTGGCCCTTGTCCCTAGCTCTGGCCTCTCAGGGTCTACCAGGACGTCTTCCAGCCTCAGACCCTTCTCTGCCAGGATCCCTCTCCACTTGGCCTTGAACTCTTCTATCGCCCTCTTCAGCTCCTCATACGGCTTTCCAGGATCCCTGGCTACCTTCAGCAACTCGCCAACATCCTTCTTCATCTCGCTAAGTACCGCGTTGGGATCCTCGAAGCCTGCCTCCTTCAGCTTACCGTATACGAAGAACTCTCTAAGCCCTGGCAGCCTCTCGCCGGTCTCCTCTATAACGCCGCCCTCTACCACTTCCCTGATCAGCTGGTCCCAGCTTATCGGCTTCCACTTGCCACTACCCCGGGGCCCAGCCCTCTTCAGGGGCACCAGCACCCTGTAGGGGTCGTAGACGTAGTATATGCCGTCCTGTCCTCTGGGGCACAGGGTTCCATGCCACTTCTCCACAGCCTCCCTTACGGGGGTGTTGTAGGGGATCGGGAATAGCCTCACGTGCTGCCTGTTATACTCGCTGCCGCCATTAAGGCTCACAGCACGGTTATACGGGTGGTACGGGTTGCCCTCGATCTTCTCTATAACCTCTACCCCATCGTACTCCACAACCCTAGCCTTGATGCCGCACCTAACGTTGCAGCCTAGGCAGGAGGAGAAGACGTACCTGACCTTGGCCCCTTTCTGTGGGTCTGGAAACACCCTAGTGTACTTGGGCTTCAGCAGCTTGCCCACTACTGGCTGTAGGCCGGCGCCAGCAACGGCCAGGGAGGCTGCGGCTATGGCACCCTTTATGAAGTCCCTCCTACTAACCACTAGGCATCACCCCCCTGGCTAGCCCCTAGATGCCGGGCCCGTGCCAGGTGCCCAGAGCCCCATGGCAGGATCCACGCTAGTATAGTGGCTAGGAAGATCGTGGCGGCAACAACACCCACTACCAGCCTAGCCTCGTGGGCTTCGACGCTGTAGTGCAGGACTCCAGCGTTAGTCCTCGAGAGTAGCTGCGCGGGAATCACTGCTAGCCACCTGTAAATAGCTACCTGGATCATAGACAGGAGGGAGGCTAGGAGGACTAGCCAAGGCTTGGTTTTAAGCTGAGAGACCAGGAGGAGTACTAGGATCACAGCGGTTATAGCATAGTAGGCTACTCTAAGTGAGGGCATAAGTACCTCACTTCCATAGGTCTCGAGCCCTGGCGGGAAGAACCCGTGATAGGCCCTGGCAGACTCTGACACTATGTCTAGCCCTAGGCCGGTGAGCAGGGCCCAGAGCATCACCCATCCAAGCCCCCTTATAGTACCATTATCCACTGCCCGCCCCGAGGCGAGCTTCGCTACTATATAGTAGGCAATAGCTACCAGGGCCGCCCCCGATAGTATGCCCGAAGCTACGAAGTGGATTGGTATAGTGGCGTCGATCCAGAGAACCCTAGCCTTAGTCGCTACTAAGAGGAAACCTACGTAGGAGGCGAAGAGGACGGCCAGGATAAGGCCTATAGAAACCAGTATCCCTGCAACTCTTAGATCCCTTCTCAGGCTAGCTTCACTGCTACCCATACCGAGCGATAGTATCTTGTACCAGAGCCTGCCCGTCTCTGCAGCCCTCCTAGAGGCCTCGGCCCTAAAGGTGAAGACTACGAGGAGAATCGTGACTACGAGGAGCAGGGGATATACTATCGCGAGCAGTGATATGGGCGAGACGCCGGGGTAGGTCTCTGAGGGGGATAGGTGGGGTCTTGTTAGAATGCTTAAGGCCCTCTGGGGCTGACGAAGCTCTGCGAGCGGGAAGAGGGGAGCAGCTAGTATGAAGGATAAGGCTAGTATGAGGGATAAGCCTGCTACCCTGTGGTACCTGGCATTATTGAGGCCGAGGGACAGGAAGGCTACCAGATAAGTGCCCGCGACCAGCCCCGTGTAGAGTGTGTAGAAAACGAGCAGTACTCCCCAGTTGACACCGCCCAGCGTGTAGCCGTATGCCATCTCGTTTGGAAAGACGTTTCCCACCTCCTGGAACCTCCCATACTCTACCACTGAGCCATAGGCCACCAAGCACCACCCCCTCCTAAGTATTAGCCTCGGCTGGCAGATCCTTGTAGTAGATCTGCGGCTCGTTCCCAGTCCACTCCTTGAGCCTCTGAGTCTTAGCAGCCCTGACAAGGACAGAGACCTCGCTGTCCTCCTCTGAGAGGGGCCCGAAGACCCTGGCCCCGGTGGGGCACGCCTCGACACATGCTGGTAGGAGGCCCTGGTATATCCTGTGGTCGCAGAACGTGCACTTGTCAGCGACACCCTTCACGGGGTTAAAGAACCTAGCCCCGTAGGGGCAGTTCTCTATGCAGGCCCCACACCCTATGCACAAGTCGTCGTTGACGAGCACTATGCCGTCCTCGTTGACGTAGGTAGCGTTGACCGGGCAGACCTCGACGCAGGACGGGTTGTCGCAGTGATTGCACTGCTTGGGCACATAGACCACTGTGCCGTCAGGCTTTACATACCTTTCAACCCAAGTCCTGAAAACCCCCACAGGCACATTGTTCTCGTGAGCGCAAGCCACGACGCAGGCGTAGCACCCATAGCACTTGTCGACGTCAATGAACATCGCGAACCTCCTACCCCTAGCCCTCCCCCTAGTGGAAGCCCTGGAGGCTACAGAGAGCGAGCCGGCCAGGACAAGCCCAGAAGCTATAGCAGCGGCCTTTATGAATTCCCGCCTGGAAGAGTCCACGGAACAGCCAGCACGCCCCCCTTCCCTGGCCGATTTACCCCTAGACGCAGAGAGGGCAGACACTAGGCGGTCACCCGCCCAGAATATATTTACACCAATTGATATATATAAATCTATGAGTATAGTAAAATTCTCCACAAAAACATCAAACAACAAGCACAAAACAAGACAAAACCCAAAAGACAAAACAAAGCCAGGAAACACAGGAAACTACTCTATCCAATCACCAGTCTCAATCTTCTCCGGAATATACTTAAACGCTAAAAACCTCAACCCCTTACTAGCAAGAGCCTCAATCTCAAGCTTCACCCTCTTCTCCAAAAACAAGCCAAGCTCCCTCCTCCACCTAGAACCCCTAAACCAAGGATACTTAAGAAGCTCCCTAGCCCTCTTAACATCAACATCCTTAGCCCTAATAATAAAAGCCCTCCTCTCCCTCTCACTAAGCCAAGCCCTCTTACCCCTCCAACCAAAAATATCACTCATCATAACACCCAAAAACCTAGCCCTAGGAGTAGCCAACCTCTCACTCTCATAACTCAACTGAATACTACCAATCTTATACACACTATAAATATAGAACCCATAAGGATCACTGTTGTGATAAACCACGCCATAACCCCCTATGAAAGAGTTATTGCCCTCGACCCCGAAATCATACACGTAGCCTACATACCTGATTTTCCTAACCTCGACTACCTCGACAGGCACCACGTCCCCGAGCGCCATAATTTCATAGTCTTCGGGCAGGCTGCCTGAAAGCTCTAGAACCCTCTTTAGCTTTGCCTTGGAAATGGTTTTAGCGCTATTGCTATACGATATTTCACCATTGTTCGTGAGCCTGATTACCAGTTTCTTTAACCGCCTTGTATAAGGTAGCCCATATATTGTCTCCGTGTAGAACCTGTTAGCTTTAGATCCGCTTTCAGCCCCTGATAGTTTTTCGTAGATTTCTTTGGGTGTTCTATGTGGGTTCTTGCTGACCCTTATTATATGGTCCCCGCCGCTCTGTACCAGGGTAGGGTTTATCCCTAGCATCAGCATTAGCGTGAATACCTGCTTGGACATTACAGGGCTTCTCGTCGAGTATATTATGTCGCCGTAATCGTCCAAGGATCCGTCTCCATCTATTAGCCCCTTAAGGAATTCAAGCTGGAGACTAGGGCTCAGGTTAAATATGAAATTGGGGAGTCTTCTATTACGTGACTTAGTGAGGTTACTCCTGGCCAGCTCCTTCGCTACTTCTCTCGAGCAGGCTATGACTTGGGTCTCTCTCCTATCTTTTCTTTGATATATAGTAACGTGTAAAGACAATTCTTCCTCAATAACTTTTTTTGCCTTACTTATTATCGTTTCTGATTCAGGGTTTAGGCTTATCCTGATATACTTGCCCTGGTTTATATTGCCATCAGCAAATAAGAGGCCTAGGAGCCACAGCTTGTTGGGACTGTTAAACACGTGCCCAGTATTAGCATTACCATGATTGCTTGGTAGCGGTATTTTTTCTGCTACTATTATTCTGTCTCCTGGTTTTATGTCTTTGGCTGGCACTACTTTGATCCTGCCGTCTCTCAGCACGAATAGGCTGTGGGCTTCTGTCACTCTTATGGTGCCCCTCCCCCTGGTCTTTATTTCTAGGAGGTGGCCGTCTATCCGGTGCCTGTAGGCGTATATTACTGGTTTCCACTCTATCCTCCCGGTTCTCGGGTTCATGCTGGGGACTTCTAGGGGGACCTGGACCCACTCCCTGTCCACGCCGTCTGTGAAGAAGGGTGCGAGTAGCTCTTCAACGGGGCCCACGTGTATGGCCCCGGTCACAGTGTCCCTGACTATGACTACCTCGTCCCCGGGTATGCTGTCTGTGAGCACGTATACTGGTAGCCCGAGTTCCTCGTTGAGCCTCCTAACGAACCGCCTGGTAGCCCTGTCGGGCTGCCCGGCCCCCGTCACGAGTATGGACTTGTACTTCCTCCAGAACCCGATCCTGTGTAGCTGCTGGAACACGGCGTCCTTCTCCACGACCAGGACAAACTCGGCGTCCCAGTCGAGGAACTCTATGAGGTCCGGCGTGGACTCTATCGCGTAGGCCCCATGGCCCAGCCTGGAAAGGTCTATTACGTCGCCTCCGCTCCTGATCCTCATGTTGCCGACGACCTTGCCCTTCTCCTTGCTCAGTATCAGCATGTCCTCCCTGAGGAGCCCGGTCATGACCTCCACGTCCCTGAGGGCCGAGTCGCTCTCGGACTGCTCCTCCCACGTGTTCTCCTGCCTAGTCCTCCCCCTGAGGTCCTTGTACATTATGGTGTGCTTGCCCCTGTAGTAGAGGTCCCTGATCGTCGGGTACTCGTTCTCCACCAGGGCCTGGTATATTATGGAGGCCATTAGGAGGGTCTGCATGAACCTCCTAGCCTCACCCATGTCGAGGAACTCCCTCTCGAGCAACTCGTCCCCCAGAATCAGTATGCCTCTCTCCCTGTCGAATATCGTGTTGGAGAGGGTTCTCTTGGGGATCAGCAGTTTCGGGGGCCTACCCTTCTTAATGTCCTCGAGAACCTTCTTGAACTTCTCGTGCAGGATCCTGGCAGCCTTAAGCCGGGCTTCCACGTCGACGTGGTCCACGGGTGCTGTCAAGGCTCACCGCCTCACTCAACCTTCACCTTCTCGATGATCTCCCAGATCACCTTGTCGGGCTCCCTCTCGCCGCCGTCCACCTGGGGTATAGGGACGTGCCTCGCCACGAGCTTGACAAGCGACTCTGTTATCAGCCTCTCGTCTCCGTCCCTGGGAGGGGACCACTTATCGGGTGGCTTAGATATGGTGGCCAGGCTCCTGGCTATCTCGGGTATGTACTTGGCAATGGTGACGATCTTCCTCCTAGCCTCCTCCTGCCTCCCCTTCCTGTACAGGTAGGACTTGAGCCTCCTCCCCACCTCCTGGACGGCATTCCTCACCTCGGACTCTATCTCGGGGACCTCGCTAATGCTCTCCTTCCCGACACCCTTGTAGGGGACCTTTGTGCTAGCTATGTGGACCAGCACAACTAGGGGGGCCGGGAAGTCCACGTTGTAGATCTTCCAGTTGATAGAGCTTACCACCTTATAGATCACGTCCTCCCTCTCCTCGTAGAGTAGGGGTATCTTGTTAGCGTACCTGAGCAGCAGGGGCTCCTCCCGGGGCTCTATGCCGCCCCCATACGCTATGCCGGCCTCCACTATGAACGGGTGGCCCTGGTAGGCCCTAGGGGTCCTGGTGACGGCGTCCACCCACTCAGGGCTATACATGCTCCTAAGCCCTATCCTGATCAAGTCCTCCCCTATAGGGCTAAGGTAGTCGCTGCGCGGGGCTCTAAACCCCTTATAGCTCCTGAGGCCGTCTGCCAGAGCCACTAGGAGCCGCTGGTTCTCCTTCCTCAGTAAGAGTCTGGGATTCATCCCTGGATCCAGGCCCACCTCCCTCAGGAACCTTAACGCCGTAGTGCCGCCGACGCTCTGGAACTCGCGTGAGAGAAGCTCTAGCAGCGTCGAGGCCCCTGACGCCTGTATCATCGTCTTGAGCTGTTCGAGGTCTATGCCGTGGGGGTGGGGCTTAGCCTCCCTAGGAGGCCTAGGCATCTTGGTGGTCGAGCGCGGGAAGTAGTACATAACACCCTCTGGGGTCTCGAAGAATATCTCCGCATACGGCGCTATCACAGCAGTCCTCTTAATGTACTCCAGGATCCTAGACCTGGACCTGCTCCAGTCGCCCTCGAGCTCTATAGTCACCCTCGTCCCATGCCATGAGCCACTCTTCCTCCACTGCCCGGCCTCCACTATTCGGGGCTCGTTCCTGCGAGTATCAATGTACAGGGCCCTGTAGTAGACGTAGTCGCTCCCGCGTGTCGACGTGAGAACCCTGACTGGCTTCCCCGCGGATAACTGCCCATAGAGTATAGCCGCCTTGACGCCCAGCCCATACATGCCCCGCGTCTGCCTTATCACGTACTTACTACTATAGAGAACCCTGCCGAAGGCGTTGGCTATGTGGTCGGGGGGGATCCCTATGCCGTTATCCTCCACGGTCACCCTGTAGATCTTCTTGTCCCCCCCGCTCCCAGCCTCCTCTATCCTGACATATATGCTCGAAAGTATCCTGTGAGTATCCGTTGCGTCCAGAGAATTCTCTACAAGCTCCCTAACAGTCTGATAGAGGGCCCTCACAGGATTAGAAAAGCCCGCAAGCTCCCTATTCTTGGCGAAGAACTCTGCTACGCTCATCTCCCTAAACTTCTCAGCCAGCACCTGTGCTTGGCCCTGCTTCCTTCTAGGCACTCCTAAGCACCCAAGCTCTCCGTGGGCTAACTAGTGGCCTCGATAGGGAATAAAGGCTATCAGGCCCTACACGACACGGTGCCACTGTGTAGTGTTAAACTACAAGGATTAAATACTATATGTCCTAAGACAAGACCTACCACAATTACGCTAGTACATACATGAACACCAGTACCAGACAAGCACCCCCTAGAAGCACGAATCGGCCCTCACACGGCTCCTCACAGCCCGGCCAAGAAGAGCCGGCCTCAGCCCGAAGTCGCTCCTCACCACGTCAAATCCAATAGAGCAGGCCCCCCTAAAAAGCTTCCCGCAACAAAAATTTCCAACCACCAAGGAACCCTTCCTCTGGGCAATGGATAGATTCTCAGGGGCCTGGGGTAGGGCCGGCGATAAGTTAGCTTACAGGTTTCAAAAATACTACGCCGTCTCTTTCCAGGGCCTCCACCTGGTCTCCCAGGCCTGGCTCGTATCCCTCTTCTAGTCTTCCCAGGATCTTCACTACCCCAAAGTCTGCTATGGCCACCTTGAGGGGCGGCTGGAACCCTGCCGGAGGCACGTGTATTATCGTGAAGGTGACTATTCTCCCTTTAGCCTCTAGGACTCTTTCTTCGAACTCCGTGGAGCCACAGTAGCATCTAGCCTTGCGCGGGTAGTACGCCTTGCCGCAGGCTCTGCAGACTTGGAGTACGGGCTTCCTCTCCACGGGCTACCACCCCGGCTCGTATACTATAGTGTAGGCGTTGTTGCCGAAGCCTCCCATACTCATTGACATAGCAGCGTCTGGGATCTCCCTTACCTGCCTCTCCCCGGCAAGCCCGCGGAGCTGAAGCGCTATTTCATAGGCCTGTGCTACACCGGTAGCCCCTATAGGGTGGCCCTTGCTCTTAAGCCCACCACTAGTGTTGACCGGGAATGAACCATCATACCTGGTCTCTCCCTCGACCGCAGCCCTCCACCCCTCCCCAGGCTTGTAGAACCCCATGCTCTCAAGCTCCACTATCTCCAGTATGGTAGCCATGTCATGAAGCTCCACCAGTCCCACGTCAGTCCTGTTCCTTCCAGCCATTGCGAGGGCCTTCTCAGTGCTCCTCCTGACAGCCATTATGTCTAGAAGGTCGCTTCTCTCATGAACTACGTGCGTGTCGGTGGCCCCCGAGATCCCTGTTATCAGTACAGGCTTGTCGGTATAGCTTAGAGCTTTATCCAGTTCCATCAGCATCACAGCTGCGGCTCCGTCGCTTATCGGGGTGTAATCCATGACCCTCAGGGGCTCCGCGACCACTCTAGAATTATAGTAGTCCTCCAGGGTTATCCTCTTCTGGAAGTGGGCCTTGGGATTCATGCTCCCGTGCAGGTGGTTCTTAACCGCTACATGCGCCAGGGGCTCAGTATCTATGCCGTACTTGCTCATGTAGTAGCGCGCCATGAGGGCCGCATAGCTTGGCAGAGTAATACCCGTGCTCCTCTCGTAGTCGCTCACGAGGGTGGCTATTATGGCCGCGTTCTCGGCCGTGCTCTTGTGCGTCATCTTCTCTCCCCCAACAACCAGAGCACTATCTACAACGCCCGACGCTATGGCTGTCCAGGCAGCGAAAATGGCTGCCCCACCACTACCACTAGTGTTCTCGACCCTCATAACGACCTTATCCCTGAACCCGAGAAGCCCGGCCAGCGTATTGGCTGGGCCTGTAATATTTTCGTAGAGCTCGGAGGCCATGACGCTGACGAACAGAGAGTCGGGCTCCGCGCCCCTGGAGTCCCTAATGGCCTCCATGGAGGCCTCTACAAGCAGGTCCATCAAGGACCTGTCACGGTGCTTCCCGAACCTAGTCATCCCAACACCCACGATGGCGATCCTTCTCCGCTTCAACCCTGCGCACCACACTTCAATGGGGTAAATCGCCACTAGTCTAAAAATGTTACGGCAAAAGACTTAAACAAGAGCCTATGGAAACGATGCAAAACTGCGTCCCAAGGTACTACCCGGCTAAACCCCGGGAGAGCTTGCACGCTTAATACTGAAAATACAATTATCTAACCATGATCTAAATAGTAATTTACATGAATAATTAATGGTTAAAGGGCTCAAAAGATACGGTTTACCTAGTATTTTTAGTGATTAATTAAGTACTTATAGTATAGTTAACACTTTTTACCGGGCACCTATTTATAACTTGATAGTATACCCCTCAACCAAATCCCAGGAGGCAGAGGGTGGGAAAGTTGGCTCTTGACGCGAGATTCCTAGGAGTTCTCGTGGTCGCCATTGTCATAGCCGCTCTCGCCGGGTTCATGGCCGGGAGAGCCGCCGCACCTGAAGCCCCAGCCCCCGAGGCTCCAGCTGAGGGCACACCGACTGTTACTACTGTGACGGAAACCGTTACAAAATACATTAGGGAGGGGACAGCCCTCCCCGAAGAGATCCAGATAGGCCTTGCCATCGCTGTTAGCGGGGGCTACGCTGTAGACGGTCCCAGGCGACTCAATGGCGCCTTGCTCGCGATAAAGGAGATGAACGAGCTATTAGAGCGCGTGGGGGCCCCGTTCAGGTTCGTGCCTGTACACGAGGACACCAGGGCCAGCCCGGAGGAGGCTGTCAACGTGATAAACAGGTTTATTAGCCAGGGCATCCAAGTAGTCGTAGGCCCACTCTCCACCAGCGAGACGGCTGCAGTGCTCCCCATAGTGAATAGGGAGAAGGTAGTCGTTATCAGCCCGAGCAGTACTGGCCAGGCGGCTGCCCAGCCCGACGACTACGTCTTCAGAGCCCCACCGCCAGATACAAGGCAAGGGCCTGCCCTGGCCCAGATCATTAAGAGCCTGGGCTACGAGAAACTAGTCATTATAGCCAGGAACGACGACTACGGCAAAGGGCTGGCGAACCTCGTAGCAGATACGCTGAAACAGCTCGGCGGTAGTGTAGAGATGATCCTCTACGACCCCAACAAGCCCGACCTAACGGCCGAGGTCAACACACTAGCCGTTAAAGTCCAAGACTTCGGGGCCGACGAGAAGACTGCAGTCCTCATAATAGCGTTCGACACTGACGGGCTACAGATCCTTGAGAAAGCGTCGAAGATAGACGTGTTGAATAAGGTGAGATGGTTCGGCCCAGACGCTCTAGGCAGGAAGACCTTCGTTGAGAGGGAGGATATAGCAAGGTTCCTCCTAGGCGTCAACTTCCTAGGCACCAAGCCAGCTATAGCCAGAAACCCTGTCACAGAACAGTTCGAAAAGGCCTACAGGGAGGAGTACGGCGAAGACCCCACGCCATACGCCTACTACGCCTACGATGCAGCGTGGCTGGCCATGCTGAGCGTCCTAGCAGCTGGCAAGTATGACGGCGAGGCCATCAAGAACGTTCTCCCAGTAGTGGCGTTCCACTTCATCGGAGCCACCGGGCACAAGATACTCGACGAGAACGGCGACGCAGCCGTGGCCGACTACACCTTGTTCGCGGTAGTCCAGACCCCGGACGGCTTCGACTTCAAAGACGTCGGCGTCTGGAGATCCGCGACGGAGCAGATCGTATGGTTTGAAAGCTAGAGGCGTAACTAAGCCAGCCCCTTAGGCCTCCGGGGGGCTCCCTCTCCCCCCGGGGCTAATCAAATATTGCTTTTTACCCTCCCTAACCAGCCGTTCAATTGATAAACAGGGCTCTCTGGCTGGTTGCTATGGCAGAGACCGGGGAAATATTGAGGGTTGAGGGCCTAGTTAAAACGTTCGGGGGCATCAGGGCCTTAAACGACGTCACTTTATCCATCCGAGAGGGGGAGATGGTTGGTTTAATAGGTCCTAACGGTTCTGGTAAAACCACCCTGTTTAACGTGATTTCCGGCGTTTACAAGCCTGACAGGGGTAGGGTATTCTTTAGGGGGGAAGACATAACGGGGCTCCCGCCATACGAGCTATACAAGAGAGGCCTTGTCAGGAGCTTCCAGATACCTAGGCTATGGTCCAAAATGGTTGTGGCTGAAAATACTGCGAGCGCCCATAGGGAGCGCCCAGGATCCGACCCCCTCTCATCCATAGTCAAGAGGAAGAACTGGATCCTGTGGGAGAAGGACAGCCTTGTAAGAAGCGTCTCAAACGTCTTGTCGAGGCTCTCACTGGGCCATGTAGCGCTTAACTGGGCCTCGGAGATAAGCGGGGGCCAGATGAAGCTGACAGATATATCGAGGGCCATGATGGGCAGGGCCAAGCTCCTGCTACTAGACGAGCCCACTGCAGGCGTGGCTCCCAAGCTTTCGCGCGAGATCTTCGAGACCCTGAGAGCGCTTAACAAGGAGGGACTGACTATTTTCGTGATAGAGCATAGGCTCGAGATCCTATTCGAGTACGTTGAAAGGGTCATAGTGATGCACGAGGGCCGAGTGCTCGTTGAAGGCGCGCCAGACGACGTGGCAAGGGATCCAAGAGTGTTAAACGCCTACCTGGGATCCGCGTGAGGTGCGCCAGCCCATGGGTAGTGCCCCTCCAGTCCTGGAAACCCTTGGCCTGACCGGAGGCTACGGTAAGAACGTGATCGTTGAGGGGGTCAACATAAGCGTTGGCGAGGGAGAGGTCGTGGCCCTCGTGGGCCCTAACGGGTCGGGGAAAAGCACCCTCCTCAAGTCCATATACGGCGTGGCGACAGTGCTCGGCGGAAGGGTCCTATTCAGGGGCTCGGACGTGACGAAGCTGCCCCCGGAGAGGAAAACAGCTATAGGCATGAACTACGTGCCGCAAACAGAAAACATCTTCCCAGACCTAACAGTGCGCGAGAATCTCGAGATGGGGGCCTACCTCGTGAGGGATGAAAGCCTGGTGAGGGACAGCATGGAGACCGTGTTCTCTATATTCCCCCAGCTTAGGGGCTTCCAGAACGTCCTGGCAGGCTCTCTGAGCGGGGGCCAGCAGCGCATGCTAGCTGTGGGGAGGGCTCTAATGACCAGGCCTAAGCTCCTGCTACTAGACGAGCCCACTGCGGGCCTGGCCCCGAAGATTGCGCTCGAGCTCCTGGACCTCCTAGTGAATGTCAGGGAAGAGGCGGGGGTCTCCATACTGATAGTGGAGCAGCACGCTAGAAGGGCTCTAGAACTGGCTGATAGGGGCTACGTCCTGGTATCGGGCAGGATAGCTGCTGAGGGCGATGGGAAGTCCCTACTAGCCAGGGAGGACCTGCAGAAACTGTTCCTGGGCATAACGGGGTGAGGTGGCTAGCTGTGAGCGCTGTCTTGTACGGGGTTCTGGCTGCGTTCTTCAACGGCCTGCTGGTGGGGAGCCTTTACGGGCTGATGGCCCTAGGCTTAACCCTGATCTACAGGGTCACAAAGATACCTAACTTCGCCTTCGCGGAGTACATAACCTACGGGGCCTACGCGGCCGTAGCTGCAAGCTTCGTGATTGACCCGGTAAATAGTGCAGCCCTCCTAGTCGCGGGGATCCTGTTTGCCACCAGCGCGGGGGCCGTCATCGCTCTCGCGTCAGACGAGCTCGTCTTCAAACCGTTATGGCGCCGGGGCTCGGAGGTGCTGCAGCTCCTGGTCGCCAGCATTGGCGTGGGCCTTGTGCTAAGGTAC
The DNA here is from genome assembly GCA_015521705.1 of Desulfurococcales archaeon. Classification (GTDB taxonomy): domain Archaea; phylum Thermoproteota; class Thermoprotei_A; order Sulfolobales; family Acidilobaceae; genus S141-84. The sequence goes on from WANR01000048.1 coordinate 22,855, forward strand.
TCGCTGCTCGGAGCAGCGGCGCTGACAGGGGGCAAGTACCTAGAGGTGAGGTTCCCGGTGACCTACCAGACAGTATTCTCGGTGGGGGGCCTGGCAAGCATAACAACAGCCCACCTACTGGCAATAACAAGCATGGTGCTCTTCGCCATAGTCCTGCACCTGCTCTTCACGAGGACAAGGCTGGGCAAGGCCATGAGGGCCACAGCCAGCAACCCGACCCTGGCCCAGATAACTGGGATAAACGTTATACTGGTGAGAAGGATCACCTGGCTAATGGCGGGGGCCCTGGCTAGCTTCGCCGGGTTCACCTACTCCTACTATAACCCGGTAAACCCCGAGTCTGGCTGGATCACTCTCCTCTGGATCTTCTCCGCGGCCATTATGGGGGGCTTCACGTTCTACGGCGTCCTCCTGTCAGGCCTGCTCCTGGGGATAGCGGAAAACGTGGTTGGCTTCCTAGCCAACTACTATCTCGGCATAGGCTCCGAGTATAACCCCGTCATAGCCCTCGTCACGCTGGTCACTGTGCTAATGGTTAGGCCGGAGGGCCTGATAAGGATGGAGTCCCTGGTGGTGGCCAGGAGGGTGTGAGCCTTGGTAGAGGCGGTTTCCGGGATACTGGTCCAGTACCTCATACTCTTCGCGGCATACGCCATAATGTCCCTCAGCTTCAACATGGAGTACGGCTTCGGAGGCATACCGAACTTTGGCAAGGTCCTCTTCGTTGGGCTAGGAGCCTACACATTCGGTGCACTGGCAGCTTGGATAACCCTCGGAATAGGGACTTCCAGGCTCGGTCTGGAGATCGTGGCCGAGGACGAGCCCGCCTATTGCACCGGCACGGCTAAGTACGTGTTCAGCCAGATAGTTGAAGGAGGAGTGATGACACCCCTGGAAATAACTGGGATCACGCTCCTAGCCGTGGTAGCCGCCATAGCCGTGGGTGCCGTGGGAGGTGTAGTGGCTAGCTACCCAGCTGTCAGGCTTAGAGGAGACTTCCTCGCGATAACGCTCCTAGCTATGGGAGAGATAGTAAGGCTCATAGTTTACAACAGCCCCTGGCCCGTGTGCGCCTTCGACGGCCTCTCCGGGATCCCCTCACCATTCAGCGTGATGGGGCTGGAACACAATATCAGCGTGGCCGTGGTCTCGCTAGCCACACTAGCGGCCGTGTACATCTTCGTGTCCAGGGCTACCAACAGCCCCTGGGGCAGGGCTCTCAAAGCCGTGAGGGACAACGAGATAGCAGCCATGGTATACGGCTACAACCCGGCCAGGATTAGGCTCCAAGCACTAGCCGTGGGGTCAGGCCTAGCCGGGCTTGCAGGGGCCCTGCTGGTCATATACTCGGGCAATGTTAATGCCATATCATTCAAGCCTGATAAAACCTTCGAGGTGATAGCAGCAGTCATGCTGGGAGGCTCTGCCAACAACCTGGGGGCACTACTAGGAGCCGCCATAGTAGCAGGGCTCCTAGTCTTCCTCAACGTCAGCTCCCTGAGAGCCCTAGGCATCGACCTGCCGGCGAGCGTCGGCCAGGCCCTCCCCTACATGAAGTTCACCATAATAGGCTTGACAATAATCCTCGTACTACTATACAGGCCGCAGGGAGTCCTGCCCGAAAAACCACTGAAGACCCCACTAATAGAATGGCTGAAAAGGAAACTGGGCAGAAAATAGAACAATGCCCCCATCTATCCTGCAGTCAAGTGACTGGCTACCCTGTAATTATCTAGAAAGAGGTGAAATCGCCTCCCGGAACTAACTGTTTCTTCCTAAAACTCTAGCAGCCCGAGAGAGTCCTCACTCTTTCAGGGCTTTGGCAGCCTTCCTGACAGCCTCAGAGAAGAGTTCTAGCTCCCCGTCACCATGGGACATTGAGAGGGACAGCCTCTTAAGCGGATCCGGGTTTACCAGGACACCGCTCCTCCTCAGCGACTCAACCATTCTGCGATAGGCTCTAGTATCTGCCTTCAGGGCGTCTGACAAGCTCCTCGGCGCTTCCTGGAGCCCTATGTGGATACTGAAAGAGCCGCCGAACTGGGATACGGCCGCCTCGACGCGTGACTCTTCTAGGGCTTCCCTGGCTACCCTCGCGTACTGGCTCGCTGCCTCGGATACTAGCCTGTCCACCCTTTTCTCGACAGCCTTTTTCAGGGCCGCTATACCCCCGGCCATTGATAGGGGGTGCGCCGCGAAGGTCCCGCTGGATACCACTTTATCCTCGAACAACGCCATGAACTCTCTCTTACCACCCAGTGCGGCTACTGGGAGGCCGTTGGCTATGGCCTTGCCCAGGGTGATTAGGTCAGCGTCAACGCCATAGTATTCCTGGAGGCCCCGCAGGCCACACCTTATACCCGTAATGATCTCGTCGAATACCAGCAGGCAGCCATAGGTTTTACAGAGGCGCCTAGCCGCTAATATGAACTCCCGAGAGGCAGGAACCACTCCCATGCTGTGAGCCACGGGTTCTACTATAATAGCAGCCACCTCCCCGCCTCTCTCTGCCATGAATGACTCTAGAGTTTCCGGGCTGTTATAGGGAAGAACAGCCACAGCCTCCCCAACGGGCCCTGGAACCCCGCCGGACTCGGGCCTTAACCCCCTACTGATTGGGGTCTTCACGTTGAAAACGAAGTAGTCGTGCCACCCGTGGTAGTTGCCCTCAAACTTGACAATAAGGTCCCTCCCGGTATAAGCCCTGGCAGCCCTAACGGCAGCTAGCACGGCCTCGCTCCCACTAGCCGTAAATACCACCATGTCCACGTTGGGGAAGAGGCTCGACAGTAGCCCCGCATACTCAACCTCTAGATCCAGCACGCCGGCCCCATGAAGCACTATTCTCTCTGCCTCCTCTGAAACCGCCGCGGATACGTCAGGATCCGAGTGTCCCAGAATCACTGCGCCAAAAGCCATGTGCATGTCTAGGAGCCTCTCACCATCCACGGTGAATATCCAGGCACCCTCACCCCCAGAAACTACTAGGGGGCGGACGCTATGGAAACCCCTACGAAGCCAGCCAGTAGCGCCTCCAGGCAACAGCTTCAAAGCCCTTCCATACAACCCCTCACCAGATACCTTCCCACCCAAAGGCAAGCCCCCCTCACAAGGCACGGCGGAACCAGCCTTAACGTTCAAAAAGATTACAGCGCTCTCTAATAAATGGCACCAAGCACCCCCACAAAAACCCATAATAACACGGCAAGATAGCGAAGCTGCAGCGTGAAGGAGGCGCTGAAGGTAGCGCCAGAGCCGTTATAAGGAAGGCTCAAGGCGCCGAAATTGGCGGATTCCGGACCCTGCGTCTCAACGGCTAGCCCTGAACCTTGATCCTGGCTATCGGTACTCCGGGCTGGCATAGGGGGTGGTCTACACCTAGGGGGCAACTGGCCCTTACAGTCACTACGACTTCCGCCGTATCCCTGTACTCTTTCGGTATGATGAATAGTATCTTGCCCTTGCCCTCCCACCCCACACTTACCGCCTCCAAGCCTATCTGGTCGTGCGGCGCTTTGG
>WANR01000049.1 GCA_015521705.1 Desulfurococcales archaeon
GGATTATACTTTGGCTGATAGCGAGTACTCGTTTAGGTTTAGTTTGGATATTAAGTATATTAATTATACTAGTATAATAGTTAATTTAAAAATATATGACTATGATACGGGTGTCTTGCTCTTTAATGACTCGATAAACATCAGTACTGCCTCGCCGTTGATAGAGTTCTTGTTGCCTGGCAAGCCTAGCCTTGTGATAGAAGAGGCTGGTATAAGGATAGTTGTGTGCGGCGAGAAGAGTAGGATATATTTTGGCCCCGGAGCCATGCCTTCGGATATAGGCGTCCCTGCGACCTTCCCGGCTATGCTAGACGCTTCCGGCCTGAGAATAGCTAATAATGATTGGGGAGAGCTGGAGGAGTGCGCGAAGCTGGCAGATAAGGGATTTATCATTGGTTTTTATGAGTATCTTAGGCTTGAAAAGAGGTATATGCTCTTGCTTTATGAAGGGACAGTTAGCACTCAGGCTATCGCGCTAGATAATGCGACGCTCGCGGCTTTATTCGGGGAGGGGCCTCCTCTTATGAGGATCCTGGTAAGTACTTTTAGTCTAGACCTATTGGAGGGGCTTGTAAAGACTTCTAAGCCCCCTTATGGGGACGCTCTCTTCATCGAGAAGATTAGCTTGGCATATACCAGCGTGTACCCTATAGAGCAGGACTGGCTGGGAGGCATTATGGGGACCTACATGTACCAGACACCGTTCTCGCAGGCTCTAACAATATCGGGCGTGGTGCTCCTCATACTCTACTTTAGGAGGAGGTAATTGCATGGTAGACCTTGTCTCGGTTAACTTAACAAAGGTGTTTGACAGGGTTGTCGCGCTAAGCGGCATCAGTTTTAATATTAGTGGCAGGGTAGTGGCGATAGTGGGACCTAATGGTAGCGGGAAGACAACCCTACTATCCATTATATCGGGGCTGAGAAAGCCCTCCAGCGGCAGGCTACTCCTAGACGGAATGGAGCCCTACAATGATAGGTCCTCAGCTGTCGAACGTGTAGCCTTCCATTTTGCCAAGCCGCGTTTCCCGTTAAATATGGGGGTCTCTAGCATCATTGATCTGGTTGGGGATCTCTGCAGGGATAGGGAAAAGTTCCTGTCGTCCGTCGAGAGGCTAGGGATCCCCAGGTATTTCTCGAGGAGGCTCTTCGAGCTGTCAAGCGGGGAGGCGCAGCTTTTATCGCTAGTAATATCCTTGTCGTGCCACGAAGATAGCATAGCGGTCATCGACGAGCCCCTGGCACACCTGGACGTCTGGCGCCAGAGCCTGCTAATAGACATGATAGGGTCCCGTGGTAACGTCATATTCACGACCCACGTCTTGGAGGAAGCAGAGGTTTTGGCAGACCAGGCAATCATACTTTTAAATGGGAGACTCGTGTGGGCCGGCGGCGTCGATGAATTATTCCTTGACGACATGTATGAGTTATTCGTTATTAGAAGGTGCCGTGGAAGGGTTGAAGAGCTAATCAGGAATAACGGAGGATCCGTCGTGGCAGACTTCGGGGCATCCCTCCTAGTTAGGGGCGTTGACTGGAGCACCATTGAGAAACTATACAGCGGCAGACTCATTCTAGGCGTGAGAAGGGCCGGCATAAGGAGGAAGATCTATGGTGAAAAAGGGCAGGCTTAGGAAAGCGGTCTCCTGGTACTTAAGGGGCGGGCTATTCCATCCACTATACTTTACGCTGATACTGCTATTCTTCCTAATAATGTATTCCTCTACTGATAGCGAGCTCTTCGAATCCTACCTGTGGTTCTATACGGATCTAATGTTTATACCTCTGATAGCCCTGATCTCGTCCATACATGTCGTCAGAGAGCCCGAGATCACGGTGTTCGAGCTTAACATTTTCAAGAGCTACGGGGCTGTTTTCGCGGGCAGGATGGTTTCACTGCTATCAGCCATCTCTCTGGCAATAGTGCCGCTTATTGCTGTGCTGGCGCAAACGGGGACCCTGGGATCCTACGTCATGCCCCTTCTCCAGAGGGTTTTGACATACCTGGTCTTGGTTTCAGTGGTCTTCCTGGTTGACAGCCAGCGCGGCGCCTTGATATATCTGGTGGTTTTCTACTTTGTACTGCCTTTTAGCGCCCCAATATTCCTGGAGAGGATCCAGGGCGAGCTCGCTGGGGCCAATTTCGATGTTCCCTTGTTTATTTTTATGATAGTTTTATTTATATACATTATAGCTCCATTTACAACAAATTATGTTTTAAGGGATTTAATAGATTTAATGAATAACATAACTGTTTTATCGATAGGATTTTCAATAGTAATAATATTAATTAATTACATATTATTTTCTAAGAAAGAATTCAGTATATAGGTTTTGAGTTGAATCAATATGCGGGTAGGGCCTGGGGGTCATTGTGCTCTTGAACCTATTCAGGGTGCAAGTTTAATTATTTCTAGGGGTTTCTAGGAGTCTAGGGTGAACAGGATATGGGTGAGGAGAAGCCTAGGGTTACTATTAGCGTTATAAAGGCTGACATCGGTAGTCTTGCAGGGCACCATAAGGTCCACCCGGACACCATACTCGCTGCTAGCAGGGTTCTGGCTGAGGCTAAGAAGAGGGGGGTGATTAAGAGCTTCTACGTGACCCATATCGGGGACGACTTGGTGCTTATAATGACCCACTACAAGGGTGTGGACAGCCAGGAGGTACACGAGGTTGCCTGGAACGCTTTCCAGGAGGCCACAAAGGTCTCGAAGGAGCTTGGCCTCTACGCTGCCGGGCAGGACCTGCTAAGCGATGCTTTCAGCGGTAATGTCAGGGGTCTCGGGCCTGGAGTGGCTGAGATGGAGTTCGTGGAGAGGCCCTCGGAGCCTGTGGTGGTCTTTATGGCCGACAAGACGGAGCCGGGAGCGTTCAACATGCCCCTCTACAGGATCTTCGCCGACCCCTTCAACACTGCCGGGCTGGTCATAGACCCTAGGATGCACGACGGCTTCATATTCGAGGTCCTGGACGTCATGGAGGGCCAGGTGGTTGAGCTAAAGACCCCGGAGGAGAGCTATGACCTTTTAGCCCTGATAGGGACGCCCTCCAGGTACATCATAAAGCGTGTCTACAGGAAGAATGACAGGGAGATAGGGGCCGTGGTTAGCAGCGAGAGGCTGAGCCTCATAGCTGGTAGATACGTGGGCAAGGACGACCCAGTAATGATAGTTAGGGGGCAGAGTGGCTTCCCGGCCGTGGGGGAGATACTGGAGGCCTTCAGCTTCCCGCACCTAGTGGCTGGATGGATGAGGGGGAGCCACCACGGCCCACTAATGCCAGTAGGACTCAGAGACTCGAGGGTGACAAGGTTCGACGGCCCGCCCAGGGTCGCCGCCCTGGGCTTCCAAGTGAAGAACGGGGAGCTGATAGGCCCGGCTGACCTCTTCGACGACGTAGCCTTCGACGAGACAAGGAGAATGGCACAGCTCATAACCGACTACATGAGACGTCACGGACCCTTCATGCCCCACAGGCTAGGGCCCGAGGAGATGGAGTACACAACGCTACCAGAGGTCCTCAAGAAGCTAAGGTCCAGGTTCACATCCTACGAGATGGGGTACAAGCCGGTAGTAAAAACCGGGGGTAGCAGCGAGGAGGTAGACTAACGGTAACTCGCTTAACATAACATAACAAATTTTTATTTAATAAATATAATTAATTAAATAATAAATAGTTGTACTAATACGAGGTAAGAGTCGGGGGCTCCTCGAATTCCTCCATAGCACTGGCAAACCTCTGTATCTCTTTGAAGGGATCCGGGCTCTTCATTATAGCGCTGGCCACTAGGATCCCCTCCGAGCCTAGCTCCAGCGACTTGACAGCGTCGCCTGGCTCCGATATGCCGGCCCCTGCGAGCACCTTTATAGAGGGCTCTATGAGTTTAACCGCCTTTACTCCCCCGGTGATGACTTCTGGCTTTGCCTTTGATACTGGTATTCCTGTTCCTATGAGCTCGGGGGGCTCCACGGCTATCATGTCCGGGCCCAGGTATGCTATGGCCGAGGCTTCCTGGGGTGTGTCGGCGCAGGCCAGGACCTCTAGCCCCTCCCTCTTGGCTTCGCCGATTATTTTCTGTAGGTCCCTGTAGAGTATTTTGTGCTCGCTGTGGTTAACCATCACCCCCCTGATACCCTCCAGCCTGACGGCGCTGACAGGCGTGTAGCCCGTGAACGCTCCAAACCCGACAGAGTCTACGTGTTGCACGAAGACGTGCTCGTACAAGCCTGAGAGCCTGGAAGCGTTGAGAAGGGGGGCTACAATGATTATCCTAACACGGCCAAGCGTTGAGGATAGGTCAGACACCTTCCTAGCGATCTCAGTGGCCCTCTTGCCGAAGGCACTGTCATAGGCCTTCATGTTAACAGCTAGTATCCTCACCTAGGACACCCCATAAACCACTCCAGGCATTCACTCGTATATATCTTCATGGCTCTACCACACGTAATCAACTAGCACCATGAACCCGCATAACACCTTACAGTAGCGGGGACCGAGGTGTTAGAGAAAAGCAACCAGTCATGCCTTGGCCTCCCTCTAACACCCCATAATTATAAATTAATTATAACTTAATGGAACACGAAACAACACCAGGTAGAGTGGCAGAGTCCTAATACTCTCCCTAAGAGAAGCCCTAAGAGAAGCATGGCTAAAATAAACGAAGGGGAAGGAATAAGCGTTATATAGCTTAGGCTCCTCTGGCTTTGTACCTCTTGAGCATCCATGTAGCGGCCGCCGCGGGTATTAGCGTCACAGCCGCTATAGCGGCTGCGAGCCGATTACCGCCAGCCCTGCCGTCGGTAGCGCCGGGCTCGGCCTCGCCAGGGGCCTTGGTTACTGGCTCGCTGGGCTCTGTGGCAGGTTTGGCGGCTGTGGGTGGTGTCAATGCCTCGCTCGCCCTGGCTCCACTAGTCTCCTCTGGTATCTCATTAGCCTGGTCCTCGCCTCCATCACCAGGTATCTTACTTGTGTCACTGCCATTAACTATTAGCGAGAGGGTTTGCACTATGGGGAAGTCGGCGAGCCCCAGGACTAGCGGGTACTCGCAGCCTATGACTCCTCTTATGGCCTTAATGACGTCCTCGACAGCCTCCTTGGTGATGCTAGCGCTCGTGACTGTTAAGTCTATGCTCACGTAGAGGGGATTCCCGAGCTCGGGCTCGGGCCACTCGATACGCATGATAAACTTGTCGCCACCGATCAGCCTTTTAAGGGCCTCGGCCAGCACGGCCACCTCCCCGCTCTCAGGTTCCCTATTGTCGGAGGCAACCTCAATGGCCTCCACTATCGCGCTCCTAGCCGCCTCAACGGCGTTCCTGAGCTCGCTGAGGTTCACTGGCTTGAAGAGGTCGTCGGGGATCACTTGGAGCACCACTGTCACGCTAGCGTTGATGAGGGCTTCCACCCTGCCCGCCGCCTGGCCTAGCAGCCTGGCGAGGGAGGCGATGTCCGAGGACTCAGGCACGGAGACTAGCGCGAAGAGAACCCTACCCCCGCCTATGGGCATAGAGCCCGCGAACACCCTGCCGGTAGCATTACCACGCTTGAGCGCTTCCTCAATGCTACTCCTAAGCGCCTCAACGGCTTTGGCCACGAGGCTAGGCTCCCCTAGCCTGGCATCCTTAGAGTCAGAGACGAGGTCCACTAACTTAAGGTTGGGCTTGACAACGTAGTTGACGCCGCAAGCGTTAAGGTCGCCGCTATCGTAGACCACCTGAGCCCTAAAGTAGATAACCAGAACCCCTTCCCCACTGCCCTCGCCAATAGCTGGCGGCGAGGCTAGAGGCGCTAGTAGTAGGCTAAGGAGTAGTATCAAGCCTGAGAGCCTAACCATCTCCTCAGCCATAGGATTCCACCTCTAAGTCGGCGAGAGAATCATTGTGCCAGCGCTAGCTGACGGGTCTAGCTGGTCACCTTGAAGCTGGCCTCTAGGAGGATCTTGTTTTGGCCCCTGTCGTCTAGCCAGACCTCCTTGACCAGCCTGTAGAGTCCCGGTGTAGCGTTTCCCAGGTCTATCTCCAGCTTGTAGCTCCCACCCGGTTTTACGGCTATAAGCAGGTCGGGCCATGCCTTGGGGGTTAGGGCTTCATCGATGATCCAAGACCCGTTAACGTTCTTGTAGACTAGGTATTCCAGGCCCATGTATATGTTTGACAACCTCATGTTAACCACTCGAGCCTCCAGCCTGTCACCCTGTTTATAAACCTCTCTGTCCAGGACCAGAAGAACCCCACTGTTAGCGGAAGAGCTAGAAGAGTTGGTCGGCTGGGCAGTGGTGGCCATGCTACTAGTGGGGGGTTTGGCGGGCTCCACGGCTGAGTAATAGTATGCTCCAGCGATGAGTATTGTAGCCAAAACCGCCAGGGCTAGCCATTTCATGCCAGCTGGAGCCTCGCCGCGCTCCAGAGGATCCAAACCAGCCTCCCTCGCCCTGTGGCGCCATTTCTCTATTAGCATGATGGCTGTCTCTGAAAGCTCTATCCTCTAGAACACCACTGTACGCATTATGGAACAGCCACCGTTACGGCAGACCCCAAAGTATCACAGGAAGAAGACAATACCTAGCACTCTTCCTAACTGGGTGGCTGGCAAAAGCCAAAGTATCACCGGCGAGTGCTGCCAAGCTAGTCCGAGCCCTGGCAGAGGAAACAGGGGACGCGGAGCTGGAGGAGAGGCTTTATATTATAACTATTAGGAAGGCCTGGGGGGCCCAGGAAGCCCTGGCAGCCTTAGACGCTCTAATAGAGGAGTGGAAGAGCCAGGGAGTCCTGGCGAGGAACGTATCCAGGGGGCACGGTACGAGGGGCTATAGTCAGGCTACTAGGAGTAAGCTACAACACCTTACTAAGGAAGATCCGAGAGGAGAAGCAAGATATAGCTGCCGAGTACTAGTTGGGAGAGCAGTGTTAACCCTACTATGTGGAGAACGGGATAGACGGGCTGTATAGCAGGTTATTCGAGGCTATAGGCGAAAGAGAAGTGGTGGTAACATGGCTGGTGAACCTTATAGGGTTGAGGTTGATAGGGAGCCTGCTAGGCTGCTTAGGAGCAAGAGGATCCCAGCCACTGATAGGATGAGGCTAGCCCTGGCAATTAAGGAGCTAGAGGCTAGCCCCAGAACTGGAGCCAGGCATCTCAAGGGCAGGTATCACTGTCTATAGCGTCGCCGGGTGGGGGACTACAGGGTAATATATCGTATCCTGGACTCTGAGAGGATTGCAAGGGTGGTTGAGTTATGCAGGCGGGAGCAATGCTACTAGCGCTTAGGCTTGGCAGCTAGCTCCTCAGCTATCTCCTTTACAAGCTCATCTATAGGTATACCCGGCCTAGAAGCTCTCTCCCTGAGCTCCTCAGGGCTATGGCAAGGAGCATCTTTACAGCTAGTCTTAACCATGTATCCTGCACCCTGCTATAGTTGGTGCATGGGGGTTATAACCGTGGGGAGGGGAAGTATTGAAGAGATAACCTTTCAATGCCTCAGGTGAAGCGGCTCATTCCCCATTTCATGGCTCCCCGTGGGAACCTTAACTACAAAAACCCCGGCGACTATACTCATTGGGGGTGCTGGTTGTGGAGGGTGGTGAGAGGCTTAGGGAGTATGAGAGGGCTGTGGAGTCTGCTAGGAGGGCTATAGTTGACGTCTCGGGGCTCTGGCTTGAGTATGACAGGCAGAACGATATACTTTACATTAACTTTGGGAAGGAGGAGGCTGAGGAGAGCGTTATGGTCGACGACGATATAGTCGCCGGCTTGAAGGGCGGCAGGCTTACCAGTATCTCTATTTTTAACTTTAAGAGGAAGATAGGCCTAGAATAGCTTGATGGCAGGGCAGGTCACGCTACCTGCGGGTGGAAACGCTTTTGGGCCGTAGCGGCTGCGTGAGGCTGGTAGTCTTCGACATGGATGGGGTTCTTGTAGACGTTCATAGTAGCTGGGAGTACCTCCACAAGAAGTTCGGGGTCGAGGAGAGGGCCCGGGCCTACAAGAGGCTGTTCGAGGAGGGCCGTATAAGCTATGAGGATTGGATGAGGCTAGACGTTTCACTCTGGATCGAGGCTAGGGGCAGGGTTCACAAGAGCGAACTGGAAGCACTACTGGCACCCATAAGGCCGAGGAGCGACGCCGTGGAGACGGTGAGGAGCCTAAGGGGTCTCGGAGTCTACATGTCAATAGTGAGCGGCGGCATAGACCTGCTGGCAAGGAGGATAGCCAGGGAGCTTGGAATAGGTGAGTGGAGGGCAAACATCCTCTCATTCGACGAGGAGGGCTACCTCCAGCCCGGAGGGGATCCACTGGTGGGGGTGGACAAGTCCAGGGCCGTGAAGGAGGTGGCCGAGAAGTTTGGGGTAGCGCTCGAGGAAACGATGTTCGTGGGCGACTCGAAATGGGACCTACCAGCCCTGCGCATAGTAGGCCACCCAGTCCTATTCCTCAACGAGAAAACCGGGCACCGCGAAGGCTCCGAGGATCTACTCAGAACGGCCAGGCACGTAATCAGCTCTCTGAGAGAAATCGTGGGCATCGTGAAGAACTCTTGCAAGCCAGGCTAGAGAGGAAGCGCTGGGAGGCTCCCCGGGCAGGCACGTACTGGGCTCAGAGCGTTAGCGTATACCTCTGGGGGTTGCTGAGCGTCTCGTTGGTACATTTTAGCCTGCAGCCCCCATACTTAAAGCTTGGGGTGGCGCTGGGGCCGGTTGCCTTGGCCAGGATCGGCCACATATACCCTTTGAGGAGGGCCAGGATCGGCCACATATATCCCCTGGAGAGGCTAGGTGTCAGTGTTGGCCGTGAGGGTAAGGCTGAGGATAAAGAGCCTGGAGACCGGTAGATCCGTGGAGACGCCTGCACTCGTCAACTCAGGCTTCGAGGCGGAGTCGCCTCAGGTGCTCCTTCCCCAGTCGCTGGCGCGCAGGCTAGGCCTCTGGCCTCCGCCCCCTGATGCCAGGCTCGTGGAGGTGGGCACGGCGGGCGGCCCGGTGAGGAACTACATGGTTCCAGGGGCCGTAGAGGTTTCCGTGGTGACGCCTGACAGGGTTAGGGGGCCTGTCAGGTCTGACGTTATGATTTCTAACCTAGAATACGAGGTTCTGATAAGCGACCAGCTAGGCAGCGCTCTAGGGATAGTGATCCTGGATCTCAGGGGCAAGTGGCGCTTCAGTGATGAGGGTGTTGTGAGGGAGACTGAGGGGCCGCAGTACTGGTACTAGCCCTGTCTCACGACTCCTCTATGTACTGTATCAGCGTTTTAGTGTACTCGCTTGTCCTCAGGGGCTTCACTCCCTCCATGTGCCTTGCCAGGTCCTGCGTGACCTTTCTCTCAGCTATGGCCCTCTTCACGGCGTCCTCTATCAGCTTGCTCGCCTCCCTCCACCCCATGACCTGGCCTATGAGGAGTGAGCCGCTCAGTATCTCGGCCGTGGGGTTGATCAGGTCCTTCCCCGCGTACTTGGGCGCGGTCCCGTGGACTGGCTCCGCCACGGCAGCGTTGTCCCCCATGTTTAGGCCCGCCGCCATCCCTATGCCACCCACGAGGGCATTGGCCTCGTCGCTTATGTAGTCCCCGTTTAGGTTGGGCGTCACTATTATCTCGTAGTCCCAGGGCCTGGTGATTATTTGCTGGAGCATGTTGTCGGCTATCCTGTCGTTGACCATTATCTTGCCCTCCGGGATCTTGCCCCCATACTTCTCGTAGACCTCCGCCTCCGTGACCACGCGGTCCCCGTACTCCTTCTTGGCGAGCTCGTACGCCCACTCCATGAAGGCGCCCTCGGTGAACTTCATAATGTTGCCCTTGTGCATGATCGTTATCCTCCTATTACCGTTCCTCAGGGCCCACTCTATGGCGGCCCTCATTATCCTCCACGTAGCCCTCCTGCTTATGGGCTTAAGCCCTATGCCAGCGTCTTCCGGGATCTCGATCCCAAACTCCCTCCTAAGGAACTCCCTGACCTTCCCAGCCTCAGGGCTGTCCCACCTCCACTCTATCCCCGCGTAGACGTCCTCCGTGTTCTCCCTGAATATGGCGAAGTCGACCCTATCGGCGTAGAGGTGGGGGGCCGGCTGGCCGTAGTACCTGACAGGCCTGATGTTGGCATAGAGGTCGAGGGCCTGCCTGATAGCCACGTTGAGGCTCCTATAACCCGTGCCCACGGGGGTTGTTAGGGGGCCCTTGAGTGCTAGCCTCGCAAGCCTGATACCCTCGAGGGTGGCCTCGGGAAGGGGGTCGCCGCACTCCCTGATAGCCCTCTCGCCGGCGACAAGCTCCCACCAGACAATGCGCCTTCCACCACCGTAAGCCTTCTCCACAGCCGCATCGATAACAGCCCTGGCGCTCCTGACAACCTCGGGGCCGACGCCGTCGCCCTCTATGAAGGCCACGACAGGCCTGTTGGGGACACTAATCCTGCCCCTATCGAAGCTAGCCAGCTCCCCCTCCCCTGGAAGACTCAACTCCTCCCTACTACAAGGAGGCTTCAAACCCTCTCCACCCCACATAAGCCTGTATACCGGGAACCCCAAAATATAGTATTCTCCTGAAACCTGGGGGCTCTAGGCGCACTATAGCCAGGGCTTCCCTCTATACAGGCTTGAACCCTAACGGTTCTCCGGGGCATTGCTATATCAGGCAGCGTCGCACAGTTCTCGGCTAGGCCAGATTTTTATATTGATTCACACAACCTAAATCTACTAGAGGGGTACCTCGGTTGAGGGCTAATGCCATAGCTC
>WANR01000050.1 GCA_015521705.1 Desulfurococcales archaeon
CCCTCCCTTGGCATATTCCATAGTAGCATCATGGTTGCCCAGTCATGCCTCCCAACCCTCTCCCTAGTGACCCCCTCACTGCTAGCTACTAGGACCACTATCCTATCGTAGTCGCCGGGCGGATACTCGATCAAATTGAGCAAGGTCTTAGTGTAGGCCTCCGCCCTGTCAACACCAACCGCCTGGAACAAGTCGTCCATCAGGACTGCTACCCGGGGCCTTCTAAGCCTCTTCATCACTAGGCTCGCAGCATTTATAGCAACATCAGCTACCCTAGAGTAAGGCTCGGGGAACAGTTTAAGCGCTTCTCTCACCAAGTCCCTTATAGAAGGCGTGTAAGCCAGGGCTTCCTCTCTGCTCTCGGCTAGGGGGTTGGCATGGATCACGTGGTAGCCGTATTCATCCTCTAGGATCTCCCTTGCCTGCCTGAATAGGGCGGTCTTGCCGCAGCCCTCGGGCCCGTAGATTACGTAGACGGGGTAGGTGCCTCTCTCGGCTATTTCACTAACCTGTGCTACAGCCCTATCCCTATCAGTAAACTCTACCTCAATGTCTCCGGAGAACTTGAGCTTAACCCTCTTCACACCGGTTCTCTGGAGTGGGTTGTGCATGAGTCTCCCGTATGGAAGCCTCTAGCCACCGCTTATGAGCGGCGAGAAGTAGTTCCTCGTTATTAGGGCGTTTTTACCTAGGTATAGGATGTATTGTAGCTTCTCCCTCAGAACCCCCAGGACCCTGGCGGGACTAGGGAGCTGGGGTAGGAGCCTCCTGGAGAGAGCATAGGCTAGGCCTGCTGCCAGGGCTAGGCCTCTCGGCGTCTGAGCCTCGATCCTCGCTATGAGCTTGGCGAGCAGCTCCCTCACCCTAGGACTCCTGTACTCGCTAACCCTAGCCCTGGCAGCCGCCCATAAGAGCGCCCTCTCCAGAGGTGCCAGTATCTTCCAGTACAAGCCCAGCCTCCGGGCCCTGTTAAGGGCCCTGGAGACCAGGGCCGGAGTGACCCTGGAGGGGACAAGGGCCTGCTCTACGAGGCTTAATAAGTCATCGCTGCCCTCGTCCCCGGGTCTGACTGTGAGCGTCAAAGCAATAGTCGCCTGGTTTCACTGTAATTAGTGCTATGGAGTATTTATGGATTACCATGCCTTGCAGTGGATTTTAACTTATTAAACCTAAAACGCCAGCAAGCCCTATGACGGGATACTAGGGGTTCCAGGAACCCTGCAGAGGCTTCCTAGCCTAGAACCTGCATAGACTGGGGGCTCTTCACGGTTCCACCCTATCACTAGTCATCATACTAGACGTGGGAGAGCACTAGTGTGGGGTGCTGAAATCCGTGGCGCGTACATGGCGTGGATCCTGGCTAGTCACTTGTCGGCTCCTGTGTCTATGTTCCCGCACCGCTCTGGTAAAGAAGTAGTTTGTCTCTTTCTTGTCAGCCAGCGTGAGCCCTGTTCTTGTTATTTCGCTTATTATTTTCTCGTTTCCGGGCTGTATTTCTATTATTAGCTTGTCTGTTTTCTCTAGGGTCTTCTTCATTCCTTCTAGGGCTATGGGTTCTGCTCCCTCTATGTCTATTTTTAAGAGATCCACCTTCTCGATGCCCAGGGCTTCCACTATGTTGTCTAGGGTGTCGGCCTCAGCTTCATATACTAGGTCGCCTCCCTTGACTATGGAGCCCCACCCGGTGGCGTAGTACCTGCCTATTCTAGGGACCCGAAGCTCGACCCTGCCCGCTTTATGGTAAACGGCCTTCTTCAGTAGCACCACGCTGTGCCTGGCACAGTTGAGCGAAACGTTGCGCTTCAGCAGCTCGAAGACGTCGGGGAGGGGCTCTATAGCCACAACTAGGTCGGCCCTCCTGCACGCCCTAGCAGTGTAGCCACCTACATTGGCCCCAACATCCACGACTATGCCGCTAGCGTTGGGGAGGAACCACTCGTAGAGCTCGTATAGGTCGCCTATTAGAGTAGCCAGGCCTAGGTCCGCGGTTCCCGGCCTCACTATGAACCTAAAGCCGTCCCAAGTCCTAACTATTAGAGGCCTACTACCAGGCACGTAAAAACTCAGAACGCCGCCCCTGCCTAGGTGGAGCATGAAATTGAGAGGGGCCAGCCATAGACGGAGCCTGTCTATAAGGCTCTCAGAAGACAGTCCGAACAGGTAATAATAGGCCTCCCGCAGCGCTTCCACCAGGCCAGAATCTCTAGGCATTGTCCGCGACGGCACCACGACCCACCCCTTGACGGTTCTTCCATGCCCCGGCGAGTACGCGCTCAACCATACCTATAGCGAGCACTGCAGCAGGAACCCCAAGCGACGCCAGCAATAACGTATACCCTGCCAGGAGAGGCTGGCCCCGGCCCACGTCGATCCTGAAAACTATCTTAGAGCCCGCGCCGCACCCACCCTCGATGAAGGGGCTTAGGTTTACCGCAGACATGACGCCATAGGCTGGCATAGGGCTTGCCTCGACGGTCTCGCCGCACCATGTTATCGTGGCCCTAGAGACCCTAAAGGGCTCCTTTACGAATAGAACCAAAGGTGCCACAGGACTGCCTGAACCGTTAATTACCGAAACCTCCCCCCGATAGGTCTCGCCGTACGCGCTAACCTCCCTGCCATAGAGTTCAACCCTGTAGCCGACGTCCAGGCCACGCTCGAGCAGGTTCTCAGTATCTGTTGATACAAGAGCGATGGAGCCCAGAACGAGCCTCCCCTCGCCAATGTTCTCTATGTATATCTCGTGGACACCCTGCCCGAAATCCTGCTCTATCGCCTTGACCCAGCGTGGCCCTGCGAGGGCACTGCTTATCTCGAGAACCGAGCTATAGTTCCCGATCCTTACGTCGACTACCGCCCCGGGCCAGGCCTCAACAAGGTAAAGCATGAGGGAGGCTCTGGCGCTCTGCGGCACCAAAACCTTAAGGCCAAGCCCACCGCCGCTGGGCAGGAGAGCGTATGGCGTGTTAAAGACCTGGAGCCCCCCACTGTAATTATATGCGGCAGCCGCGCCAGCTAGGTACTCGCCCGGGTGTAGAGGGAACACGTTCCTGACAGCTATAAACCCAGGCGCCCCGGAAACGCTCTCGGGCAGCGAGCCCAGTATCTCCCCATAAGAGTCCTCCTCAACCAGGATCAGGGAGTCTAGAAACACTATAGTGCCAGGCGGCTTCAAGACGCGGATCTCAATGGCGCCTCCCCTGCCCTGCCTGCCTGCGTCCAGCTCGCCCAAGTCGATCCACGACCTGTATAGCGGCGTGCTACCCGCCACCTCTATAGTCTTGCTATAAACAGCCCCGCCAAGGCCTGCTACGATCTCTATCGAGGAATTCCTGCCCTCCATGTTCCGGATAGTGGCGCCCAGCAGCACCCTATACCTCTCACCGTCTCTAAGCCTCGACTCGTCCACGGCTATGATGACACGCCCTCTCTCCTCGCCGTATGGAACCACTAGCTGGTACTCGCTGAGAGCGGTCGAGCCTAGCGGGTCACTATTAATGGTTCCGAGGAAAGGCTTCACCCAATAATGCGACCCGAACGCTCTCAAAATAACGTTCTCGCCGGCCGTGAAGTAACGGTAGAGCTTGATAACCTCTAGGCCGGGCCTGGCCTCGTAGGCCCACAAGTCTATGGGAGACACTATGTCGCTAATCAGTACGGGAGAGCGCCCCAAAATATCACCGTAATAGGCCCTGGCATCGATGTATGCCTGGCCCATAAAAAGGGGGGCAAAGACAGCGTTAGTATCGAGAGAGGCTAGGGCTATAAGCGCGTTGGCCCCACCATAAGCTACTATAGGTACCCTCAACGCGGCCCACTCGAGCAGCCTGGGCGGTAGCGGCTCGACAGAGGCGACGACGCGGATCTCCGGGCTTTCAATAACCCTGCCACCACACTCCAAGCTCAAGCTAGTACCCGGCTCGAACCCAGAGAGATCATCAGCGCTAGCAAGAGGGTAGCTGATCCTGACCCAGTAATCCCTCAAAACTACGTCGTTACCGTTCCTTACATAGTAGGTTTGATCCGAGACCCTCCCCACAACAACCTTGCTAGGGTAAGCAAGGCCCGGGTATAGGCTTATGCCAAGTACCTCACCACTGATCCGGCCCCCAAGCAACCCGCCAGAGTCCAGGCCTGCCCCCAGCGGGCCTTCAAACAGCTCCCGAGCCCTGATCTCGCCGTCAATGTAGAGCTCGACCAGCCCCCCATCGAAGATAACCGTGACCTGGTGCACCCTCCACCAGTCACGCACCCAAGCCCTCACAAAGCTCTCTCCGTTGAAGGAGAAATAGACGTACTCTCCCGAGTAGAAGAGCGCGAAGCCCCCACTCCCCCACGGCTCATTTCTGGTACCAACTATTAATTGCTCGCGACCGTAAGGGGGCTCTGACAGCCTGATCCATGCATTGAGGGTGAACCTGCCACTCTCCACAACCCTACCGACAAGGCTCCCATCAACCCCTACAACCAGGCCCGACTCTTCGCCGCCACCCCTAGAAGCTGGAGCAGACGGGGCAGCCTGGCCACCGGGTATAGCGTTGGCGCCGCCGCTTTCCAGGATCTCCACTAAGCAAACCTCTCCCGGAAGCATCTCGGGAACCTTGACCCACAACTCAGCCCTGCCAGTAGAAATGGAGAACAAGTACAAGCCGTCGACCTCCGTAACCATGTACAAGTCCTCCCGTAGACCGCTAACCAGTCCGGGATCCCTGACGAAATACCAGTCTCCAGTATAGTTGCTGACTATGAGAGCGTCGAACCCGTAAGAGGCTAGTAGCTGCCTAAAATAGGGCGACTTGATGTAGTAGAGGAGGTCTACCCGCCACGCGTAGCTGAAGGGGAAAGCTTTTTGGCCCACATACAGGTACCTGGGCTCGAAAACCGATAAATCGAGCACCCTGACAGTAAAGCCCTCCCCATAATACCTGCGCATCTCATCCAGCACCGACTTGTATGTAGAGTATGGCCACTCCATGGACAACGGGGACCTGGGCGCATTATGGTAGACTGAGAGCATGGATGGAGGGGCGAAAACAGACACAGCTACTAAAGCCAGGAGAAACGCAAATGACAGGACGTGCCCCGCTCTTTTAGCCAACAAGTAAAAGGGCCTCCTCACCCTAAGAGAGGCAAGCACGCCATTCAACGAGAGGCCCCAGACAGCCAAGACTAGGGGCAAGAATAATCCGAGAACCCTGCCAGGGGTTCTAAATATGTTGGCAACTTCTAGGCCGGAAATCGAGCTAATATACTGGATTATTTCGCCATAGTACTTATTTACTAAATAGGCTAATAGGTACGCAATGATCAGCATAGCCGATAAGTAATTAACGTGGTAGGCGCCACTTCTCCTAGGCCTATTACTGGCCGCCAATACTAGGCTCAGCACTATAGGCGTCCATACCAGGAGAGAATAGGCTGCGACCCACACGGTATAGATCCTAGAGTAGTAGACTGGATAATTCTTCATTATAGCATAGGTATCAACGTCTACGAAGCCGAGCCAAAACACGAAATTAGAGACGCTCCACTGCCTATATTCATATATCGTCCTGCTAACCCTCTCCCAGTATAGTTCCTCGTAGAGTTCTCTAACGGAGACTACCCCATAGCTATATATTAATACCGGCGGGATAATTAATATTATAAATAAAACAATATATATAATTATTTTATTTATAATATTATTATTTTTTAAGTTAATAAGAAAAGATACATACAGGGTCAGGGCGAGGAACAAGAGATAGAGGCCAGGCATGAGCCAAGCCAGGATCACTAGTAAGGCTAACAACACTAGGGAATCTTTTAGTAAACCCCTGGCAGAAAAGGCCCTCTGCCCTTTGGACAGCTGCACGGATGATAGCTTGAGGACGTAGAGGAGGGCCAGGGGTATTATTGCGTAGAAGTACTTGACCGTCGGTATGAAATTCAGCCCCAGCATTAGGGGGGAAAGCGCGTAGACTAACCCGCCTATCATGCTTATGGATGCGTGGTTTACTATGCTCCTTAATAGTAGGTACATTGATATAAAAGCAATTATTATCGATATAATTTGCATGATTAGTATTAATAATATGAAATTGTCTATGCTGAAGGCCTTCATCACTAGGTATGGGAGCACCGCCAACACAGGGTTATTCATGTGCAGGATATATGGCGAGGAGTACGAGGGAGAGTAGAAGTGGAGGAGGCTGCCTAGATACTCCTTCTCGTGCCAGAGAAACACGTAGCCTCCATTATCAGCCTGGTACCTCGCTATATACTCGAACCCCGTGTAGGTCTTATGGATGACTAGGATCGACGCTGCCAGCGTTGAAGCTACTAGGATAACTAGGAGTGCCTCGTAGAGTGTTCTTGCCACTTTTTCACTCTCTTCTCTGAGGTTACATCCTCGTATAGCTCTATGAACATGCCCACTATTCTGCTCCAGTCGTGCCTTTTAGCGTATTCCCTCCCTTTGGATCCCATTTCCCTCCTTAGGCTTTCGTTCTCCAAGAGGTGCTCGATCTTGGCTGCGAGGTCTCTGGCATTATAGGCTTCATAGAGCAGGCCGGCTCCGGATAAGAGCACTGTCATGCTGCCCCCAGCTCTGGTCGATGTTATGACTGGGCACCCGGAGGCCATTGCCTCTAGCAGGACTATGCCGAAGCCCTCCCTCATTGTTGGAGAGGGTAGTACTAGGATGTCTGCAAGTCGGTAGAACTTGGGGAGATCCTCCTCGGGCACCTCGCCAAGGAAGAGCACTTTATCCCCCACTTCCAGCCTTTCCGCCAGGGATTTATAGTATCCTAGCAGGGCTCCTTGACCCACGACTAGCAACGCTACGTTTTCCATGCCCAATATTCTTAGAGCGACCAGTAGTAGGTCGGGCCTCTTGTACAACTGGCCCACTGTGAGGCCCCCAACGAATAGTAGAACCCTTTTATCACCGAGACCTAGTTTCTCCCTTAGATCCTCGGCAGCTTCTCTTGGAGTGTTCGCGAACCTCTGATAGTCTATCCCAATCGGTATCACGGCTACCTTACTACAGGGCACCCCCCTCTCACAAAGAACCCTCCTGTACAGGGTTGTCGTCACGATGATTCTATCATAGCGGGGTAAAAGCCTGGTCTTAAACCTCATATAGGCCCCGGGGAATCCTCTTAGCCTGGCATCGGCGTGGTACGTCGTGACTATGGGCTTTGAGATCCTCTTAGCCGCGAAGAGCGTTTCGTCCCCTACTATTGACGGATCGTTGGTGTGAACCACGTCAGGGTCTAGACTCTTCAATAGCGTGTAAAGCCTGAACGGGTCTAGCAGCTGGGTCTGGTACTCTATGTACCCCGTCCTGAACACCTTTACACCATCAATGTTTGAATAGGCCTTGCTGAGGCTCCTGCTGGAAGTGACTACAAAAGCGTCAACGCCCCTCTTCACCAGGGATCGTGCCAGGCCTAGGGTGTAGCTTATGCCGCCCCCCTTACCGGGGTAGAAGTCCCTAATAGTTAATACCACCTTCACGCCTTACCCTTCCCTTCCCTAAACAGGGATCTGAGGCGCTTCTTGAGGCTCATGAGCGAGTCGTAGCTAAGGCCTGGCCGGGGCTCTTCCTCAAATATGTCGCTGATGACCCTCCCATCCATGTAGCTTGGCGGCTTGACTCCATGAATAGCTAGTATGGTTGGAGCCAGGTCAACTATCCTGGCATCTCTCTCATAGCCCTGCCTAATATTGCTGCCATAGGCCATGAACACGCCGTACAATGTGTGGTAGCCAGTGTTCTCCCTGAACTGTGCAAGCCTGGGCTCGACAATCCTCCTGGCAAAGGGGTTGGTTTTCACCTTGAAGGGCCTCTCGTTAGACTCGCCGAATAACACGAATACGTCCGGCACCTTGTCAATGTACGGTCCCTCCCTGTAGACTTCCCACTTAGGTATCAGCCTGAGAGCCGTGGGTAGTTCAGGGTCCCCGCCCAGCTTCTCGAGGACTTCGCCCACGACTTCCCTGTAGCTGCCGGGATCCACGGAGCCTCCTGCCTCTCTACCCTTAAGGTTCACGTTTACGTGCCCATCTAGGAAGGCTACGTAGGCCCTTGTCCTGGCCCAGTCTATTAGTCCTAGAGTGAACTCGTGGGCTCCAAAGCCTGAAGCCTTTAGTGCCTTCTCTTTCAAGCTCTTAGGCAGGTAGCCGTAGACCCTCTTGCCAACCTCCTTGGCTACCGAGTAAAAGAGGCGCTTAGCAGCCAGTAGCCTGCTCCTTGTAGCCAGGAGGCCGTGCCTCTCCAGCACCGCGTTAAGGTATAGAACCCCATAGTATGGGGCAAACCCGTGGTCAGACACTATGAAGACGGTATAGTCCCTGCCCAGGCCCTCCAGCAGTTCACCAATATACTTGTCGACTTTTTCGTAGAGGGACCTAACTATGTCCTCGTACTCAGGCCTGTACAGTGGGTGCTCAGGGTCTATGAAAGGCGCGTAGTGGTGGTGGAGCATCTCAGTACTCATAACGACCCAGAACAAGAGGTCCCAGTCACGGTTCTCAGTGTACCACTCCACGAAGCTGTACTGCTTATCCAGGATCTCGTGGGCCTCCTCTACGTATCCCCTGGTACCCGGCCTGGACTTTGGGAGGATCTTATACCCCTGCCTGCGCAGCCTCTCCCATACATCCCTGGGGTAAGCGAAGACATGGTCTGTAGAAGGCGTAAGCACGGAGCTCACAATGGCCCCGCGCTTAAGAGGCCTAGGCGGGTACGTTACCGGGACATTGACAACGAGACACCTATAGCCCAGCTCGTCGAGTATCTCCCAGAACCTTCTAACCCTGACCATGGTAGAGTTCGGAGGCAGGAGTCTAAAGCCTCTCTCATCCATCAAGAGCACATCATAGATACCATGCTTGGGCGGGTAGACTCCTGTGGAGAGTGATGTCCACGCAGGGAATGAGTGTATGGGCAGAACGGATTCAAGCCTGCCATGAACCCCCTCACGCAGTATCCTGGCCACCGTGGGCAAACGGCCTTCGCCGGCCCACTTAGTTAACACGTCAAGGCGCGCGCCGTCGAGCCCTATTATAATGGTTTTCAACCAGCTGACTCCCCGGGTGCCTGGCTAGGCCGTTGGCAATGTCTTATATAAGCTCTCGTATAGCGGGGCTATGCTGCTCCAGTAGTAGAGCCTTACTTTTTCCAGCAAGAAGCGCCTAGTGCGTTCCCTAGTATCAGCGTCCAGTAGCAGCTGCGTAATTTTACTTGCCAGCTCTACAGGGTCGCCTGGATCCACCAGGAAATCGTAGGGCTCTAGTATCTCGCGGAGCCCGTCAACCTTAGTCGCTACAAGGGGCTTCCCTAGGGCCATGGCCTCTAGGGCCACCAGCCCGAAGGGTTCTATTAGCGAGGGTATAACGACCAGGTCCGAATCGGCTAGTGCCTCCTTCTTCTCGGCCTCGTCCAGGTAGCCCGGCATGATGACACGTTCTTCTAATCCCAGCCTACGCGCCAGTTCCTCTAGTACCCGCCTATAAGGGCCTTCGCCAATTATTACTAGGAATGCCTCGGGAACCTCCCTTAACACACTAGGCATGGCCCTTATTAGTGTCTGGAAACCCTTTCTCGGGTGCAGCCTACCTATAGCTAGTATAATTCTCTCCCGAGGCCCAATGCCGAACCTCCTCCTGAACAACCCGCGACCCACGCCGCCCGCATAGCCAGGCTCTATACCGTTAGGTATCACTAAAACACGGCCTGGAGCGGCCCCGTACACAACGGCCTCCTTAGCTATAGCCCTAGAGATCGCCGACACCATGGCTGCTCCTCCCAGGGTTCTTCTTCCCAAGAGTTTGGCGTATAGAGCAAATACTAGCCTAAGCAGCTTGCCGCCAAGATAGGTGGGGCTCCTGGGTATTCCATGCACTGTCAACACATACGGCTTCCCATGAAGCATTAGCAGAAGTGCCGCATAGTCCACCAAAAGGTGCCCATACCCGTGAAGGTGGACTATGACCCTCCCCCCGCGGCTCACCGACCTGACTATTCTATAGAGCGCCGCCGCCGATGGCAGGTTAGGCGGCATGTACGTCTCTAGGTTAGGCAAGAAGCGGGGCGTGGGCAACAATGGGAGCCAGACCACATGGACGCCTCCATCAACCTGAACCCATGGCTTATCGAGTAACCCCCTAGATTCGTGGTAGCCAGCAACAACAACCACCCTATACCCTCTTCTAGACAACTCCCTAGCAAGGCTCCTAACAACGACGCCGCCGCCCCCCACATTGTGAGGGGGGTACTCGGGAGCTATCATTAGCAAAGCCCCAGCCAGAGTCAAGGCGGCAGAGCCTCTTCTACCCCGTCTAGGTAAACCTTGAGGTGTAGCCTGGCCATGTTGTCCCACGACAGTAGGCTCTTCAACCTAGTGCTCCTCTCACGGCATCTTTTAGGGTTGGACAAGACGCGCTCCACAAGCATGGATAACTCGGCTGGACTATATCTATCATCCAGGTATTTCTTGACGTAGCACCTCTCAAAAGCTATAGCGAGGGCTTCAGGCCCGCTGGCCCCTATCCTGGCCCTATAGGGGAGCACCACTACATCGGAGGCTGAGAAGTAGAGCCTGATCTTCTCTTCTGGCAGGTACCCGGCAAGCACTAGGCCGCCCCTATCACTCACCTCGCGGCGGACACGCAGGGCCATTCCAAGGATCCTCCTTAACCATGACCTGTACCACCTACTCCTGGCTAGCCTGGGGTGTGGGCCGCCGGCTATGACAAGGACTGTTTCCGAGACCCTCTTACTGAGAATCCTATAAGCCTCGAGTAGCTCCTTGATACCCTTGTAGCCAGACAAGTAGCCAAAGTACAGTATAACCCTCCTATCCCGGAGTCCCAGCCTTCGCTTAGCCTCATCCATGGGCAGGGGCCTGGCTTTCTCGACGCCGTGGGGCACGACCTCTATTTTACCCGGCGGCACCCTGTAGTCTGTTGCCAGGTGCTTCTTCATGAACGCCTCATGCACTATGACTCTGTCCGAGAACGATGCAAGAAGCCGGGTCACGAGAAGCAGTCCGAGCCTAAGAATAAACGGGGGCCCTCTTAGCCCGTTCTCCCTCCTGAAACCCTCATCGTCAAGAGCCCTGAGGGGGAATACGCCGTGGTGCATAGTGGTTATGACACGCTGCACCACGAGGCGAGATAACAGGACTAGGAGGGGGGATAGAGCCGACGCCAGTAGCCCGCCATAGAGGAAGTGCTCATGCTGTATATGGGCTGCTACAGGCCTGATCCTGCACAGCTCCCTGAACACCTGGAAAACATACGAGGCTCTCCTGCTAAATGACCGTATAACGAAGACGCCGTTCTCACGGTACACCCTGGAAACTTTTGGCAGCCTATCAGCTATAACGAAGACCTCGGCGCCTGGATTCACAGTCTTCAGAGCCTCGGCCAGGTTCTTCGTATAGGATCCCACCCCGCTACCATAGGCATGAGTCCTATACGGGGGGGCGTATGGCGAAACCAGCGCTATCCTCAGCCTAGCCTCCAATCCTTCCAGGGCCCCAGAGGACTTCCTAACCCCTCTTGTAGAGGGCTACAGCCACATATAGCTTCCTGAAGACGCCGACAACAAACCTCTTCCAGCCAGAGACATTTATAGCCGTCGTGAACTCCCGCCCCACAGCATGCACGTTACCCAGATTTATGACACGGCCCACGCCATACCTCCTAAGAGCCACATGTTTCCCTGCCAGTGTAAGTAGCCTCAGAACCAGCAGGTCAGCCAGCATTGTCAGCAAAGCCCTCAGCGGGGCTATGGTTGACTCTTCCCTATTTTCGTTCCAGGCAATATTGACGGTTCCATGCCTCAGCCCATGCTTCTTAGCCCAGACAATAATCTCCGTGTCATAGGCAAACCCGTCAGTCCTGGTCATGCCTACAAGAATCACTAGAGCAGCACGCCTACTCAAAACCTTAAAACCCGCCTGATGGTCTCTATAGCCAGTCCTGAACAGTAAGTTAACGACGGAATTGTAGGCAACTGACAAAAGCTGCCTCAAAACCCCATGACCCCGGCGAGCCCTAGTAGGCACCAAAACGTCAAGCGACGATCTCACAGTTAAAAGAACAGCCCTATAGACAACCTCGGCAGACACAGGCATGTCGGCGTCCAATAAAACAATGTAGTCACCCATAGAGTACGGCATAGCATTCTTAATAGAGCCACCCTTGCCTACCCTAGCCGTTAAAAACAAAGCCTTTGACAAGCCACGCTTTGCAAGCCTCATCATAGCCCAGACGGTAGGCCTGTCGTACACATCAGACACACAGAGGATCTCGTAAAAGAAGCCGTGTCTCACAGCGAGGTGTCCTAGTTCACTAGCGAAAAGGCTTATCCTATCATAAAGGCTCTCGCCCTCCCTGGCGACGGGAACTATAACGCTAAACCTCAACAGCTCCACCAACCACCTAACATCACCTAATTATGTAATAATTCTGCATAATCAACAAGTTTCTCCCTAAATATAACAAATAATTCATCTTCCTTCTAATAAGGATCAGGACCTGGGAGAAGCCAGGCAACGAGGAAAACAGCCCCCTTGAAAGAGCATAGGCTAGGCCTGCTGCCAGGGCTAGGCCTCTCGGCGTCTGAGCCTCGATCCTCGCTATGAGCTTGGCGAGCAGCTCCCTCACCCTAGGACTCCTATACTCGCTAACCCTAGCCCTGGCAGCCGCTCTAAGTATAGCCTTTTCCAGGGGGCTCAGAAGCCAGTAAACGCGTAGCCTCCGAGCCCTATTAAGGACTCTGGAGACCAGGGCCGGAGTAAGCCTTTCTGGGACCAGAGCTTTCCCCACTAATTCCGCTAGATCCTCCCTGTTTAAGCCATGAAGGGAGGGTTGCTCGTACAAGCACAAGTCGCCAATACCCGAATATTCAGGGCAGGAGGTATTTATGACTTTGTTTTAAAGCAACTCTGCATCCATCCTATCAAAGAAGAGGGGAGCGAACCTTGGTTTTAAGGTTAAGTTTTAAGGTTAAGACACAGCCGTCACGTTTAAGGCCTCTAATCCCCCTGTACATAGCTTATGAGCAAAATAAGACTACTGGTAAATATAGCGGCTAATAAGAGAATGGAAAGCCCTATTATTTCAAAAACTAATAAAACAATAAATAGAAATACTAGAGGAATCGACAAGCCTATGAAGAAAGCCATCCAGTGTACTACCCTAATAGCTTCAATGCTACTAAGCGATAGAACCATGAGAGGGACCACGTAAGCTAAGGTTACTCCTATCGTAAGGAAACCTGGACTAATTGTAAAAGAGAACCCAAACAGTATATTTATAAATCTAAAAGCAATGATAAATATAACAAAAATTAATAGTAGAAATAATATAATTGTGGTTAAGCCTAGCCTCTTCTTGGGTCCCTCGCTAAAACGATCTGTAATAAAAAATAGAAGCAACGCAAAGGCAATCATTGATATTAGTAGTAGTGATAGTGAGGAAGCATAAACAGGCTCTAAGGGCACTAGCCTAAATCTAAGCCATAGCGTGATGAATAGCAGTAGTGAAATAATGAAATACGATCCTAGAATGGTTATTACATAGCACCACGAGCTAATCTCGCGCCTACACATAAAACCCTTAAAGCCAAGGCTTGACACAGAGCCAGCCATGATACTGGCCATTAGTGGTACAAGTAGAAAGGATAACCCGTTTTCCAGCAATTTGATTATTATTGGCTTGCCTGCGGGCTCTTTAAGGTATATGTAGAACGTGTTGGGAGAGCCTAGGGTTTTCACGTCAAATAGTATGGAATCTACTAGAGCCGGCGCCGTGGCTACACTCCATTTGTAGACCGTTTTAAGACCCTTACTCTCAATGCTCGATTCTAGATAGTTGAGTATATCTTTTACTGGATCCTGCCTCTCGCCCATAAGATCCTTCAAAGCTTCATATAAAATGTGGGTATAGTTCTTTTCTAGGTCTCCTGCAAAGGCTATGCTGCCAAGCAGCTCGCCCCCATACATGATAGAAACGAAATAAATGTCAGTTCCTAGCACGGATTTCCCAAGTACTCCTAAAACGGCGATCAGAAATAACCCAAATATTCCTAGAAAAGCGAGGCTGACGTTTCCTTCCTTCAAGACGCTTCCTCCCATACTCGTGGAGTTTCTTAGTTTTATTAGGCTATTTCCCCTATCCTATACTGCAAGTCTAGGGAGTATAGCTACCCTAGCAGGGGTGTATGCCTAGTTCAATAGTGTTCTCCGCGTTTCGCGAATTAATACAGAGGCAGCAACTACTGGTGATGGTTAAGGGGTTCTAGAGTGTTTGGGTGTTTTAGTGTGTTTTTTGTGGTTGTACTAGCTTGTCTGCTTTGTACATGGAGTATGCTGTGATTGTGGCTAGTAGTAGTACTGTTACTGCTAGGGACAGGTGGGCAGCTACTAGGTATGGGTTTAGCATTCTAGCTACGACTTCTCTTCCCAGGAGGATTTGGATCATGAGGGCGATAAACGTGAGTATAGCCCAGCGCCTGGGGCCTGAGTAGGCATCGTTCCTCAGGGAGACTATGAGCGTGGCCAGTACTAGGAGCCCCGAGAGGGCTGCCACTACTCTGTGGACGTACTCGAAGAAGACTTCGGCGCTGACTAGGAGGTCTGAGGGGATCACTTGCTCGTTGCACGTGGGCCAGTCCGTCCCGCACGCCAGGCCTGCCTCTAGCGCTGTCACTATGGATCCTATCACTATGGTGGAGTAGATGGACCCCACGGAGGCTAGCGCTACCAGGCTCCCCTTCAAGGCTTCTCCCGCAGCGCCGTCAAAAATGTGTATTTAACCGAACATTTAAGGCTTACTTCAAATAAGCAGGAACTCCAGGAGCGGCTACCAGCCCTAGCCGCTTACTCTCTGGAGCACCCTGTCCCTGACAGCTGCTATCTCCGAGAGGGATCCGGGGTTCTCGAGGACTGGCGGCGGTTCGGGCATTTCTCCACTGAGGACTTGGCGTATCAGCCTCCTCATGATCTTCCCGCTCCTCGTGCGCGGGAGCTCGCTCACTATCTCCACAGCCTCGGGCCTGAAGGGCTTCCCCATCCTCTCCTCGACGAGGCCAGCTATCTCATCTTCTACCCCCTGCCTCTTCTCAGCGCCCTCCCTCAGGACGGCGAAGCACACTATAGCCTCTCCCTTGACCTCGTGGGGGACCCCTACGCACGCGGACTCGGCGACTAGGGGGTGCTCGTTTATCACAGACTCTATCTCTGCCGGGCCTATCCTCCTCCCCGCAACCTTTATCACGTCGTCAGCCCTTCCCAGGACGAACCAGTGGCCGTCGCTGTCCACCAGGGCCAGGTCGCCGTGGTACCAGACTCCGGGGAACCTGGACCAGTAGGTCTCTATATACCTCTCCGGGTCCCTCCAGAGGCCCCGGGTCATGCTCGGGGCCGGCTTGGTTGCCACCAGGTAGCCCTGGACCCCCCTGACACTCCTGCCTTCATCGTCGTATACGTCTACACTCATCCCCAGTGAGGGCCCCCAGAGGGTTGAGGGCTTCAGCTCCACGACGGGGCTTGGCAGGAGGAAGCAGCCGAACAGCTCCGTGCCCCCAGTTATGTTTATGAAGGGTCTCTCCTCGCCGCCGACCTCCCTCATGACCCAGAGCCACGTGTCGGGATCTATGGGCTCGCCCGTGTTGCCGAAGGCCCTTAGGCTGGACAGGTCGAATTCCTCGGGGATCTTGGGGGTCATCCTCTTCAGTATCCTGGCCACGGTAGCGGCGAAGCCGAAGAGCGTGACCCTGTACTTCTCTATGAGGCTCCAGACCCTGGTCTTGGAGGGGTAGTCTATCGCGCCCTCGACCATCAGGTGGGAGGAGGCGTGGAACTGGGATCCTATGACCTGCCAGGGGCCCATCATCCATCCAATGTCGGTGATCCACCACATCCTGTCCCTGCCACCCTCCCAGCCCGGCTTCACGTCGAAGTTGAAGTAGTGCTCCTTGGGAGGCTGCACAAGGGCGCCTATATGGCTTATGACTGCCCCCTTAGGCTTCCCGGTGGTGCCTGAAGTGAACAATAGGAGAGCCGGGTGCTCGGGGTCTAGCTCTTCGGGCTCCCTCTGGGGTCTTTTCCCGCTCACAGCCTCCCCGTAGTAGACGTCCCTGCCGTCGACCCACCCCACTTCTATCCCGAGGCGCCTGGCAACTATTACCGTGTCTACGCCTCCCGCCAGCTCTATGGCTTCGTCAGCCCTGTCCTTTAGCCTCACGACCCTCCCACGCCTGAGGTACCCGTCAACCGTGACCACTACGCGTGACCCGGCTAGCCTGATCCTCTCAGCGACGGCCGACGGGGCGAAGCCAGAGAATATGGGGCTCGCTATGGCCCCCACCTTGAAGGCTGCTATCATGGCTATGACTGACTCGGGCATCATGGGGGCGTATATGGAGACTACGTCGCCCCTGCCGACGCCTATCTCGTCGAAGAACCTGGCGAGCCTGTCCACATCGGCCTTGAGCTCCGCGTAGGTCAACCTCCTCTCGGACCCATCCTCGCCGACCCAGGTGAACGCTTCCCTGTCTCCAAGTCCTGACTTGACGTGCCTGTCCAGGATGTTATGGGCCAGGTTAACGAGCCCCCCGCGGAACCACTTGGCCCACTCGACGCCCCGGCTCAGATCCCACAGCTCCCTGGGCTCCCTGAACCACTCCACCCCGATCCAGCCTGGGAGGTTCCACCAGAACCACTTGTACTCGCTTATCGACCTGGAGACGAAGTCCCTGTAGGAGGGTATGCCGTGCTTCTCCATGAACGACGTGACGTTAGCGCTGTCAACTATATCCCTCGGAGGCTTCCACCAGTAGGTGGGCAAGAGGGCTACCCAGGTATACCCTAGGGGGCCTAGCCAGAATATAGCTTTCACGGGCGCGGGCCGGGATCACTTACGGGAACCCACGTCTTCCTACACTAATCCCCCTCCATGTGTAATTAGGTTCAGCTACTAGTTTAAGCAAAACTTATAGGCAACGGCCACTGCTTGGAGCACTGCGGCTGGAGTAGCGATAGAAGTGGGAGCCATGGTGCCTCTGAGACCCCTACAGTCCACAATACCCAAGGTTCCCGAGGGCGTCGAGCAGGGTCTCTACAGGATCTCGCCGCCCCTCATAAAGAAGAGCCCCAGCGGAGGATTCTGGGCGGTAAACTTCGCAGTAGGGTGCCTGCATGCCTGCCCCTTCTGCTACGCCGATTACTTCAACAAGGAGTACCCCAGGAGGGGGCTGGAGGGCCTGGTCTCCCGGGAGTGGGGCACCTACTTCGCCGCCCCCAGGAACATTGGGGAGGCGATAGACAAGACGCCGTGGCACAGGTGGAGGGGTGTGGAGGTCTTCATGAGCACCATGCACGACCCCTACCTCCCCCAGGTGGCTTGGATAGCGAGGAGGATCCTGAAGAGGGCCCTCCCCAGCGGCGTGAGGCTCAGGATCCTCACGAGGAGCACCCTGATCCTGAGGGACCTCGACATACTATCGGCATATCCCCATAGGGTAATGATTGGGGTATCCATAGCTACCATGGAGCCAGGCCTCTACAGGCTGATAGAGCCCCGGGCACCGCCGCCGCACAAGAGGCTACTAGTCCTGGGGGAAGCGGCCTCCAGGGGGATCCCCACGTGGGCCAGCGTAGCACCCATACTCCCCCCTAACCCCCTGAGGCCCGACCCCTACAAGGACCTCCTAGAGATAGCTAGGGCCCTGTCCAACCTGAGAGTAGCCGAGGTACACGGCGAAAGCCTACACCCGAGAGGCGACAACCTGAGACTCCTAGCCAAGAGGCTGGGAGCGCCGATAAACATTAAGGGGTGGGATGCGCGGGCCGAGAGAATCTTCTACAAAGCGATGGAAGAGTACGGGCTAAAAGCCCAGTGGTACAGATAGCTGGCAGCCACCCTTCTAGCGTGAGGCCTACACACTTATGAAGAGCAATAGTAGGCCTTAATAGATGGAAACCCGGAAGCCCTAGTCACCCATAGGGTCCGTTCAGCTACTATAGCGCTTCTTGCCAGGTTTTAATCCTAAAGTATACTCATGATACACCGTGGTGTTCCCCCATTGTCTGTAACTGTCTCGATCAAGGTGCGCAGGGAGCTAGTCAGTCTTGCCGACAAGATGGTAAAGCTGGGGATCGCTAAGAGCAGGTCCCACGCATTCAACCTTATGATCGAGAAAAGCCTCGCAAGCATACTCGAGGAGGTTAGGCTATGGGAGGAAGCAGTGAGAGAGGCCGAGGAAATGCTTAGAAAAGGCTATAGTATAAGGCATGGAGGCTTATCAAGGATCCTCGGCGAGGATAGAGGATCATGATATACCTGGGCACAAACGTTATAGTCTCTTACGCTCATGAGCTAGACCCCAACCACAGCAAGGCTGTCGGACTACTCAGAAGCATCGGGGAGGATAGAATAGCTAGTAGGCTGTGATCCAAGCCATAAAACACTCGCCGAGCCTGAGGCTGGAACCTTAGACCTACTACCACGTAACGATCGCTAAGCTAGCAGGGGCCAGGGTCTTTGCCACGCTAGACAAGGGTATCGTGTCGAGGAAAGACGTATAGAGGGGCTCGGGCCCCAAGTACTGGCAGAGTAAGGGTCCCCAGGTAGCCGGGTAACTTGTTATATATTTCCTCGTTTAGAGCCTTGAGAGCGGTGCATCCATTGCCGCCCTCTACTAGGTGCTGTAGCATAGGCGGCGAGGTGCCCCCCGGCTGGGATGTTAGGGGGGTCGACGATATTGACAGGATAGTGGAGGATTGCAGGATAGTCTTCATTCTCTTCTACTCGGGCAACTGCAAGGACTGCGCCGAGGCCAGCGAGTCCTACATAGAGGTTGCGGAGAAGTACTCTGGTGACGCGGCCTTCGTAAGGGTCAACGTGGACCGTCTAGGCGAAGTAGCCACGGCCCTAGGGGTCAGGAGCGTGCCCTCACTCATGCTAGTAATAGACGGCGAGATAGTGGGCTATAGCAACGGCCACGTGGATGAAGACGACCTCGAAGACCTGGTTCTCGAGGCCCTGAGAGGGGCCGGGTGCCTAAACAGCTCCTACTACATAGTCTAGAGAGGACAGCTATGGGGGGCCAGAACTAGCCCTCACGTCTCCCCGCCAATCACTGAAACGGTAGAGGCAGGGCTAGCCCCAAACCAGCCCCCCTATACTGTAGTCGTCGATCACCACTATAGCATTCTTTAATGCCTTTCTCCATGCAGGCTTCCTAAGCATGACCCTAGCCTCGCCTGGCGTCCAGGGGATCGGGCTTAGGCCTTCCAGCCCCTCTGGAGGATCTGGGATCAAGGCTTGCCTCTGAAGGAACCTGCGGCCTTCGAAAGCCTCCGACACTATTATGACGTCGACATCGCTCCACACGTTAAAATCCCCGCGCGCATAGCTACCATAGAGTATTACCGTGGCTCTGCCTAAAGCCTGCCTCAGTTCTTCAGCGTACACCCTTAGAAGCCCTATTACCCGTTCCCTCTCCCTGCGCCTCCTCTCCAGAACCTCCGAGTCTCTCCGCACAGCTCTTAACCCACTCAATTATACTCGTGCTACACTCTTTAGCGTTAACAGCCTCCTCCAGGGTGTACTGCTCCTCGGGAGATCCTCCCGGGAGAGCGTCTGGATAGCGAGGCGGTATGTACATCTTATTCAAGACGCTAGCACAGACCACAATACTCCTGTCAGCAGGGCCACACACCCTCACAGCCTCACCGAGTAGGGCTACAAGGTCATGGCCGAAGCGCGGATTACCCACCAAGTGTAGAAGGGCCTTCAAGGCAAGCTCAGCGGCTTGGTGCGACTTGAAACAAGCCCAAGAATAACCCCCATACTCTATATCGGCGTCAATTAGCTGGCGAGTCCTCTCCGCATACCTAATCCACCTCCAATACTCATCCCAGTCGAGCAAAACAGGTAAACCACCAGCACCCATTATCCATGGAAGCCAGGCCAGTAATTAAGGCTAAACCTGGGACGAAAAGGCCGTGGGAGCGGCGGCGTATTACAATAAAGTCTTGAAGATAGGGGGAGCACCCGTCTATTATATCAGTAGTGTCACGTGGTCCCTTGCTTCTAAGGGCCACGACCCCTTCATAAGCGGCACCTGCTACGATGCAAAGGTTTACAACTATGTAAGCCCGTCGTATAACGTGCTCGACACTAAAACCGTCAAGCTGAACTTCACATCAAGCAACTGGAACCAGCTATCTGCCAGCCTGAGGAGCAGGTTGGTAACGGTTTCAGCCAGCATCACCTGGGGGCCTTCGTGGGTTTACCTGGAGGTTCCCGTGTCTCTCGAAGAAGTGGTTGATGTCATAACAGTCAAATTCTATACAGGATACGACCCGGTGTTTGGGCTTGGATGCGACAACTGGATTTATAGCCACACAAGCTATCCATCAAAGAGCTTTAGCTATATAAGGCTGGGCTAAAGGCTGTTATAAGAAGAGACAGTCCTTGGGAAGCCGTCGAGGTGCCCTACTATATGAGCAAAGCCTATGCTGGGGCTAAATATTTTAGGTTTTTTGTTTTCCTCCTATTACTTGCCGCCTCCCTTTCCCTAGCAATGGGTGCTTATAGTGTTCTCGCCCTGGATCTTGACAGGGTTGAGTATAGGTTCTACGGGTACGCTGTTATAGTGAATAGTACTGGGGAAAGGCTGGAACCCGTTAATGGAGCGCTCAGCATTTATGGGGTTTTTCCCTTGAGATCTTCCTTTGGGACTAGTGGGGCTGATGCGCGTATCTTCATTAACTGCACTACCACGCCTGTTGACTCTACTCTCGTACGCGTGAGGGAGTCCACGGTAGTTGACCCGTTTGGCGAGGAGAGGAAGAATTTCGCGGTCTACTACGATGCTTACTGTGGAAACATAAGAGTTCCGCTGCTCTTCAGAGTCGTGGAGGGCGTTGTCAGGGCGGAGAGGATCAATAACACCTTTTACTCCCTGAACGTCTCGTTTAGGCTGGAAAGCCTGGCTAGCCCAAAGATCAGCAATATCCTCGAGGACAAGCTTTCTGGCTTAAGGATAGAGCTCCGTAGCCCCTTAGAGGTTCTTAACGGTAGCGTTGTGAGCTTGGAGATGCTGGTGGGTAGCGAGAATGGAGTGCTATATAGCGGGGGGCGGCCTGTAGGCTTTAGCACACTCTTCCTACCAGATCCCGGGATCCTGGAGCCGGGCACTCTTTTAAGCATTGGAGGTGTGAGCGTAGTAGTTACCAGGGTTGATGAGGGAGAGTTCTCCTACGTTTACTGTCTACCAACACCTGGCGGGTGGGGTAGCTTGGTGTACGATGTTTTTAGCA
This sequence comes from Desulfurococcales archaeon, assembly GCA_015521705.1. GTDB lineage: Archaea > Thermoproteota > Thermoprotei_A > Sulfolobales > Acidilobaceae > S141-84. The sequence goes on from WANR01000050.1 coordinate 21,327, forward strand.
TATATTTCAGTTTAAAACCCTTTAACATCACAATACCAGCCCCTATTGTTAATGGTAGGCCTATTGACAAGTTCGTCTCTCAAGCGGTATTATCGGCTAAGAACGCGGACGAGCTGGAGAGGGCCCTGGACGGGATAAACGGATCCTTGCTGAGGCTGGACGGGTATATAGTGGAGAACGCTAACCCCTATATAAGCCTTACAAGCACAGGCTCTTATTGGGGTATAGATAGGCCCTTGTATGTTGCATGCTACGGGCCGTCGGGCATTCCTAACGCTAACTATGACCTCTTAATGCTCCTGCCAAGCCCCCTGGCGGGGGACTATATAGTTGTCCAGGTTGTGGGCCTCAAGTACGTGGAGCCAGCTAGCCCCGAGCTCTTCTATCGGAGGAGCGGGGAGCCCGTCAGGATCGACTACGTAGCGCTGCTAGTGGCGGCTGTAGCGCTGGCCCTAATCTATTATTTAAAGTCTAGGAGGAGGGGTTGAGGGCCTTGAGGGTTCCCAGGATCCTCATTCTCTCGCTGCTACCATGGTTCAACAAGTACCTTGTTATATTCGCCGTGTTTCTCTCCTTTTCCTACGCCTACCTGGCCCTATCGCAGGAGCGCTGCAACTTCTGGATCCCACTAGCCGCGTTACCACTAGGCAACCCTCTGAGGAACCTAGCTGGCGGCTTCCTCGAGGGAGGCTACTCAGGTGTCTTCGAGGAGTTTTATCGTGAGGTCTACGTCTCTGGCAGGCTCCTGCTGCCAGCCAGCTACGGCCTGCTGGAGTGCCTAGAGGGGGTTGCTGAGAGGGTTGTCCAGCTGGCTCCCTTCTACGCTGCGATAATGCTGGTCGCTCTTCTAAGGCACTACCAGCCCTCTGAGGCGGGCCAGTTGCAGGGCGTAGTGGGTTCCCGTCTATCCCTCGTGCTGCCCCTCTTCGTCAACACGCTCGTGGCCTCACTTCTCCTATCAATCCCCTCGGCCCTAATGGTTTCACTCATGACGTCAGCCTATGGACCCGTGGCTATTAACTTCCTTCTCAGCCTGGCCCTGCACACAGTCGTGGTCCTATTTGTAGCCTCCCTCTCAATGCTGGCCTTTGCTGCCACGTACTCGCTGATAGCAGTGTTCCTCGCCGCCTTCCTCTGGCTCATATCATTGTCGCTAGAGGAGGTTGCAAAGTTCTACTCGAGGCCCATCTACGACAGTATACTAGCATCGATAAGCGGGGCCGAGGTCGAGGCCTTGCCACTGCTCGGAATGGCTCTGGCGATCGTAGTCATGGTCCTAGCGGCTGGAGCCATAATTGAGAGGAGGGATCTGGCTTGAAGAGAGCCGTCCTGAGAGGGGCCGTTTCCATAGTGCTGGTCCTGGCCCTCGCTTCGGTCGCTGTAGCTGTTTACACTTACCTATCTTACAGTGACTCCCTCTTCACGAGAACCAAGATGCCCCTAGTAGAGAGGAGCGCTATAGAGCTGCTTGGGCTGTCGCGTGGGGAGCTAGAGGTTAAGGTGTGGGTGGAGGGTGTAGCGTTTGCCGGGCCCGTAGCGTCGGTTAGGCTAGCAGTGGTTGGTAGCGAGGGGGTGAAGGAGTACCAGGTGACCGTGGACGGCGTCGAGAGGGTCTCGATAGATGCGGGGCGGGGGCCCGTGCTGCTCCTAGTAGTCATAGAGGGCGTCGGGAATGTACGGGGTGGGGAGCTTTGGGTGGAGATCCAGTCGTAGCGGTTAGGGGAGCCTCTAAGAGGTATGGGCGCGTGAAGGCTCTGAACGGCGTCAGCCTCTCGATAGGGCGTGGTGAGAAGGTGGTTCTAGCCGGGCCCAATGGTAGCGGTAAGAGCACCCTGATCAAGGTAATGCTGGGCATTGTGAGGCCCGACTCGGGCGATGTCAGGGTATTCTCACTGAAACCCGGGGAGATACCGGCCTCTGAGAGGCTTAGGAGGATCGGCTACGTGCCGGAGCGCGAGGGGGTCCCAGCTTTCATGAGGGTTAGGGACTACCTGGATCTAGTAGCCGCCGTAAGGGGGTGTAGCGAGTGGGGGGAGGAGGCCAGGGCCCTTGGCATTAGGGGTGTTGCCGATAGGAGGATTGGGGGGTTATCGCAGGGCTACAGGCGTAGGGTTTCTATAGCAGCTGCGGTTATCTGCAGCCCAGAGCTGCTAGTGCTAGACGAGCCCCTGGCAAACCTGGATCCCGGGTCTAGGATCAGGATTGGGGACTTCCTGGCCAGTATAGGAGGGAGCGTTACAATGGTCATGTCCACGCACATACTGCCGCGAAGCCTCAAGGCTAGGATCATTGTTATGGACGCGGGATCCGTCGTTGCAGAGATAGAGCCTGGATCCCTGGAGCTCCTGATCCTCAGGTGTGAAGGCGATGTGGTAGAGGTGCGTGATGTTGCCGAGGCCACGAGGCTCGTGGGCGAGGGCTGCACCATAGAGTCTGTGAGGTGCATGGATCTCGACGATGTCCTGAAGAGGGCCGTTAGAGCCTAGGGGAGCCCTACTGGTATGCCGTCTCCCCTCAGATCCGTGTGGGCCTCGAGAACTCTACCCCTAACCTTGAGGATCGCCGCTACACCCGTCCTGCTTGGGTGGGGGAGTCTTCTAATCTCGGCGTCCTCCAGGGTTCCATGCTCGATCCCCTCCTCAACCGTTACAGCCCCTGTTCCGGGGTCTACGAGGGCCCTGGGCCAGTAGACGGACTCCGCGGGGCTCATGTTGTAGGCTAGCATGTTTGAGAGGATCCAGTAGTGTATCTGAGGCCTATAGTGGCCGCCGGAGGTGCCCACCACCAGTGTTTCGTCCCCGCAGTCAGCTATGACGGCTGATAGGGTGTGCAGCGTCCTCTTCCCAGACTCCAGCCTGTTAGCGTGTCCCCGCTCGAGGGTGAATGAGGACCCCCTATTGTTGAGGAAGAACTGGTAGCGGGGCACAGCTATCCTCGAGCCGAAGGGGTGGAAGAGGCTCATGATACCCGCCACCAAGCCACCCTCCGAGTCCGCGACCGCGAAGAAGGTCGTGTCACCGCCGGGCCTGGATCCCAGGGGAGCCGCGGAGGACAGGCCGGGGCTCTTCCAGGATTCCTCGAGATACTGGAGGATCTCCTGGCTGAGCAAGTCACTGCCGCTAACCTCCATAAAGGAGGGGTCCGTTACGTAAGAGTCCCTAAGCCTATAGACTGGGAGCGAGAGCGAGTAGAGTAGCCTGACCCTCTCCCAAGACTTGGGGTTAGGCGGGGCCTCGACCCTGTCGAGAGAGTATAGCATGTGCAGCGTGGAGACACCCTGGGTGGGTGGCGGCATCTCGAGGAACGAGCAGCCTGCAGCGTCTAGCCTCAAGGGCGCGCCCAGGCCGGCCCTGTAGGATCTCAGGTCTTCCAGGCCTAGCACGCCCCCATGACCTGCCAGGGCCTCTACTATGCTCTCAGCTATGGGGCCCTCGTAGAAGGAGCGCGGATCCTCCGCTATCTCCCCCAGAGCCCTGGCCAACCCCGGGAACCTGGCCTCCTCCCCCGCTCTCGTAGGCAGTGCTCCCAGAAGATCGCCTGGAACGCCGGAGCCTGGGCCCTCTAAGCTCTTCAGGGAAGACGAGGCCCTGGCAAAGCTCCTTGAAGCAGGGAAGCCCTCGGAAGCGATCCTCCTGGCGGGCTCCACGAGCTCCCTCCACTCAGTGGATCCCAGCTTCTCCCACATGAGGCGGAGCGCGTCTATGAAGCCTGGCACCGTCACCGTGTGGGGGCCATGGATGGGCATCGAGGAGTAGCCCCTGGCACGCAGTAAGTCGGCTGTCAGGCCTCTAGGCGACGGGCCCGAGCCGTCAATGAAAACCGTGTCGCCGTTCGGTGTCCTTACTAGGGCGAAGAAGTCGCCGCCTATCCCGCCTAGGTGGGGGAGAACCACTGAGAGGGTCATGGCCACTGCTACAGAGGCATCTACAGCCGAGCCACCGCCCTCTAGAACCCTGGCTCCCACGTAGGAGGCCAGCGGGTGCTCGGAAGCCACCATACCCCTCTTGGAGAAGGCGCTGGCCATGGCTCATACACTGGGATCCTAGGAGTCACTGCTGTTCCTAAAAAGCGTTGGGGGAAGGAAAAGCCCCGCGCTTCTAGCTAGCGGTTACCATATCTCGGGCAGTGATTCGAGCCTTATGAAGCTGGCGAAGTACAGGGATAGGAGCACTATGCCCAGGAATATGAATACTATGATCAGGCTGCCAGTCTTCTTTGGTATGGCCCCCTCCTTGACCTCTAGTTGTTCAACCAGGCCACCAACCAGCTCTAAGGGGTTGGTGGTCTTCTTCCCGGCTAGCACAGTTAGCAGTATGTTGACCAGGTAGAGGACCCCGCTAACGATGAATATGACAGCGCCGATTCCAAGTAAAGTCATAGGGGTCCACCACTCGCTCCTTACAAGGTTCTCTAGCAGCAGGGTCCTCCTTGGGGCGCCGAGCCAGCCCAGCCAAGCCATTGAAGCGCCTAGTATCAGTATGCCTATAAAGGCCAGGTAGATCTGTAGGCGGGCAATGTTGAGGCTGTACAGCTTGCGCAGGGTGAGCAGGGGCACCACGTAGTATGATAGGGCCATGAATGCAAGGGTAGTCCCTCCGACAACCGTCCAGTGGAAGTGAGCAGGGACCCACAAGGTGTTGTGGAACAGTAGGTTGGGCTGCAGCGTTGTCTGCGGCTGCGCAACTATTCCTCCAAGCCCAAAGAGTATCATTGAAAGGATCAGGCCGGAGAACCCAGGGTTCTTCCAGGGGAGCCTCGCTAGCCAGCCGAAGAGTCCTGTGCGCCCTGTGGCCCTCATAACGGCCTCTGTACCCCCTAGGAGGGCGAAGGCGTGGAGCATTGAGGGTACAGAGAGGAAGTGGGATCCCACGCTACCGCTCGCCTGCTTCAGTGCCACGGAGAAGCCGGGGTCTACGAGGATGTGGTGGCCTATGCCTGGCACCACGAATATGGGGTATAGTACGAAGGCTAGCCTGGCGTACTTCTCGTTTATGAAGTTAGCCGCCACGTAGCCCGAGGCCAGGGTTAGGAGGGCGTACCACACGGCCACCATTGCGACCACGTTGACGTACTGGGCGTCGTGCCCGAGCCCCCAGAAGAACCACCTGTAGAACATCACGTTGACTGTCTTCAAGACCCCTATGGAGTAGAGGAACACGTAGACCAGCGATATTATGCCGTGGACTACAACCGTTATAGCTATTATACCAGCTATGGCGCCGCCCCAGGTAGCCAGGGGGAGGTGGCCCTCGTACCTCTTCTCGGTGCGGGCCTTGTATAGCGTGGCGAAAAATACTATGACCGCCAGGCCTGCCCCTAGCACGAAGAGTATGTAGCCCACGTAGAACATGGGATGCGCTACCATAGGGGGGTACGCTGTGAACATCACGGACGCCTTGCCTGAGAACACGAGGACGTTCATTATGATCTGGCCGAGCAGCATGAGGCCGAACGCTACCCATGCAAGCCTGAGACCGTAGAGCGGGGCGTTTATTAGTATAGTGCCCACGAAGTATAGGAGGGCCACCTCGAACCATAGGATCCAGAATATGAGCATGTTGAGGCCGTGGGCTGTCAGCCATATATAGTACTGTCCAGGGTCCTTGACTAGGATCAGGGAGGACCTGCTGAGGCCCACGAATACAGCCGCGGTGCCACCTATGGCAAGAGATATGAGGGACATCACGTAGTTCGCTATAATGAGCCTCTGGCTAGGCAGGTGGCATAGAAGCCCTGTTACCGGGCAGACCCTATAGCCCGGAGGAGCCTCTGTCCCCATCCTAGCCGCCACCAGGGATCACCCCTCCACTATGATCCTGCCCACCATGCCCTGGTGGCCGAGGCCGCAGAACTCGTTGCACCTTATCTCGTACACGCCGGGCTTGTCGAACTTGATGTACATGACGTATGCCATGCCCGGCATGACCATTAGGTTGTAGACGGTCCCGTCATCGCCTATCAGGGAGAAGCCGTGGAGGACGTCCCCGCTGGATATGACGACCTTGTACGTGACACCTGCCTTGAGCCTTAACTCTTTAGGTATCCAGGCCCACTGCACGGCTGCCAAGTAGATCTCGGTGCCCTCGGGTATCGTGCTCCCCCGATACTTATCGGCGAAGCTGCTAGCCATCTCCCTGAACTCCGCTGGGGCCACTTCGAACGTCTCTGTAGGCACCTGGTGGCTCGGGTCTGCGAAGCTCCATGCAAGCGTTGTGGTGGCCATTACAAGGGCTATGACTACAGACGCCGCTATCCAGGTCTTGTCAACACTGGCCAGGGGCTTGTACCACTCCTCGAGCTTCCTGGGGAATATCGCCATGGCCTGTTGCACCTCACGCAGGCACTGGGGGGATCTCCTGCGGCGAGTGCATCGTTAGGGCCTCTATAAGAGCCCAGGCGCCGTACACGAACATTATAACCAGGGTAACGGCGAGCCATATCCACAGGTTGTCGAGTATGTAGGCGCCCAGCCCGGGCTTGGCCTGCTTAGACACCCCGACACTCACCCCATTATAGGGCTCGCTAGAAGGCCGGACTCGATGATTTTTGTATCACGAGCCAAAATCTAAATAGGTGCCTCGAACATGTTCTAGGGGGAACGGCTTGTAAACTCCCCGGTTTACACGGTAGCCCTTCAGAGAAGCCTCCGAGGCACTGCCTAAAACCTATTTAAACATATTGTAAGATATTCATCTAAACATATTAGTCCTTTTACCGCTCTTGCTTACAAGGGGTAGAGGAGCCCCAAAGGTGCCCGTAGGTGAGGGTTCTTAGGCTACACATCAAGCTGTGCCCCACCATTGGGGAGCTTAACAAGCACGCGTCTTACCTAGGCTACAAGCTGTCTAGGGACACCGTATACCACCTATTCCAGCTCAGGGAAAGCGCTAAGCTCGGGAAGAGCTTCTACGAGACACCGCACACGAAGGTGTTCCTAAACAAGAAGACAAGGGTTCTAGTGCTATGCTCAGGAGCCTGCATACTCAGGCTCCTCCTAGAGAACTTCCACGTCATATCGCTACGCGTCTACGCTGACAGGATAGTAGCGGTTGTAGCAGTCGAGAACAATAGGACCGAGGAGAGCCTCAACACCCTCAGGAACAGTCTCCTACTAGTAGAGGAAGTGAACCCGGCGGAGATAGAGCTGACCAGGACAGACATAGAGACCCTGATGTCCCTAAGATCCCTGGGACTACTAGACTACCCTAAAAGGATTAAGCTGGAAGACCTAGCCAGGCTCGTGGGTAGATCCAAGTCAACAATATCTTACAGGCTCAGAAGGGCAATTAAGAAGGTTATAGAAGCCGCCGTATAGTCTGGCTAGTAGCCCTTATACGCATGGATTACCACGAGCTTCTCCATGAAGAACACCGCGGAGGCCAGTATCCTATACTCGAAACCCCTCGATACTAGGACTGCTTCTGGACTCGTGGGGTAGAGGCTCGAGTGAATGGCCAACACCTCGCGGGCTAAACGAGAAGCCTCGTGCAGGAGTTTCTCGTAGACTCCCAGGCCGCTCCAGGAGGCTTCAAGCATCTCCCTACAAGTATAGGGCTCCTTAATCGCTGGTAGCGGGAGGTAGGGTGGATTGACTACTGCTAGATCCCATGAACCACTTAGACAGGATGCCCCGTAACACCTCGACACAATAACTTCCCCTGCTAGGTTGATGCGTGCAGACAGAACAGAGCATGGAGAAATATCTACTGCAACCAGCCGCCTGGGCTTGAAGAGCAAGTAGGCTACAAGGGCCAACACACCGCTTCCAGTACCTATGTCAACTATGCTCTCATACTTCCTCCCCTCGGCACGTAGCTTGCCCAAGGCCTCAGCTACTAGGAAGGAGTCGTCCGAAGGCTCATATACACAGTCATTAATGGACAATACAATCTCTCCTACAGGGCCCACGTTTAGCCTTATGGCGCGCGTCTCTCCGCACTCCTGCAAAACACAGCACCGCTATAGGAGGCAGCAAGGCATCTTCCTTACATCCCTGAAGAAGGAGAGCGCAGCGTACTTTATAGACTCGGCCATGGTTGGGAACACATGTACAGTGTCTATAAGCTCTTCGAGCGTGACCCTCTTCTTCACCAGCCACACGGCCTCGTGTATAGCCTCAGACGCGTGGGGGGCCACAAGGTGGACCCCCACTATAGCGTGGGTCTTTGGATCCACAACGATCTTAGCGAACCCCCTGCGCTCTGCCACTATCTCAGCCCGGGGGACGACTGTCAGGGGGGCTATCCTGCATGCGCAATACCCCGTCTTGCTGGCGAACTCTCTCTCAGTATAACCGACCCTGGCGAACTCGGGATCCGTGAAGACGGCCCGGGGGACAACCGTGTAATCCATTACACGGGTGTCGCCCTCAATAGCGTTGAGAGCGGCAACGTAGCCCTCCTTGGCTGCAACGGGCTCCAGCATGGGCTCTCCTATACAGTCGCCGGCCGCATAGATCCCAGGGGCTGCCTTCAGGTGCCTGTCAACAACTATGAATCCCCCGCGAACCTCGACGCCGACTCTTTCCAGGCCGAGCCCCTCGAGGACGGGCCTCCTACCCGTAGCGAAGAAGACCAGGTCAGCCCTAGCCTCTCTGGGGCCTGAACCGGTCTCATACCTAACGCTGACACCGCCGTTGCCAGACTTGAAGGCTAGGAGCCTTACACCTGTCACAACCTTTACGCCGTCGTCCTGCAGAATCCCCTTAATAGTGGCTCCTACTTCCGGCTCTTCTGTGGGCAAGAGACTGGGGCTTCTCTGGAGGAGTAAAACCTCGACCCCGGATCTTGCCATTATCTGCGAGAATTCTACCCCCTGGGCCCTGCCGCCAACTACCACGACTCTCTCGGGATCCCTGTCTAGGCCCATTATTGACTCGTTGTCCAAGCCCTTACTGCCGAGCTCTTCCACCCCTGGTATTCTGGGCCTCACGGTTCTAGCCCCCACTGCTATAACTGCCTTATCGTATTCCACATGCCTGCCGTTAACCTCCAGTACTCCCTTTTCCTTGAAGCGCGCCGATCCTCTGATGAAGTCCACGTCGAGGGACTCCAGTAGATCCTCGTAGCGCTCCCTTCTAAGCTTCTCTGATACCCTGGCAGCCTCTCCTATCACCTGGGAGAGTGACACCTTGAGTCCAGACACTTTAGCGCGGGATAGTGCAGTGAGCATGTACTTGGTGGGGACACAGCCGTAGTTGACACAGGTGCCACCCAGGGGGCCCTTAGAGACCAGGGCCACTCTAGCCCCTTTCTCGGCAGCCACTGTTGCAGCCGAGAAGCCAGCAGCCCCGCCACCTACAACAACGAGGTCATACCTGGCCATGAATGTCACCCTCTCCTAGCCTCCACCGAAGGATGGGCACCGCAGACGTTATATACTGGACCAGGAAAAAGAGTTATGGATCCCTTTCCGCGTGGGGTAAATAGAGCAACAACTCTAAACCCAGGCGACATAATAGCCACGCGACGCCTGACCAGTAGGGACCTTTAGTGGCGGCCTAGGAGGCGTGGCGGTAACCAGATAACCTAGCCCGTCCCACATGTATTCAGGGACAAGGGTGCATAGGCTCTGAGGGTCATAGTCACTGGAGGGGCTGGCTTTATAGGGAGCCACTTGGTTGATAGGCTGGTTGAGGAAGGCTATCGAGTAACGGTTCTCGACAGCCTGGCGCATAGCGTCGTAGAGCCCGAGGAGTACTGGAAGGGGCTCGGGGAGGTATCGTTTATCAAGTGCGACCTGAGAAGGCCCAGAGGCGAGTGCCTTAGATCCTTCAGGGGAGCATTCGCCGTGTTCCACTTCGCCGCGGATCCCGAGGTTAGAGCAGCCTATAGGAGGCCGGGGCAGCAGTTCGAGAACAACTTGGTTGCCACGTGGAGGGTTTTGGAGGCTTCAAGGAGGGCGGGTGTCGAGGTGTTCGTGTTCGCGAGCTCGAGCACGGTTTACGGGGATCCCAGGGAACTGCCCACGCCCGAGAGCCACCCTCTAGAGCCGATAAGTGTTTACGGGGCGACAAAGGCTGGCGGGGAGCAGCTTGTGAGAACCTACTCGCTGCTCTACGGAATGAGGGGGGCCTCACTGAGGTACGCCAACATAGTGGGGCCCAGGCTGAGGCATGGGGTTATATGGGACTTCATAGCGAAGCTGAGGAGGGATCCGCGGAGACTGGAGGTCCTGGGCGATGGGACCCAGAGGAAGAGCTACCTCTACGTGGGCGACGCTGTAGATGCAACCATGGCCGTTTACAACAAGCTGGTGCAAGAAGAGGCTGGCAACTACGCCGTGTATAATGTAGGTAATAACGACTGGATAACGGTGAACGAGATAGCCGACATAGTGGCTAAGGTTCTCGGCCTGGAGAAGGTTGAGTACGTGTACAAGCCGTGGGGAAGGGAGGGGAGGGGATGGCCGGGAGACGTGAAGCTCATGCTCCTAGACATAAGGAAGATAACGGGAGAGACAGGCTGGAGGCCCACGCTCACGAGCAGGGAAGCGGTTGATCTAGCAGCCAGGCACATGGCGCTGGAGGCTGCCGGCCAGCGTGGCCCAGGCCCCTCTTGGCGGTGATCCGGTGTTTAACAAAAATTTTTGAACACGAGACAACATGGTACACCAAGGGATGCCTAGTGGAGGACAGTGAAAGGTATAGGGTACTCGTAGGCAAGCTCGAGGGCCTGCAATGCTCTTTCTGCGTTTCGACGATCCAGAACGCTCTCTCAAAGATACCTGGAGTCGAGGAGGTTAACGTCAGCCTGGCCCACGAGGAGGTCTACGTCAGGTATGATAGCAGGGTTGTTAGCAAGGCAAGGATCGAGGGTATCCTGGAGAAGCTGGGCTTCAAGCTTCTCGCGGGAAAGAGCGGGGCCGATAGGGAGGAGCTTCTCAGGGCTGAGAGGTCGAGACTGGTAAAGTCGGCCCTTATAAGCCTGGTTGTGGGGTCGCTGATGGCTTATATGAAGCTCTACGACGCGCCCCAGCAGGTATCCATCGCAATAGGGGTTCTGGCATTCGTAAACCTGGTAGTTCTGGGAGGCAAGTACCTCTCAATGTCACTTAATGCACTGAGAAGAGGAATACTTAACCAGCACGTCCTAATGACTGCAACGGCTCTCGCAGGCCTAGCCGGGGGGACTCTGGGCCTGCTCACGGATCCCGGCAGTTTTCCCCCAGGAGAGTTTTACGGCGTCACGTCGTTCGTCACCACATACCATATACTGGGGGGTTACGCTGCTGGCTACGCAAGGAAGAAGGCGTCAGACGCTATAGAGAGGCTTAGGGGGCTCCAGCCGCTCACGGCACGTGTAGTGTCAGGGGGCAGGATTGTGGAGAAGGATGTAGCCAGTGTAAGGCCTGGGGACTTGATCCTAGTCAGGCCAGGCGAGAGGATCCCCCTAGACGGGGTCATAGTTGATGGAGAGACTAGTATTGATGAAAGCATAGTGACCGGGGAATCCATGCCCGTGGATAAGAGGCCGGGTGACAGGGTTCTCGCGGGCTCCATAAACGTTACGGGAGCCGTCGTGGTAAGAGTCTCCAGGCCCCTGGGCGAGTCGTTTATAGCGAGGATAGCCCGCCACATGGAGGAAATGAGAGGCCTCAAGCCACCCATACTACAGCTCCTAGACAGGGTTCTAGCAGTCTACGTCCCTATGGTTCTAGCAGTCTCGCTGGCGGCCCTAGCATACTGGGTAGTAGTGCCCTGGGTGCTCGGGGAAGGGCCCGAAGTTACCAGGGCTGCATTCGCATCACTCACGGTCCTCGTGATGGGTTACCCGTGCGCCTTGGGCATGTCTGTGCCCTTATCAATGATCCGGGGCGGGCAGGCAGCAGCCTTACGGGGTATACTCTTCAGGAGTAGCGAGGCATTCCACGTGCTCAGTAGCCGCGGCACCATACTCTTCGACAAGACTGGCACTCTCACTGAAGGGAGGCCTAGAGTGGAGATAGTCAGGGCCCTCGACGGCTACAGTGAGGCCGAAGTCCTGAGGATAGCAGCCTGCCTGGAGGTGTTCTCAAACCACCCCCTGGCAAGGAGTATTGTGGATGAAGCCTACGAGCGCCTGGGAATCATTGAATGCAGGAACGTGGGTAACGTGGTTGAGCGCAGGGGGATGGGAGTTGTCGGCACGATAGAGGGCAGGAGAGCCCTTACTGGGAGAAGGGAGCTCGTAGAGGAGGAGGGCTTCACCTGGCCGGGCAAGGGCTTGGAGGATCCAGGCTTTAGGGGGTTGACAACTCTCTTCGTAGGCTTTGACGGTAGAGTTATAGGCGTTATAGGGCTAAGCGACGGGCTCAGGAAGGGCGCTAAGGAAGCTGTCAGAGAGTTGGAATCCATGGGGTTCAGGGTGGGGATGCTGACCGGAGACTCGGAGGCCGCGGCCTCGAGGATAGCAGGGCTTCTGGGCATAGGCTTCTACAGGGCAGGGCTACTGCCAGACGGGAAGACAAGCCTTATAAGAGACCTGCAGAGAAGGGGTGAAAGAGTCGTCATGGTCGGGGACGGGATCAATGACGCTCCCTCGCTGACAGTCGCCGACATAGGCATAGCCATGGGGACGGGAGCTGATATAACGCTTGACGCCGCAGACATGGTCATAACTGACAGCAACCCCTACAAGGTCGCCGTGGCCGTTAGGATGGCTAGGAGGATGTACAGGCACACAAAGCAGAACCTGGGGATCGCTTTCAGCCTCAACGGGCTCGGCGTGCCGCTAGCATCCACGGGTCTACTACAACCCTACTGGGCAATGATCGCCATGATACTGAGCGTCACCATGATACTGGCCAACACTTTCCTGCGAAAAATCTAGCACGGCCAGGGGACAAGAGCCGCCACGACCATCGAAGAGCTTGGGGGATGCTAGACGCTGTAGCCAAAAACTGGTGGCTGCGGAGCCCGTTCTTCCTAGGGCTCGACCCCCTTCTCTAGGAGAATCCTTCTCTCAACGCTGGCCACGAGTCTCCTAACGTTTATCACGGCATCCGGGTTCACGCTTATCGAATCAATACCCTTCCTTACAAGGAACTCTACTATCTCGGGATAGATGCTTGGCGCCTGCCCGCAGATGCTAGAGGAGATCCCGTGCCTCTTGGCTGTCCTGATAACCGTCTCTATGGCCCTGAGAACAGCCGGATCCCTCTCGTCGAAATAGCCCATCTTCGCCAGCAACCCGCTGTCCCTGTCTGCCCCTAGGACTAGCTGGGTCAGGTCGTTTGAGCCTATACTGAAGCCGTCGACCATCTTAGCGAACTCGTCAGCGAGGAAGACTGTGCTGGGCACCTCCACCATGATCCAGACCTTGAAGTCCTGGTTCCTCTTGAGTCCCTCTTCCTCCATTATCCCCAGGGCCCTCTCTAGCTCCCACGTCGTCCTGACGAAGGGGAACATTACCCACACATTCTTGAGCCCCCACTCTTCCCTAACCTTCCTGACAGCCCTGACCTCGAGCCTGAACGCCGGCTCGTACTTGCCCGAAATGTAGCGTGAGACACCCCTCCAGCCTATCATGGGGTTCCTCTCGTCTATCTCGTACTTCTCGCCGCCTCTCAGCTTCCTGTACTCATTGGTCTTGAAATCGCTGAACCTGACAACTACAGGCCTTGGGTATATGGCCGAGGCAACTCTGGCTATGCCCTCGGCTAGCTTGTCTATGAAGTAGACGCCCCTCCCCTGGTCTATCAGATATAGGGGGTGATAGCCTATCCAGCTGGATATGATGAACTCTATCCTCATTAAGCCTATGCCGTCAAAGGGTAGCGTGGAGTACCTGTCTATCTCCTCTGGCTGGCCAAGGTTCATGTAGATCTTTGTGGCTGTCACGGGGTACACGTTCAGCAGTAGCTCCGCCGGGGCGCCGACGCTTCTCGCGGGCTCCTCCTTCTTAGCCTCCACTTCTCCATAGTAGACGACGCCTTTGGAGCCGTCAACCGTTACAACCATGCCGTCGCCCAGCTTCTTGGTGGCCTCACCTGTTCCTACGACAGCGGGTATGCCTAGTTCCCTGGCTACAATAGCTGCGTGGGCCGTCACGCCTCCTTCATCGGTTACTATGGCTGAGGCTAGCTTCATGTAGGGGACCCAGTCTGGATCCGTCATTCTAGTGACTAGCACGTCCCCCTTCTCCATCTTAGAAGCGGCCTCCTCCACAGATAGGGCCACCTTTACCCTACCCCTAGCTGTACCGGGGCTCGCTGGTATACCTCTCACGAGAACCTCTCCGACAGACGGCTTCTCTCTGGGCTCCTCCCTTCTCTCTACCTCAGTCCTCGACCACACTGTCTCGGGCCTGGCCTGCACAAGGAATATGTTGTTGGGAGGCTTCACGTCAGCGTCGATCGCCCATTCTATGTCGACGGGCTTGCCGAAGCTCTCCTCGACTCTAAGAGCGAGCTTCGCCAGGGCCTTAACCTCTTCTGCAGCCAGCGATGGCTTATCTGGGCTTATGCCGTGCTCCCGGATCAGCTTTGCTATAGAGGGATGCCTCTTACCCAGCTCCTCCAGCTCTTCCTCGGTTTCCGGGATGACTACCTCGACGTTCGAGGCTGCTTGTGCATCGTAGAAGAGGGCCTTCCTCTTCCTGGCTATCTTTTCCTCGAGGATCTCTAGGGACTCCTTGGACACGACGAACGTGTCCGGGGTGATCCTGCCAGCTACTACGAGCTCCCCCAGCCCCCACGAGGACTCTATAATGATCTTGTCCTTCTCGCCCGTAACAGGGTGTATTGTGAAAGCCACACCGCTACTCCTGCTATTAACCATTTTCTGGACAACAACAGCCATGTAAGCGGCCTCGTGATCTATGTTCATAGAGTCCCTATAGCTGAGAGCCCTTGCCGTCCAGAGGCTGGCCCACGCAGACTTTATGCTCTCCAGAACCTCCTCCACACCGCTAACGTTCAAGAAGGTTTCCTGCTGCCCAGCAAAGCTCGCCTCGGGCAAGTCCTCCAGCGTGGCGCTACTCCTTACAGCCACTCTGGGACTACTTATTCCAATTAACCCCTCTAATTTCCTATATGCAGATTCTATCTGTGACCTAATCTTATAGGGGATAGAAGCCCTCTTAAACTTACTCCTAATAAGCTCGCTGGCCCTCCTATACTCCTCAGGGCGCCCACTCTTTATCTCCTCCTCAAGCACGTACTTAATATAACCCGCTATGCCAGTCTCCAACACGAACTGAGCGTAAGCCTCGCTGGTTACAACAAAACCGGGAGGCACAGGTATCCCGTTCCTAATCATTAGGGCCAAACCAAGGGCTTTGCCACCCACGAGCGAGTGCATCTCAGGAGTAATCTCGTCTAGCCACAAAATGAACTTCTGCGCCAAGAGGACACACCACTACTATAAGTTGTTGAGGGGTAATTTAAATAGATCCATTGAAACACCTATATACTCACATACCAAACCTAGCCATAAGCGTCGCTAGGCCAAAGGGAAAGAGAATCTTTACAGCACGGAGAAACAAGTTAAACAATAGAGTGAAGAAAAGGCAGAAGACATGTGAGGTATTGTCCTGCTTTATGACTATAGCTCTATAAAGTGGTACAAGGAGAGATCCACAGCTAGGCCAGGCTATTACACGAATGACACGACGCCAGGCACGGGTCATTCAGGAGCGGCCAAGACTTGGAGGTAGTCCTTCCTTTTAACGGTTTAAATTTGGTTTAAATTTAAGATAAAAACCGTATGCGGCATAGTACAGTGCCGTGGAGCCTTTATAGCACAGTAGCTGGCGGGTGCAGCTGCTATGCCGTGGAGGCTTCGGTGCCCTAAATGTGGCTATGCCAGCCGGGAAGAAAGCTATGTCCATAAATGTCCACAGTGCGGCAGTCCTATGGATCTGGAGGGCGAGCTACCGTCGCCCGGAAGCCCCCTTCTAGGAGAAGGCAACACGCCTCTAGTCGAGGAGGAGTATAGAGGGTCTAGGGTCTTCCTTAAGCTGGAATACTTGAACCCCACTGGCAGCTTCAAGGATAGGGGATCTAGCCTCTCGGTGTACCTGGCTAGGATGCTTGGGTATAGGTGTGTGGTGGAGGATTCCAGCGGGAATACCGGCATATCGGTGGCGGCGTACTCTTCCCACATGGGCTTGAACCCTGTAATAGTGGTGCCCAGGCACGCCTCGCCCTCTAAGAAGTCGCTGATAAGGCTGCTCGGAGCCGAGGTGGTTGAGGCCGGTGATAGGGCTGAAGCCGCTGTCACGGCTGAAGGTAGGGCTTCTGAGTGCTTCTATGTATCCCACGCCACGAGCCCCGTATTCATCGAAGGGGTCTCGAGCCTGGCCCTAGAGATCCCGGAGCACCTGAGAAAGCTCCCCATAATAGTCCCCGTCTCTAGCGGCACGCTACTCCTCGGGCTGGCGCGTGGCCTAGAAAGGCTGGGTGAGAAGCCAAACCTTATAGCCGTCCAATCCAGCGAGGCTGCCTCGCTAGAAGGCAGAGTCCCGGTGCTGGGCAGGATAGGGGGTCCCTCGTCCAGGCTCGCCGATGCCCTGGTTTACAAGGATCCGCCGAGAATAGAGGAAATGGGGGGCGTAGCCTCGGGGCTCGTGATCGTGGGTGACAAGGCTATAATAGAGGCCCTGAGGGATCTCCTAGGTAGGGGCTACATAGTCGAACCTTCCTCGGCAGCGGCCTGGGCTGCTTACAAGCACCTCAAAGAAAGAGGAGTCGTGGGGGACGCTATCGTGCTACTGACAGGGTCTGGCCTGAAATATGTGGGAGAGCTGGGCACAATCGTGGGAGGGCAAGCCTAATCACGCTTCCGGCCCTCCATACTGCAAGGGGGAGGCTTCAGGCATGGTGCCCGTAGTAGACATGCATGCACACCTTTACGAGTTCGGGGAGACCGAGGTTGCTAGAATCCTCGAGGCTGACAGAGGCATGACTATAGTAGCTGTCAGCGACGACCTTGAATCGCTCGAGAAGACCATAACGCTACACGAGAGGTTCGGTGACAGGATCATACCATGCGCGGGCTTCCATCCCTGGAGTATAGGGGAGAAAAGCCTCTCTGAGATAGACGAGATCCTAAGAGCAGCCTCGCGCTACGGGGTGAAGTGCGTGGGGGAGGTGGGGCTGGATAGGAGATTCGTGGACCACACACGGTGGAACACACAGATCTTCGTTTTCTCGAGGTTCCTTGAAACCGCTAGGGAACTTGATGCCATGGTGAACATACACTCGGTCGACGCCTGGAGGAAAACCCTCTCCATGCTGGTAGAAGCGGGAGTTACAAGGGCCGTGTTCCACTGGTACACGGGGCCCGCGGACCTTCTCCCCCTGATGAAGGAGCATGGCTACATGGTGTCTATAAACCCGGCTGTTAGGATCCAGGAAAAACACATGCGCATCGCTCTGGCCGTCGACGGGGACCAGGTAGTTTTCGAGAGCGACGGCCCATATAACTATAGAGGGCTAAAACTGAGCCCACTCATGGTGAGGGAAACCATCAGGCTGGTAGCTGAAAAGAGGGGAGAAGACCCTCAAATACTGGCGGAAAAGGCTCTGAGTAACAGTTGGAAGCTGCTACGGTAGCCTGCAAGAAGCCCTATAACTGGTAGCGTGCCACGTTGCGCCCCTAAATATGGAATAATGCTTTTATACCCCCAGGCATTCCAACCAATAGCGTGTCTCGTAGGTGGGCGTGATGGAGCGCCAATGGATGTAGGGGGGCTCAGGTTTGATCTGAGCCCTGAAGAGGTTCCCCGTTCCTGGTACAATATACTCCCAGACCTCCCCGAAAAGGTTCCTCCACCCCTCGACCCCAAGACTAGAGAGCCCGTGGATCCCAAACTCCTGGAGAGGCTCTTCGCCCGAGAGCTGGTTAGGCAAGAGGTTTCCATGGAGAGGTATATAAGCATCCCGCCGGCCATCGTCAGGGGCCTCGTGGAGTTCGCCAGGAGGCCGACCCCGCTCTTCAGAGCTAAGAGGCTTGAGAAGTACCTAGGAACGCCAGCCGAGATCTATTATAAGTATGAGGGGGCAACAGTGACTGGAAGCCACAAGATAAACACAGCCCTAGCACAGGCGTACTATAACAAGGAGCAGGGCGTGGAGAGGCTCGTAACAGAGACTGGGGCCGGCCAGTGGGGGTCCGCCCTCTCGGCAGCGGGGGCCTACTACGGGCTGAAGGTTAGGGTCTTCATGACACGTAGTAGCTATAGGCAGAAACCGTACAGGCGCACCCTTATGGAGCTCTATGGAGCGGAGGTCTTCGCTAGCCCGAGCGATAAGACTAGAGTCGGGAGGACGTTCCTGAAGGAGGATCCAGAGCATCCGGGGAGCCTGGGTATAGCTATAAGCGAGGCCATAGAAGACGTGCTCTCCGACGAAAAGGCTAGATACTCTCTGGGAAGCGTTCTAAACCACGTGCTACTCCACCAGACGGTTATAGGGCTAGAGGCCAAGAAGCAGCTCGACGAGGCCGGAGTGTATCCTGACGTGTTGATTGGGTGCGCAGGAGGGGGCAGCAACTTTGCAGGCTTCACTTACCCCTTCGTCGCGGACAGGCTAACTGGGAGAAGCAACTCCAGGTTCATAGCAGTAGAGCCTAAAGCCAGCCCCTCGATGACCCGAGGCCTGTACACGTACGACTACGGGGACACAGGCAGGCTGACACCTCTCATAAAGATGCACACGGTGGGCCACGAATACAAGGTGCCACCCATACATGCTGGCGGCCTCAGGTACCATGGCATAGCGCCGACGCTTAGCATCCTGGTGAACCATGGAGTGGTGGAGGCCAGGGCCTACCACCAGACTGAGGTCTTCGAAGCAGCCAGCCTCTTCGCTAGAATAGAGGGAATAGTCGTGGCCCCGGAGACTGCCCATGCCGTGAAGGCAGCCATAGACGAGGCCCTGAAGGCGAAGGAGGAGGGTAAGAGGACTGTTATAGCGTTCAACCTGAGCGGCCACGGCCTACTGGACCTCCAGGGCTACCAGGAGTACCTAGACGGTAGGCTCGAGGATTACGAGCCTAGCGAGCTACCCATTTATAGGCACGCGAGGGATAGCTAGAATCGCGGCTGCAACGCTGAAGGGATAGCCATGGGTACTGGCAGGCTTGGAGGAGTCAGGGTACTAGTAGTAGAGCCTGTAAGCGAGAATCTAAGGTTTTTACTGGAGAGAGAAGGGGCCCTAGTCGATTATAAGCCTGGCATGGATAGGGAGGAGCTGCTACGAGCTATACGGGGCTACGACGTGCTAGTTGTCAGGGGTAGGACGCGCGTCGACGAACCCCTCATAGCAAGGGCTGTAAGGCTAAAGGTCGTAGCTAGGGCCGGATCTGGGCTAGACAACATAGACGTCGAGCGCCTAGCCAGTAGGGGCGTTAAAGTCGTCAACACCCCCGAAGCAGTTGCTGAGAGCGTGGCAGAGCTCGCCATAGGCCTCATGATAGCAGCCTCGCGGAGCATGGTTCAGGCCGCTTCCAGGGTCAAGGAGGGCGGCTGGGAGAGGGTTATGGGTAGAGAGCTCCATGGAAAGACACTCGCCATAGTGGGCTTTGGCAGGATAGGGAGAAGAGTGGCCGAGATCGCTGTCAAGGCGTTTCACATGAGAGTCAGGGCCTACGACATCGCCGACGTAAGGGACCATGCCAAGAGGATCGGCGTGGAAGTTGCCGGGTCGCTTGAGGAGGCCTTGAAAGGCGCGGACTACCTATCTCTCCACGTCCCACTCACGCCGTCCACCTATAGGATGATAGGGTGGGGCGAGCTACAATTGCTTAGAGACGGCGCCGTTCTGGTCAATACCGCGCGCGGGAGCGTTGTGGATGAAGAGGCCCTGTTAAGGGCCCTGGAGGAAGGCAAGCTAGGCGCTGCAGCGCTCGACGTCCTGAGCGAGGAGCCCCCCCAGAGCCCCGTCCTGAAGAAACTGGTGGAGCACCCACGGGTCATAGTGACGCCCCATATTGGGAGCACTACCAGAGAGGCCCAGGAGAGGGCTGCAGCCATGCTGGCCTCTAAAATAATAGAGGCACTCGCGGGCCCGGGTGAGTAGCGGTGAGGAGGATCCTGCTGACGCCAGGCCCTGTTGAGGTCAGCGAGCAAGTGTTACACGCTATGGCGAGGCCCCCTATAAGCCATAGGTCGCCAGAGTTCTCCGAGCTGCTAGAGGCAATTGTGGAACGTCTAAAAGACATCTACTCGACACAGGGGCATGTTACAGTGCTCCCAGGGGGAGGAACCACAGCTGTTGACGCTATGGTTCACTCATTCGTTGGCAGGAATAGTAGGGTTCTCGGGGTGGCTGCAGGCGAGTTCGGGGAGAGGATGGCCGAGTCTGCTAGGAGGACGGGAGCCCTAGTGGATGTGGTCTCCTTTAGCTGGGGTGACCCGGCCAGCGTAGGTGTTGTAGAGGAGAGGGTTGACGCTGGGGCTTACGATGTAGTCCTAATAGTACACAATGAGACCAGCACTGGGATGCTACAGTCAGACCTGGAAGAGCTGGCTAGAAGGCTGTGTGGCAGGGTCGGAGCTATACTCGTAGATGCTGTTTCTAGCCTGGGAGCGGCAGAGATCAGGGTTGATGAATGGTGCCTGGACGCCGTCGCCTCGGCCTCTCACAAGGCCCTGGGCTCAGTCCCCGGGGTCTCATTCGTCGCTGTGGGGGAGGATTCCCTCGGCAAAATGAGGGGATCACCGGCCCTAGGGATGGATCTTAGAACATTCATAAGGTTCTACGAGGAAAGGAGGCAGACACCCTATACGCCCGCGATAAATGCTCTCTACGCCCTAGACAAGGCACTCGAGATCGTGGAGGAGAAGGGCATAGACGCCTGGATCAGAATGTACAGGGAAAGGGCTTCAATGGTTTACCGTGAGGCCACGAGGCTGGGCGTTAAACCGCTTGTCAGCCTAGAGCAGTATCGATCCCCCACAGTTGCCGTGTTCAAAACGCCTCCAGGGGTGGACGCTGGGAGGATCGTAAAGGGGTTGGCGGATAGGGGCTTCATTATCGGCCGAGGGATGGGCCCCCTAAGGGATAAGACTGTCAGGATGGGCCTAATGGGGGCCATTAGTAGCGAGTCGCTGGTTGAGGCCGTGAGGAGCATGGCTGAAATAGTCCACAAGCTATCACAAGAAGCCAGAACGCCTTAACCCAGGGCCTACTGAAATAACCTGGACCCACACTGGATCAGCCTGGGGATCAGCGTGGCCGCGAGGCCCGTGTTCGGGCAGGGGGTCTACTACGTGACTAGTAGAGGCACCATATTCCACACAGTAATATATGAATACTACGATGAGGAAGAAGAGTACTACTCGCTCCTAAAATCGGGGCACCATAGGGGAGAGGAGAGAAGGCTGAAGAAGACAATGCAAGAACTGCTCTCAAACGATAGGGTCGTAGTAAACGGTAAACAAGTCACTCCGCAAGTCATAGATGCAAGGATAGAAACGAGGGGATACAAGAACCTTTCTAGCACAACATTCCACATAGTGATGAATTACGAGCCGCTCGAGGGAAGAAACGTTCTAGAAGTATTCTACGCGCCCGTGAAAACCGAGTACGGCTACGTGATAGACTGGGTCCTCGACGAGTGCATGGAGATAATAGAGGTAGAGACCGATGGGATAGTAGAATCCTCGAAGAAGACGGCTAGAGTCAGAGTAAAGAGGGGGGAGAGACTGAAAGGCTACGAGAGCCTGGTCTTCAAGATAGGGAAGTGCCGTAAAACCGGTGAGACCGCCACGAGCCAGATGTCTTAAATGGGTAGTCGGGCTGGAGAGCCGCGTCGTGTCCGGTGGAGGGTCTTCATCGCCTTATAAGGGCTCTGAGACGTGCAAATGTCTTCATCCACTATTTGGCTAGGATCCCTAGATGGGTATTATTCTTATGTCGAAGCCGTGCTTCTCTGCTAGCCTTTTAGCTCTTTTGAGCTTTTTAGCCGTGAGCTTGGTGCTGTACCGCGGTATCTTGAGTATAACCCTCATATCCTCGAACTCTATCTCGGCGTCTGGCAGTAGCTTCTTTAGCTGGGTCTCCAGGGCTCCTTTCTGGGCTTCTCTTGTTTTGCCCTTGACGGGAACCACCATGGTTTGCTCGCCAAAGGTGTATATCTCATATTCGAGCTCGCCTGTCAGGAAGTCCCTCACCTCCACGACCGGCCTCGACAGTTCGGCCTCCTTTAGGCCGGTGGGTAGCTTGACCGTCATGGCTAGCTCGTAGACCTTGCTTATAGAGCCCTCATGTATGAATATCATTGTGTCTATGATCGAGGGTATCATTCCCAGCTCCACCCTACGGATGAACCTTTGTATGGCGTCTATGGGCTCTGTCGCGTGGACTACTCCTATCATGCCTATGCCCGCCAGCCTTAGATCCACGTATAACTTGAAGTCTTCGTCGGTCCGGAGCTCGTCGAATACGGTGTAGTCAGGCCTCGACAGTAGCAAGATGTCGTGAAGCTCTCCTAGATCCGCGTAGCTCTTGGAGTACTGCGTTATCTCCGGCGGAAGCCTCATATCCCTGGGGGACTCTATAGTCTTCACTATCTTCCCCCTTTCCGAGTAGAATTCCGCCAGTGCCTGGGCGAACGTCGTCTTGCCCATGCCCGGCGCTCCTGCTATGAGGATCCCCTCGGCCCTCTCGAGGAACCTTTTCAGGAGCTTCTCAGGGACATTATAGTCTGAAAGCTTTAGCTTGACTATGGGCCTAACAGCTGTCACCTCCCAGCCATCGCTCAGCGGAGGCCTCGTTATCACTATCCTGTAGTCCCTCAGCTGTATAATTGTGGATCCCATCCTGTCTATCTCTATGAATCCATCCTCTGCCAGAGAGGCTGCCTCGATTATCTCCCGAGCTATGTCCTCTATGTCGCTCCTCTTCAACGGCTTATCGCTTATGGCCACGAAGGCCCACCTCCCAGGTCTACCGACCTTGGCTATGGGTATGACGCCCTCCTTCAAGTGGACGCTCATTGTCTTGTCCGTGAAGAACTCTTCGATACCCAACTTTCCGGGGCCCACTTTGCGCGAGAGAAAGACGCTGACACCCATGGCTCTAGCAGCCCTTGCAAGTAGAGGATCGCTGGTGACAAGCACCGCTCCAGACCTCCACGCATAGGATAGGAGGGTCTTCTTTACCTGGTCAACGTCCACGTCTTTGGGGTACAACTTCTCCTCTTCTATAATAGTGAACTCAGCCGAGCCCCTAGGTGCCGCCTCTCTTATCTTTGACAGCTCCTCGAGACCCGTGAAACCCGCGGATCTCCCAACCCTCGCCTCTCTGTAGAAGTAGTCGATCACGATCCTGTGGATCAAAATCCTCCCGGACAGGGATCCCTCGACTATCAGCCTCCGGGCACTCCCATCCAATATAGAGTCGACGTCCAGCACGTAAGTGCCGTCAGCCAAGCTGTTAGCACCACTCTTCAGAGTCAAGAATGAGAGAGGCGCTCTAAAAGGTATATGTTTATGGATCCCATAGGCCACCTAAAACTCGGGGGTGGGGTGAGTGGTTGACATACTCGCCTATGGATCCCTAGTGTTCACGGGATCAGAGGTTCTTAGAGAGGGCTACGTCTACATCAGGAACGGTAGGATCGTGGACTACGGCGAGCAGCCCACGCCAGAAGAGTATACATACGCCGCGCTAGTCCTAGGCGGCGAGGGGAGAGTAATAATGCCTGGGCTCACAGCCATAGTGGCATCAATAACCTACCCCTTCAGATATAAGAGGCTTGGCGTGGATGACAGGCTGAAACTCTACAGGTCCATGAGCAGGGAGGAGTCCATAGCGCTTTCCCTGCCGGCCATCCACGAGGCCCACTTACACGGCATAACAACTGTTGCTGTCGAGGCCCTAGACTACTCAGTACCAAAAGCCCTGGAGGAGTCTATCGGCGGGTCTTACGCGCTAGCCCTACCCCTATGCTCCACCGACAGTCCTGAAGCCAGGCCTCCGGGCATTGCCGGCCTGGTTAAGATACGTAGCAGTGAGTGCAAAAATGGAGACATAGTTGAGGGCAGCGACGGGTTCGGCTACCTCGACGGGGACAGGGTCCTGGCATTCCTCGCCAGGCCCACCATAAGCCTGGCCAATATTGAGGGCGCCTATAGGGCCAGCAATGCCCTGAGAAAGGCGATGGGTCTGGGCGAGTCCAGGATAGAAAAAGGCAGCAACGCGGAACTAGCCATATTCGACGCCACTAGGCCGCCTAGCTTCTTGCTAGACAGGGCTGGCGATGAAGTAGTGGAAGCCCTTTATTCTACTGGGGCTCGAGCAGAGACCGTTGTCGTGGGCGACCACGTCCTGGTAGATGGAGGAGAGCATCTATACATAGTGGAGAAGCACTTCAAAGAGGCTAGAAGAGCCGCCCTCAGGATAGTGGAAAAGTGGCCGATAGGAGGCTTCACTGCTTAAACACTGTATGGCTGGGCCACGACAGTAGTCGCTGATCGAGGGCTTCCTCATAGCTTGAACGCTCGGGCCCGCTTTCGAGCTCATCCCTGCCATGCATGCTTGTGCCTGGCAGAGCTAATATCTCATCGGCTTCACGAGAACTCTGGTAGCTGGTGGGAGGGCCTCTAGACCTCTACAATCCTGGCTGGGAGCTTTATGTCGGCTAGCTCTTTCACCTTCTCGTACTCTCTCCAAAACTCCCTGATCCCTGCTCTAGGCGCGGGGCTTGGGGCTTGACCGCATAGCTCAACCTGCTTGCTTACTATGTCATATAGCCCTATCCTGCGGGACTCCTCTACTATCTCGTCCTTGTCGGCGCCAGCCAGAGGTCTAATCACTGGTAGCTCTAGGCCCGAGCTTATAAGGAACAGGTTCCTCACAGTCTGGCTAGCCACCTGGCCGATAGACTCCCCTGTTGCCAGGGCTTCTATCCCAAGGCTCTTAGCTATCCTGACTGCCTGTTCCAGCATTAGCCTCCTCATGACAAGTACCCTGTAGGGGGGTGACACGAGCCCGGAGATCAGCATTAGGGGCCCCCTGAAGTTGACCACGACCACTCTAAGCCTGTGGCCAAAGGACCAGTCAGCGGCGAGCTTCCTGGCCGCTTCCAGCGCCGTGTTAAGGGCGTACTCGCTCCCCAAGTCATAGTAGAGCAGGGTCACAGGGCACCCCCTCTTCATGAGCCTCCACGAGGCGACAGTAGAGTCGAAGCCCCCGCTAAACAAGACCAGTACGGGATCCTCGCTCCCTAGGGGCAGGCCTCCGGGGCCGGGAACCAGGGTGTCATACATGTAGACGTCGTCATCCCTTATCTCTATGAATGCCGTGTACTCCGGGTTCTCGAGGTCTACCCCGCGGGAGTGATCAAGGAGGGAAGCACCCACAAGCCTCTCAACATCCTTGCTAGTGAATGGGTGGCTGCCGACCCTCCTCACCCTAACCATGAAAACCTTGCCCCTGACCCTGTCCCGGAAAAAGCTGTGAGCCATCCGGACTATCTCGTCAAGCCCTCTGGCCTTGTAGTGGACCGCAGGCGAGGCCGACTTGACGCCGAAAACCCGAGACACAGCCTTAAGCGCCTGGTCAACCCCTGAGACTTCTCTCAGGATCACCCTGCCTGGCACAATGCTTATCTTAGCCTTGACCCCAAACCTGTCTAAAGCCTCAGATATATTGGATGCTAATAGCTTCTCCATCCGGGACCTGGTACCTCTACCTTTTACAGCTATCTCACTGTACCTTACTAGAATTGCCTGTTCCACTAGGCTCCCTCCCCTGATACTCTATTACCATCCCCGGGTTTTGTTTATTTGCAGGCCTTAAAGCAAAAACCCTTAAGCCTCTTTTCCCCCCGACCCAGTACTTATCCCTGGTAGCTGGGGTTGGCTGCTACTATCATGTTTGCCTGGTACTCCGGGTATATCACTGCACGCGTCGTCGCGGAGGGTCTAGAGCTCCGAGGCTCCAACTTCTCTCTCAGGCTAGGGCCTAGAGAAGTATCTATTAGAGGGCCCTTCGAGTCCCTCAGAGAGGTAGAGCTAGGGCGCCTGGAACCTGGAAAAGTCGTCTACGTAGACTTCGCTTTTACCCTTAAAGGCTTCAAAGAGAAGCGTAGTGGAGACACGGTTGATAGGAACACGGACTCCAGCCTGGGGCCCTATGGTGTTTCTTATACAAGGCTTAAAGGGGCATCTCTGGACGTCTTCTACCTGGTAGTCTATGCGCCAGCAGGTAGCCTTTACGAGCACGCCGTTCTCTCAGGCGACAGGCTGGCTCTCTTCACTATTAGGAGGAGGAAGGTGTATATGATGGCTGAGGAGGGTTTTAGGAGAATATACCTGGTGTAGCGCCGTGATGGTGGGCATAGATAGCGGAGCTATAGACAAGATGGCCGGCACTCTCAGGCTGGTTAAGAAGGGAATCCGCGTGGACCGCTTCGACGACGAAAGATATTACCCACCAGCCAACGCGCCAAGACGCGATGTAACGTTATACTTTCTAGTGATGGTTGCCATGGATCACAGGCTTAGCAGGCCTGGAAAGCCCTACGAGGCCGTGGTAGATGGGGAAGTCCTCCATGGGGCCGACCTCCTCTACTATAAGGGGGCCGAGGCTTACAGGCAGGATCCCTCGTTTTTCGACCCAGAGAACCTGGCGAAAGCTACTGTCAAGACCGTGATAGAGTGGCTAAGTGTGGAGTCTAGAGGAAGCCTGGTGAAGCCCCCGGACCCGGATGTCAGGGCAGAGCTGCTCCGGGATCTGGGATACAAACTGGTACAACACTATGGCGGGGACGCCTACAGGCTGGTAATGGAGTCTAAGGGCTTTTTGAGGCTAGGAGTGGGCGAGGGCTTTATAGACAGGGTTAAAGTGTTTAAGGCCTACCAAGACCCCGTGGAGAAAAAGGCGTTCTTGCTGGCTAAGTTCCTCGAGAGAAGGGGCGTCTTGGAAGTGAAGGATCACCACAACAAGGAGGTCCCAGTCGACAACCACCTAGTCAGGATAGCGCTCAGAACAGGGATCATAAGCGTTGATCAAGAGACACTAGAAAAGATCTCGCTGGGGGTAGAGTTCAGCGAGGAGGAAGACGTTATGATAAGGTACGCCACAAGAATAGCATACAAGGAGGTAGCCAGAAGAGCTGGAATAGACCCCTTCGTGCTAGACGACTATTTGTGGAGCTTCGGGAGGAAGTGCTGCACTCCAGTAAGCCCTACATGTAAAACCTCGTGTAGAGAGGGCTGTGCTAAAAGCCTTGGATGCGTTAACGAGAAATGCGTCTTCCAGGAGTGGTGCAGGGCCTCCTCTAATCCCCTCTTCATGGTGGGAGAGCATAGATTCTTCAAGTGGTGGTACTAGAACTACAATACTAATACTAGGTGGCAGGAACACTAGTATCCACGCTTGTTTCAGGAGATGGGAACAAACCATAGTGGCTATGGGAGGGATCCGCCTAGTATTTCTCTATTACTATGTTTCCGTACTTATCTATTTTCGCCACGTCCTCCTCGTAAAGGATGGTAGTCGACGTGGCTTCCTCTATTATCGCAGGGCCGCTTATCCTGTTGCCAGCTAGGAGCTTCTCCCTCTCGTATACTGGAACCTCTATTCGCCCTTTACCTTCATAGAGGGCCTCCCTCCGGCCTTTAAGTGCCTCAACTGGGGGTTCCTCGGCTCCCTCCTTGATCCTGGGTAGCGGCGGCTTCCTCGTCCTACCTATAACTGCTAATCTATAGTTGACGAGCTCTATCTCGTATTCTGGCAGCTTGTAGCCATAGGTCTTCTCGTGCTGCTCGTGGAATATCCTTCTAATCGTGTCCACGTCGTAGCTTGATGGTACCAGTATTGTTATGGTGTGCTCCTGGCCCTGATACCTTAGATCCATGTAACGCACCAGAGCGTATTCTTTGATCCCGATCTTTTCCAGCCTAGAGACTCCCTCGCTAGCCATCTTGGCGTAGACGCTTTCAGCCTCCTCCACCGTCAGCCTCGATAGGGGGGTCACCTTGGTCTGTACATAGTCGTACCTTATATCGGCTGTCAGCATTCCCCAGGCGGAGAAGTATGCTGGGTAGACAGGTATTATTATCTTGTTTATCTTCAGCTCCCTAGCTATCATCGATGCAAACAGGGGGCCTGAGCCCCCATAGGCTATCATGGTGAAGTCGCGCGGGTCATACCCCCTCTCTATACTGACGCTCCTTATGGAAGCAGCCATGGATACTGCGGTGAGCTCGGATAACTTCTCCAGTCCATCATCCATGTCCATTCCCAGTCTATCCATGACTCTTCTCAGAGCCCTCTCGGCGAGGTCTGGGCGAAGCTTCATTTTCCCTCCCAGGAAGTAGTCCGGGTTAAGCCTGCCCATAAGGAGCAGGGCGTCAGTGACTGTGGGCTCTTCTCCGCCGAGGCCGTAGCAGGCGGGCCCAGGCATGGATCCGGCGCTCCGCGGCCCTACCCTGATCCTGCCCATCTCATCTATCCATATGATGCTATTGCCGGCCACGCCTACCTCTGAGATGTCGAGTGAGGGGACCAGTATTGGCCATCCCCTGACATAGCCGCCCACATGGTATATGGCCTTGAAGCTGGGGAGGCCCTCGTGGACTAGGGAGGACTTTGTAGTGGTGCTACCCCCGTCTATGGTCGCTATATTGCTTATCCCGAGCTCTTTGGCTAGGGCCATGGATCCGAGGACACCAGCGACGGGGCCCGACTCTATCAGTTTTATTGGGGCCTCCCTGGCGTCGTCGGCCGATATTATGCCGCTAGCCGATTGTAGTAGTAGGAGCTTCTCCCTGAAGAACTCCTGTAGCCTATCTATGTAGCTCACGGTTCTCGGGGCCACGTAGGCGTTAAGGACCGTTGTGATGCTTCTCTCGTATTCCCTGTACTCTCTAGTTATCCTGTTGGACACGGATATGTATGCCTGGGGAAGGACTTCTCTCAGGATCTTAGCCGTCGCCTCCTCGTGGCTGGGGTTCGCATACGAGTGTATATATGTCACGGCCACTGCCTCTATATTCTCCTCTTTGAGTATAGAAGCTATCTTTCTGACCTCGTCAATGTTTATGGGTTTTACCACGCTACCATCGCTCCTAACCCTCTCTGTCACCTCGAATCTAAGCTTTCGGGGGACCACGGGGTCGGGTTTTTTATAGTGGAGATTGTACATGTCTGGCCTATTGGTACGGGCTATCTCCACCACGTCCCTGAAGCCCCTTGTTGTTAACAGTGCAGTCTTGGCCCCCTTTCTCTCGACAATAGTGTTTATGACAATGGTAGTTCCATGAATCACTGCCTGGACGTCTTCCAGGCCTATCCCGGCTTCTTTAAATGCCTTAACAACGCCCTCGCCTATGTCTGGGTACGTCGTCAGGACCTTGGACTGCCTAGTCTCTCCAGTGGCCGTATTATACGCTATGAGGTCCGTGAACGAGCCTCCAATATCAATGCCTACGAGCCACTTCAATTAGAACACCTTTATAGTGCCCTACAATAGTGATAAGATACGTTGAAGCTGGTTTAAAAGCTTTAATGAGGGGCCCGAGACGCCTACAGGCCCCTCGGGAGGGAAACGCTTTTTTACACAGTAGCTCCAACTATTATTGTATAAATGTCAGCATTTAAGGGATGGGATCATGGGTAGAAGTGTCGATCCCATAACTGTCGAGATAATAAGGAAGTCGCTCCTAGCCATAGCCGATGAAATGAAGATAACGCTCACAAGGTCCTCGCACAACCCGATAATCTACGAGGTCCTGGACTTTTCTGTGGGACTCTTCGACGCGAAGGCCCAGACACTGGCCCAAGCTCCGGGGCTGCCTATATTCATCGCTAACCTGGGGGCCGCGATAGAGGATGGCTTAGAGGTTATCGGCGAGGAGAACTTCGAGGACGGCGACGTAGTGATAACGAATGACCCCTACACTACTGGCACCCACCTGCCCGACATAACGATCTACGCCCCCATAATCCATAACGGGAGGCTCGTGGGCTTCGCAGGGTCCAGGGCCCACTGGGTTGACGTCGGGGGCAGGGCTCCTGGAGGATGGTTCACTGACACGAGCGAGGTTTACCAGGAGGGTATAAGGTTTAGGTCGGTGAAGCTGGTGGAGAGGGGCAAGTTCAACGATGGCGTAGTGAGGATCATAACACACAACGTCAGGTACCCCCAGTCGATATACGGTGACATGAGGGCCCAGGTGGCCGCCATAAATACTGGAGTCAGGAGGGTCAAACAGCTCATAGAGAAATACGGGCTTGACACGTACCTGGAGGCTATAGACCTGATGATGAAGCAGACCGAGGAGTATGTCAGGGGAGAGATCAGGAAAATGGAGGAGGCCGAGATAGAGGAGACCGGATACCTCGAGAGGATTTCGTCGGAGGAGCCGATAAGGCTGGCTGCAAAGATAAGGGTAGACCCCGAGAAGGGAGAGGTTACCGTAGACCTGTCTGACACATCGGACCAGATACCCGAGCCCCTTAACTGTGGAAGCGCCGCTGCAGTATCCGCTGTGAGAGTGGCGTTTAGAGCTGTTGTCAGGCCCGACCTGCCCACGGACGAGGGTGCCTACAGGCCCTTAAAGATAGTACTCCCGCCGGGTAAAGTGATAAGTGCCCAGCCCCCTGCACCCGTATCCCTCTACGGCCTCCCCCTGATGACTCTGATAGACATAATAGTTAGGGGGTTCACCAAGGTTAAGCCAGAGACCACTATAGCTGGCATGTACGACGACGTAGACGCCACCTTTATTTGGTCAATTGACCCGAGAACCAAAGCGCCGTACATACACATAGAGCCCCAGGCCGGGGGGTGGGGGGCCAAGCCCCACGAGGACGGGGAGAACGCTCTCATAGCCATAGCAGACGGGGACACCTACAATGTTCCTGTCGAGGTGGTAGAGAATAGGTATCCATTACTGCTGGAACAGTACAACCTAGTGGGCAATAGTGGTGGGCCAGGCAAGAACAGAGGAGGCCTGGGACTGGTCAGGGTATACTACCTAGACCACGAGGTCCACACAACTTTCACGTTCTTCAGGCACAAGTACCCGGCTTGGGGCGTCTTCGGAGGCTTCCCAGCAGGAGCCGTAAACACAGTGGTCCTACTAGAGCCCGAGGGGACACTCAAGAGCATGCAGATGGCTACGAGCCTCAAGCTGAGGCCTGGGACTAGAATGGTGCTTATAACGGGTGGGGGAGGAGGCTGGGGGGATCCCATAGAAAGGCCCATAGAAAAGGTTGAGGAGGACCTCCGCAACGGCTACATAGACGAGGATCAGGCGAGAACCGTCTACGGCGTTGTGGTCAAAAATGGTAGAGTTGACCTAGAGGAGACTGTAAGGCTGAGGGAGAAGATGAAGAAGGAGGGAAGGAGAACGCCCCAGTATTGTCCCCATGATAAAAGATGGATAGACCCTGTAACGAGTGTAAAGCCTTCCTTGGTAGAAGAGGGCGGCGGCAAGCTAGTCGAGGTAGAGTTTAGCTATAGGTGTCCTCTCTGTAACGCTACACTCTGGACTAATAGGGTAAGAATAGATGTGCCAGGGGTCTTTTAGTTGCTAAACACTCTACTATTAAAAATTTTTAGCACAGCGTCATAGCCTGTTGAGTATGCACGGGCAACACCCTTCGTGCTCAGCTGCAAGGAGTTCTAGAAGCCGCTAGGCCCTCATGTTCAATTCACATTAACGAGTTCTCCTTAATTTTTTTAAACCCGAAAAGACACATATATTTATAATCGCTTTACCCGGGTGACCTGTATATGGTAAACAGGATATTAGTGGGGGGAGTAATCCTAGTAATCCTGGTAGTAGCTATAGCCGCCATAATGGCTACCAGACAGCCAGCACCCCCACCAGAGGAGGAGACACCAACAACCAGTCCCACCCAAACCGAGACAACACCCGCACAGACAACTCCGGCTGAGACAACACCAGCGACAGAAAAGCCCCCAGAAGCTAAAAGAGTCCTTAGAGTAGGCTTTGCGTGGCCAACATACATAGACCCGGCTGTAGGCTCCGATTTCTCGAGCACCCACGCCATTTCAAACCTCTACGACCCCCTAGTATACCCGACCCCTGAGGGAGGAGTGATGCCCTGGGTAGCTGAGAGCTGGGAGGTAAGCGAAGACGGCAGGGTCTGGACCTTCAAGATTAGAGAGGGGATCAAGTTCCACAGTGGGAGAGAGCTAACTGCAGAAGATGTAGCCTTCAGCTTGAAGAGAATGCTGACAATAGGAGAGGGCTTCTCCTACCTCTGGGCCCCCTACATAGACCCCGACACGGGCATCAAGGTTATAGACGAGTATACCGTACAGTTCATACTAAACAAGCCCTTCGGGCCCTTCCTCATAACCCTCGTAAGACTCTACATAGTAGACCAGGAAGAGGTCATGGCAAACATTAAGACCCCAGGGCCGTACGGCGAGTACGGCGACTTCGCTAAGGAATGGCTACTAACAAACGACGCTGGCTCGGGACCCTACAAGGTGAAGGAGGTCAAGCTAGAGGAGTTCATCAGGATGGAGAAGTTCGAGGATTACTGGGCATGGAAAATGGGGGTGATACCGCCAAACCCTGAGGCACCCGACGAAATAGTATTCCTGGCACTAGCCGTACCCCCAACCGAGAGAACCCTGCTACTAAACAGGGAGCTAGAAATATCATCACAGTGGCTGCCCGAGGAGGTTTTGGACGCCCTGGCAAAGGAGGAGGGCATCTCTATAGCCCAG
Organism: Desulfurococcales archaeon; assembly: GCA_015521705.1. Classification (GTDB taxonomy): domain Archaea; phylum Thermoproteota; class Thermoprotei_A; order Sulfolobales; family Acidilobaceae; genus S141-84. Next base: position 53,971 of record WANR01000050.1, read on the forward strand.
GTGGCTAGCGGCACTGGCTTCTACCTTATGCTTAACACTAAGAAGCCGCCGCTGGACGACGTCTACGTTAGGAGGGCCCTCTCATACGCCTTCGACTACGATACCGTGATAAAGCAGATCTACAAGGGAATGCCAAGAATGTACGGGCCAGTGCCACCCTCTGTACCTGGCTACTGCGAGGTCGAGGGGTACGAGTTCAACCCGGAGAAGGCTAAAGAGGAGCTGAGCAAGTCCAAGTACTACCCGGACATAGTCAACAACCCCGAAAAATACGTTATAGAATACCACTGGGTCGCCGAGGTTCCTGCAGAGGAGAAGGTGGCCCTGCTCTTCGCTAAGAACGTTAAGGAGGTCCTGGGCCTAGAGGTCAAGGTGGTCAAAATACCGTGGCTAAAGGCTGTAGAGGAGATGGCGAAGCAGGAGACAAGCCCCCACATAATATCGATATTCGTGGCGCCCCACTACCCTGAGGCCGGATCCCTGCTAGAATCAAGGTACCACTCCAAGTCTGCAGCCTCATGGGAGCAGAACGAGTGGCTACTCAACGAGACTATCGACCAGATGATAGAAGACGCGCTTTCGACTCTAGACAAAGATGAGAGGTTCGCCAAGTACTGCGACATACAGAAACTGGTAGTTAAGGAGGCGTATTCCCTCTTCCTCTTCGAGCTCATATCAAAGTTCGCCTACCAATCCACCTATGTCTACTGGCCAGCCGCCGAGGGCAAGGCACCCATAGTCATGGGCTACCAGATAGACGGCAGGTTCATCAAGGTATTCCCAGAGAAGCGTCAGGAGCTCCTAGGAGAGTGATCCTGGAAAAACCCACACAGAGTTTTATTTTTAAATTCCGAAACACGCTATTTTCATAGTGTTTCCCCCTACCAAGCTAGCTCTAATTAAGTAAGGCCTGGCAATGGGCGGTGTGAAGCCGGGTGAGGATGGCCCAGTATATACTAAGGAGGGTAGTGTTCGCAGTATTCACGCTCTTCGGGCTATCAGTGATCATCTTTGTAATGGCCAGGGTACTACCTGGGGATCCCGCTAGGATGGCCGCGGGCCCCAGGGCTCCTGAATGGGTGGTAGAACAGATAAGGGAGCAGCTCAACCTAGACAAGCCCCTCCACGTACAGTACTTTCTCTGGCTCCGCGACGTTTTCAACGGGGATCTAGGGTATTCTATCTTCACTAAGAGGAGCGTCACGCAAGACGTTATAGAATACCTGCCTGCCTCCCTGGAGTTGATAGCAGTAGCCGCTGTTTTCCAGATCCTAGGAGCCTTCGCCCTGGGAGTACTAGCCGGGATGTACGCTTACAGATGGGTCGATAACGCTATAAGGCTATTCGCCTACATAGGTATATCCATCCCAGCCTTCGGCTGGGCCGTGATCTTCCAGCTAGTGTTCGCCTGGAAGCTGGATCTCTTTCCCGTTCAAGGCATGCTTTCCGTGGAGGCGCCCGAGAGGATAACGGGCTTCGTCACCATAGACTCTCTCATAACTGGCAGGTTCGACGCCTTCACCGACTTCCTGAAGCACGCAGTGCTGCCAGCCATGGCCCTGGCAATAGGCCCGATGGCCCAAGAGGCCAGGCTTATACGATCTGGTATGATCGATAACAGGTACAAGGACTACATCCTCCTCATGGAATCCCACGGGGTCCCTAAAAGGAAGCTCATGTTCAAGTATCTGCTAAAGCCTTCGGCAATACCAGCCGTGACAGTTATGGGCATGGACATAGCGTCGCTCTTGGGCAACGCCTTTCTCGTGGAGATCGTGTTCAACTGGCCGGGATTCTCCAGGTACGCTATAAGCGTTATGCTGAACAAGGACCTAAACGCCATAGTAGCGGTTGTCATGGTTATCGGCGTCATATTCATCATAGCTAACATCATCGTCGACATCATAGCAGCATACCTAGACCCGAGGATACGGTACGTGGAGCGGGGTGAGTGAACCCCATGGCGATAGCTGGTAGGGTCACACGGCGCCAACTCGTCATGGAATCCCTTAGGAGGTACTGGTTCAAGTTCTCCAGGAGCAAGCTCTCCGTGGTAGGCCTGGCAATATCGCTCTCCACAATAGTCATAGCAGTCTTCGCCGAGTACCTGGCCCCCTACCCCGAGCACGCAGGTTTCTATATCAGCTTCGAGGACGCCCTCCAACCCCCCTCCTGGGAGCACCCCTTCGGCACCGACGAGTACGGCAGGGATGTTTTCAGCAGGGTTCTCTTCGGGTTCAGGTTCTCGCTCAAACTGGCCGGCGTGGTTCTCTCTATAGTGATCCCGGTGGGGGTCCTGCTGGGCCTTGTGGCTGGATACTATAGGGGCAGAATACTGGACATGGCTATCATGCGTGTCGCCGACATATTCATAGCAGTCCCCCCTCTAGTACTAGCCCTGGCGATTACAAGCCTGCTCGGGCCCAGCCTTGTGAACGCGATGATAGCCGTGACCCTCATGTGGTGGCCCTGGTACACCAGGCTCACCTACAACGTTGTTTCATCCGTGAGGAACGAGCCCTTCGTGATAGCAGCGGAGCTAGCCGGGGCTAAGCCTTTGAGGGTCATGTTCCGCGAGATCCTCCCAGTAATAGTCGGCCCTATCCTGACAAAGGCCACCCTAGATGTTGGGTGGGTAATACTGATAGGGGCTGCGCTCAGCTTCGTAGGGCTCGGAGCGCAGCCGCCTACGCCAGACCTGGGCACGATGGTCGCCGAGGGGATAAAGTACATGCCAGAGTACTGGTGGATCAGCATATTCCCGGCCCTGGCAATAGCATACATCATACTAGGCTTCAACCTGCTTGGAGACGGTGTCAGAGACATGTTCACAGAATAAGGGGGTGCACTGAGTGGCTGGAGAAAAGAAAGAGGCCCTGCTTGAGATCAGAGACCTAAAAGTCAACTACAAGGTTTACAAGGGCACACTGAAGGTTCTAAATGGGGTAGAGCTCAGGGTAGGTAAGGGCGAGAGAATAGGGCTAGTAGGTGAGTCGGGCAGCGGCAAGACGACCACGCTAAAATCGATCCTACGCATACTCCCCTACAACGCTAGCATAGAAGACGGGAGGATACTCTACAAGGGGATAGACCTGCTAAGGGCCGATGAGAGGGTATTGAACGAGGTTAGGAGAAGAGAGATCGCCATGATCTTCCAGGACCCGATGGCGGCTCTTAACCCCGTCTTTAAAGTTAGGGACCAACTGTACGACATCATCAAGGAGTCTGCGCGCGGGAAGCTGGCAAAGGAGGAGATAGAGGAGATAGCTTACAGGCTGCTGAAAGAGGTGAGACTCCCCGACGTTGAAAGGGTTATGGATAGCTACCCCTTCCAGCTGAGTGGCGGCATGAGGCAAAGAGTGGTTATAGCCATGGCGCTGGCATCGGCTAGGGAGCTCCTGCTGGCAGATGAGCCCACGACAAACCTTGATGTCACTATACAGGACCAGATACTGAGGCTGCTCGCGGATCTAACCATGAAGAGGAACCTGTCAGTGATCCTCGTTTCACACGCTCTAGGGATGGTTAGGAAGATGACCGACAGGACCTACGTCATGTATGCGGGCGACATAGTAGAGGAGGGCGACTCGGGCGAGATTTTCGAGAACCCGCTACACCCCTACACTCAGCTACTCGTAGAGACTGCTCCCAAGCTAACGGGTAACTGGAACCCTAGGGGCGTTCCAGGGAGGATACCGGACTACTTGAACCCGCCGCCAGGATGCAGGTTCCACACACGGTGCCCCTTCGCGGAGCAGATATGCAGGGAGAAGAAGCCGCCCATGATAGCTGTTGAAGGAGGCAAGAGGGTGAGGTGCTGGCTTTACTATAAGAGGTGATATGCCAGTGGCTGGGAGAGACCCTATATTGAGGGTGGAGAGGGTTAAGAAGTATTTCAAGCTCTCGGTAGGGACCGTGAGGGCTGTGGATGATGTGAGCTTCGATGTAAGGGAGGGAGAAACATTTGCCTTGGTGGGGGAGTCTGGCAGTGGCAAGACTACTACTGGGTACATGATAATGGGGATCTACGCGCCCACCAGCGGCAGGATCCTGTATAAGGGCACAGACATCTCGGTCCCGGCCCATAAGAGGCCTGCATGGGTTAAGAGGGAAATCCAGATAGTATTCCAAGACCCAGGCACTAGCCTAAACCCTGCCAAGTACGTTAAAGACATAGTAGCACTTCCGCTCGTGGTCAACCGCTTAGTCGAGGATAGCAGGGAGATCGAGGAGAGGGTTGCAAGGCTCCTGGAAGCCGTGGAGCTGCCGCCAGACATCATGTATAGGAAGCCGAGGGACCTGGGGGGAGGCGAGAAACAGGCAGTAGCCATAGCCCGGGCTCTCGCGGCAGAGCCCAGGTTCATAGTACTAGACGAGCCAACCTCGGCTCTAGACGTGAGCGCCCAAGCAAAAATAGTCTCCCTACTAATGAGGCTCCAGAGGGAGAGGAGGCTCTCATACCTACTAATAACCCACGACCTAAGCATAGTGAGGAACATAGCCACGCGGGTAGCAGTAATGTACCTGGGGAAAATAGTCGAGATAGGGCCCGTCGAGAAGATATTCAAAAACCCCCTACACCCATACACGAGAATGCTCCTAGCAGCGGCACCAGTCATTCTAAGAGAGGAAGAAGAGCTACTGCCACGAGACGTAATACCTGTAGGCGAAATACCGAGCGCCATGAACCCGCCGCCAGGATGCAGGTTCCACACACGGTGCCCCTTCGTAATGGACGAATGCAGGAAAATAGAACCAAAACTACTAGAAGCAGAACCGGGACACTACGTCTCATGCCATCTATATAAGGAACAACCAGTAAGCCAATAACTAGGGGCCCGTAGCTCAGCCAGGACAAGAGCGCCGGCCTCCGGAGCCGGAGGACCCGGGTTCAAATCCCGGCGGGCCCGCCACTTTTCATTGTGAATACTGTATGAAACATAAAGACGGCAACAATATGCAGCATCTCGACAGCATGGTGTGGAGCTGTCGTGGTGGGAAATTCATGGCTATACGTATTGCGATGTTTAGTGGCACTAGTAGCTTCTCGAGAGGCCTTAGTTATTCTATAGAGAGGGAACCCGGTGAATATCTGGATGATCCTTGATTTATGTAGGAACTAACTTGTTTTAAGGGATATGTTTAGAAAAAATTAATATATTTATTTATATTTATATTAATTGTAATTGTATTTTTTATTTGTTGTTTTTGTTGTTGGTAGTTTGTTTAGCATGTTTTTGACTTCGGTTATGCTGGGCATGTTGCTGCTACCTTTCAGCATTATTTTTGCTGTTCCTGCGGCTACTGCCCATCTTAATGCTTCTAGAGGGTCTCTTTTTTCTATCATTATTATGTTGAATGCTGCGTCGAAGGCGTCTCCTGCTCCTGTCACGTCTAGGGGTTTTATGTATGGTGGTGGGTCTTGTGACGCTATTAGTTTTCTTGATACAATGCTTGCTCCTCCTCTTCCATGTTTGACTACTACTATGCTTGTTCTCCCTTTTAGGAGGTTTGTGGCGCTTTCAATGTTGGGTGTTCCTGTTAGTGATTCTAGTTCTTTTTCGTTTAGGAGGATCGTGTCTACTAGTTTTGCTGCTTTGAGGATTGAGTCGGGGTCTCTATGGGCTTCGCCCCCGGGATCATAGCTGGTAGTCCTTGTTGGGTGTTCCTGGTTTTTTAGGGCTTCTTCTACAACGTTGCCTTTGACGCTGGCAAAGTGTACGTGGTCTCCTATAGATGGTACGTGGGAGCCCTTTAGTAACCTATTAGCACCTCGTATGGTCACCATAGCCCTGTAGCCTCCTGGAGTTAGGAGTACGACGACTTTGCCCGTGTCTATGCTGTTTTCCAGCTTTACATGGCTCGTGTCGACCCCAGCATTTTCTAGCTCCTTTATGAGCCCCAGAGACGCAGAATCTTTACCAGCTACCGCTACCAGGCTGGATCTGTGGCCCAGCCTCGACACGGCTATTGCATAGTTCGAAGCAGCGCCTCCCAGCCCTATCCACGAGTCTGTGGCGAATATGTTGTCGTCGGGCCCTGGTAGCCTGGGGATCACCAGTGTGACATCTAAGTTTATATTGCCCACGGCGAGGTGGTGCTGCCTCTTCATCTCTGACCACGTGGATCCCAACAGGTTCTCAGTATCTCCTTTATTACAGCTTGGCTACAAGGCGTGGATACACTATTTTCTTGCCGGCCTCTTCTTTTAGCTTATCCCACCTGTAAAGCTTTGCCACAGCCTCCGAGGCCACCTTTATGGCTGCCTCGACGCCAGCATTGACCACGAACTCGTCCTTCACCCTATTAGCGACCACGGCGCACACGGCTCCCCCTCTAGCACCGTAGATCCATGAGAGTGTTAATATGACGCTGGCTTCCATCTCAAAGCCTATAACTCTCATTGACTGCAGCCTCTCAACCAGGGTTCTAGACTCGGGCGTCGAATACCCTCTGAACCCAGGCCTCCCCTGGCCCAGGTAGAAGCTGTCAGAACTGGCTAGTATGCCTACGTGGTACCTAGCGCCCAGCTCTTCCGCTGCTTCTATGAGAGCCATGACTATCTCCGGGTGGGCTATGGCGGGGTATCCCGGCGGTGCATAGTAGTTACTTGTGCCCTCCATCCTAACAGCGCCCGCTGCTATGACTATGTCCCCAACGTTAACGTCTGCCTGGATAGAGCCCATAGTGCCCACTCTTATGAACGTGTCGGAGCCTACCCTCAAGAGCTCCTCGAGGGCAATAGCTGTGCTGGGAGCCCCTATACCCGTGCTTGTAGTCGATATGGGAGCCCCCTTGTAGTGGCCGGTGAAAGTCCTATACTCCCTGTGCGAAGCCACGAGCCTAGACTCGTCCCAGAAGGAGGCTATGAGATCCGTTCTCTCCGGGTCGCCCGGAAGCAGTACATACCTCGACACCTCTCCAGGAGCCACCCCTATATGGTACTGCCTACCCTCACCCGATTCAGGGACTGCAGCGCTCTTTAGTTTCTCGCCTTTCCGCAAAGTGGGACACCGTAAAGCATTGATTAGCCCTAATGCTTAATAACATTAAGCATGCGGTAAAGCCAAAACACTGTAAACTCTTTCAGGCTGTATGGCCGGGGCGTCTTAGATGGGCCGTAGTATAGCCAGGATCAGAGTTGTAGAGTCCAGGGGTTGAGTGTATAGGTACGAGTAGCGGAGACCTACAAGCTTCTGGTAGGGTTTGAAAAGCGTTTTCCCTGTTTAAGGTATAATCCCAGCATTATTAGCGATAACGACTCAACCAGTACCACGAATAGGGTCTGAGACCCGGGGTCTTTCATATAGGAGAGAGATAGGTTACCCAGGCTCCATCCAACACCCATCATGAAATAAAGGATCCCGAAACCGAGGCCTCTAAGCCCAGGGCTTAGATCATCAGCCACGACAGACCTGTATATAGACTCGAAGCCCCCCATAGCTATGCCCCACGCTATGGCAAAGTACACGGGCCCAGCCTCCCAGGCTATGAGGATCGTCGAAGCCCCAGCTACTAGCGGAACCACTAGCACTACGCTTCTCCCAATCCTGTCGTAAGACATGCCTAGTACTAGGGCAGCGAGGGCGTCTACGAGCATTGCTAGCGAGTAGTAGAGAGCTATGTATGAGGGGCCTAGGTATGATAGCCTATAAGATGCATGGATCCAGTGTATGAAACCTGCCATCGACGCCATCGCAGAGACCGCGAAGACCCAGAATCTCCTCGGTAGGCCGTGGCCCGTAGATGGGGCTCTAGCCTCCTCAAGGGTCGGGTAGACTAGGATGGAGGCTAGCAGTAGGAGCATGGATATGGCTGCAGGGACTGATAGGGCTAAGAACGCTTCTCGGTACCCATAGTCCCCCACACTCATAGCAATCCCTACAGCCAGTGGGCCTGCAACCGCTCCAACCTGGTCTAGGGCCTCGTGGATCGAGTAGGCTAGCCCTCTACCGATGCCCTGTGAAACCTCAGCCAATATAGCGTCTCTTGCAGGGGCTCTCACACCCTTACCAGCCCTCTCAAGGATGACTAGGGCAAAGGCGAGCTGCCAGTTTCCGGCGAACGCGAGTAGAGGGACTGCAACCAAGTTTACTGCATAGCCGAGAAAGACAAGGCCCCAATAGGCTCTACTAGACCTTGCTAGGTGCGCTATAAACCCGCCGAAGAGCCTGGCAGTGTAGGAGACGAGATCGCCCAAGGACACGGCAGCTGCTACCACCAGAGCCGCGTCCAAGTACTTAAAATACGGGCCCACAACGCTCCTAGCCCCCTCATAGGTTATGTCAGCGAACAATGACACGAGCCCTAAAAGGATAAACACTGAGAAACGCCTAGACGCTACAAGAGCCTTCGACATTTGTATCCCTCAGAGCCTGCCCTCCCCCGTATCCCCAATGAAGACTAGCACCTTTCACGGCAATACCTCGAATGGCAAACCTTCAGCCCGGGCAGCCTGTTTACTACGAAGAGGATCTCGAAGGGCCTTACATAAGATATGTCGGGCCCGGGAGCTCCGGGCAGAAAGGAGTAGTCCCATTCCCATAGCCTCCTAGAAGCCTCCCAGGCCTTCTCCACTAAATCCACACACCTCCCGTCAGCAATGCTAGCGGCTACCCTTACTGCGGTAGTTGCTTGTTGCTCTTCCATTATCTGCCTCATTGGCCTCAGATCCGGCCTGTCTCTGAGTGATCTCGACTCTAGCATGAAACCCCTGACTTTGGGCTTTTCTATCCTGAAAGGCTTCTCCAGGATCCTCCTTGCCGGCCTCGAGTACTTCCCGGCTATCCTGGCATAGCCCATCTCTCTTAAAACCCTCTCAGCATCACTCCTCTTGAAAGTAGCGTCCCTGGCCCTGAATTCGTCCATCACGACGATCCTGTCGCTAGAAGCTAGGAGTGGGAGGGCGCCACTAGCCACTATGACGAGGCTGATCCCTGCCTCTGAGAGCCTTGGCGCCATTTCGCTTAACGGGTTCAGAGTCCTCTTCCCTGTTATCTCCTCGGCCCAGGCGTCTCTGTGCAACATGTTAGTGGCAGCCTGGTCTTCGTCTATTATGAAGCCCGAGGCCCCGGCCTCGGCATATTCCTGGACGCTAGCCGCTATACTCGTGGCCCCGCTGGCGTCACTGGTGGAGAAGCACCCGGTGTCAGAGTGGCCCGGTAGGTGCTCGATGAAGGGTGAGACATCGACACATGAAACCCATCTTCCATTCTCGCTCTCTACATAGACCAGGGCCGAGTCGCTCACCACAAGCTCTCTTCCATCACCAGGCACATGGTTCCAAACACCGGAGGCCAGGGCTTCGGCCAGCGTCGTCTTGCCATGGAACGCGGGCCCGGTAATTGTTGTAACGCCCCTAGGCACGCCCATGCCGGCGACAATCCTTCCCGTAGGCAGTTCTATTTCAACCCTGAGGCTTGGAGGGCTCTCGAAGGGCACTGCATTCTCCAAGGGCTCCCAGCAGCCCCCACATCTCCTCGGCAATATGCTCCCGTCACCTATGAACCCGACAAGCCCGAGGCTGGGAAGCGTTTTCCTTATAGACTCCTGCTCTACCCAAGCCATAGCGTGCTCTCTAAGCCTCCCACTATCCCTCTCCAAGCTCTCAACCACGCCCAAGACAGCCCTGGGGAGCCTCCTGAGGAGGAGCTCTTCCGCCACATCGCCCAAGACCTTCCTACCCCTACTGGGAAGGCCCACCCATGCCCTGAAAAGCAGGTTACACCTGCCATCACGGCCTCTCCTAGCCTCGACAGCACTCCTGGGTATAACTATCGGCGACGGCCTCGGGACCTGCAGCTTCCCACTATTACCCTCACCCACATGGCTCATACTATGCATGGGCACAGTTTCAGCCATAAGCCTGTGTAGGTAATCAGCTAGAGGGACAGGGTCCGTCTCGACGGGGACACGGGCCCCTCTAACCTCAACCTCTAACACGCTGGGAGGTGCGAAAGGGTCGCCCTGAACCCTGGCAACCCTGACCCATAGATTACCTAGGGGCTCTACAGCACCCACTAAGCTCTTGTAAGCCTTATACCCACGGCCGTCGATAATCCTCAATAGCTGTGAAATAGTCTTTCCCAATCCATCCACCATTCCCACGTAATTAGAGAAGGAGGCACAGACTACTATAATACTGGTTCGCCCTACCTGCAGGGTCCTGAGTTACGGGTATTAGCTGTTACTAGCCCACTACATGCAGGATAGCGGCTTACCAGGCTTTGACTGAAGAGCCTTGAGATCTACCCAGAGGTAGAGCTTGCTTTACGGCACTCCTAGCCCTAACTGTTATCATCTCTGAGTATCCATGCTTTGCCTCTCCTATGGTAGCGCTGTCTCACCATGGTATACAGGTTTTTGGCTCTTTCTTCAAATTCGCGGTCGCCACATGCTATTCTTCCATCCTCGAGGATCTCTAGTATGAAGGTGTCCCCGTTTTCCAGCTTCTCTAGGAACACCTCTGTATTCATGCCTATGGGCACGATTAGGGGGTCATCTTTGTCGTAGAGGGCCTCGAAGGCTAGCCTAGGATCTCTAGGTATGTTGTCGGCAACAACCAGGACGTCTACATCGCTATCTTC
>WANR01000051.1 GCA_015521705.1 Desulfurococcales archaeon
CCGTTAAAAGCCGGAGGCTAACTGTCTTCGTTTTTCTTAGACCAAGAAGCCTCCACACCAGGAGGATTAAGGGTGAGAGGCAAAACATCATGTAAAGTACTCGTATGGATAAGCCTATAGGAAACGAGTACTCGTAGAGGCTGAAGAGGCTTAACATATAGTAGTATAGGACTAGGCTGGGATACCATATATAACTTGCTAGCACAGGGAGTATAAGACCTAAGGAGAACGCCATAGAACAAATTATAATCCTAATTCTATTACTCATCCTCAAACCGCTTACCCCTAACCAACATCTCTACTACTATTCTAATGGTTGTATCTTCATTATCGATTAGTGTGCCTTCGAATACTGGGTAGTCCTTCCCAACAAGAATTATGGAGAAGACATTAGATAGTTACCGAACTCATTTTCTAGATATTGAATATATTTAGGATATACTTTGTCAGCTTCTTCGAGTAGATCTCTGTAGTGGCGTGCGCTAACAGATAGTTCACCGAATTTTGACAGGATAAACCGGGTAACATCGTTATCGCCTAGAGCGTTTAGCATCTGCCTTAGTGCGTATGTGCGTATGTATTTTGGCATGAGGCCTCCCAGCTTAGCCACTACTTTCTCAATTCTTCGCTTGTTTGGTAGCTTGTCCCTGTATTTTTCAATCATTGGTAGGAGGGTTTTAGGGAAGAAAATGAATCCTTTCGGTTTACGGTCCAGCTCACCACCCAAGTAGTACCTACAGTGAGTTTCTAGACATTCTAAACGCCTAACGTTCCGTGCCAGGTAGGGTACGTAGAGTGTTTCGTTGGGGTTCCAGCTCTTTAAAGCGTTGAGCGCGTGCTCGAACCTAACAGCAGAGTAAAGTATGAGGAGGTAGAGAGCGTAGATGTCCTGCCTCTTCCCGCGGAGTGCGGCAAGAGTCTTGACAACATCTTCTTTGTTAATTGGTTTCTGGGCTAGTCTACGCCCATAACGCCTGCCCGGTACTATTAGGAGGAGCCTGCTATAGCTGTCCCAGTCCAGCTTGCCGGCTGCGTAGAGGTAGCGTATATAGTGGCGGAATACTTGCCGTGCCCAAGACGTTGGATGGTATTGGTTGTCTCTACACATAATCTTCTTGGCTTCTAGTTGCTTTATGAGGTGCCATCCCAGAACCTTACCCTCTAAGCACAGGCTCCAGATGTTTTTGTAGTCGCGGAGTGTCCTAGTGCTTATGGGCTTGCTCTTCTTCTCTGTTAGCCACTTCTCGAAATCCTCGCTCCACTTGAGGGTTATTTTTGGCAGGGTTTCTGCTAGACGCTCGGTCAGCTCCTGCTTGTAGTACTTGAGGAGGTAGCTCAACAGCTCCTCCCTTGCTACGCTATCCTGCATTAGCGCGTCTATCAAGGCGAATGCTAGTACCTTGTTTATTCTCCCCTCAGCATCAACGAGGCCGTACTGCCTTAACAGCTGTGGCCCCTTAAGTATTTGGAGTAGTTCCTCCTCGGGGATTACCTCGCAGAGCCTAATGCGCATAATGGCTGGCGGCTTTTGTTCACCCCTGATTACGCGGTGAACCGTGCTCTTACCGACACCTAGGAGTTCAGCTAGCTTCCTCACAGAGTATTTCTCCTTTAGCTTAGCGAGGACCTCTCTTGCCTGCCACTCCTCAAGAATACAAATACCAGCCATAGCCCCTTGCTCTCTACTCCCGCTACTAGTAGATGCAGGGCGTCCCAAGACTCCTCATCAAATGGGACAGTCCCACAGGTATAAAAACTTATCGGGGACACTTGAAGAAGGCTTATATAGGGGGTTTATATGTGGCGGGCCCGCCGGGATTTGAACCCGGGACCTCCGGCTCCGAAGGCCGGCGCTCTTGTCCTGGCTGAGCTACGGGCCCCGTGCTATGCTAGTGGTTCTCCTCTTGCTATCCGTGCTAGGAAAGGGTTTTGGGCTTTTTCCTCGGTTACGGTTGTTGGCGGGCCGTGGCCTGGGTATATTGTTGTTTGCAGGCTTAGCTGTAGTAGTTTTCTCAGGCTCTCCTCCATCTTTTTTGGCGAGGATTCTGGCAGGTCTATCCTGCCTATTGTTCCCTTGAATAGTGTGTCTCCGGTGAATGCTAGCTTGTCCCAGACCAGTGTTATGCTCCCCCTTGTGTGGCCTGGCGTGTGTATAACTTCAAGCTCAACGCTACCCACTCTAATCTTGTCTCCCTCTCTGAGTGTCCCATCAGGCTCTGGGGGTTCCTCGAGTTTGAGCCCTAGTAGCTCCTCGGCCCTCCTGGCTGAGACCTCTATGAGGCCCACGTCTAGCTCGTGTATCTTGAAGCCCGCCCCCGTGGCCTCTCTCAGGGCGTTGACTCCCATGACGTGGTCGAAGTGGCCGTGGGTAGCTATTATTCCTGTTACCCGTAGGCCATTCGAGTCTATGTACTCGATGACGCTCTCCAGGCCCTGCCTCCACCCAGGGTCTATGACCACGGCCTCCCTATTACTAGAGATGACGTAGCAATTGGACCTGAGCGGGGATAGCGTGAACCTGGCCACTTCAACCCTTAAGTGCCCATTCACCCCTCGCGGCACCCCCAGGTCTGGCCCTCCGAGGCTGAGAGAGCCTATTACTTGTCCTCCGTGCCACTTGCGGCTAAAGCTGTGGCGAGCCTTGATGCCTCTAGCAGGACTCCCACGTCTTTGCTAGAGCAGCCACGCCTCTCGGCCTCCCCTGCCATGGCTTCCAGTTCTCTGGATAGCTTTTCCATGAACTCTGTGCTCGCCCCTGAGAGACCTGCTTCAGCTGCTAGCTCGAAGATGCTCTGCAGCCTCACGCATTCTAGTTGGGTGCACGGCCTCATGCAGACCTCTATTACCAGGGCTTCCAGCCTCCTCAGCGCTGCCTCAGCCATGGAGGCGGGTCACCTCAGGGGGCCCAGGACTCCTTCCTTCCTTAGCCTCTCAACCCTCCAGGTGGGCGTTACTGTTCGTGGGTGGTTGGCTGTCACAGTGTCTATCCTGGATCTTGAGGTCCTGGTGGGGGCTTTTCTCAGCTTCTCGGGGTCTCTGCGGGCTGTCTCCTCTATCTCGAGTAGCCTCTCTATGTAGGCGTCTATGACCTCCTTGGGCTCAGACTCTGTGAACTCGAACATGAGGGCCTCCCTGACTATTAGGGGGAAGTATATTGTGGGAGCGTGGAGGCCCGAGTCTAGGAGGGCCTTGGCTACGTCCTCCGCAGTGATCCCGGTCTCCTCGCGCAGCCTCTCACAGCTTATAACGACCTCGTGCTTTCTAGGCCTGGACTCCCCGTAGGGCATGGAGTAGCCGCCCTTGGAGAGGGAGAGGAGCTTCCTGGCGAAATAGTTCGTGTTGAGCACCGATACCTCCCCTGCAAGCCTGAGACCCCTAGCACCCAGGCTCAGCATGTATACGTATGCCCAGACGAGGACCAGCGTGTTAGCCTGGAAGGCCCTGAGAAGCCCGACACTCTTCTCCCCAGGCCACTTGAGCTTGTAGCGCCTCCCCTCCCTGACGACTACCGGCCCTGGTAGGAGGTCAGGAAGCCTGGCTCCGCCCGAGACCGGCCTATCCCTGACGCAGACGGGGCCGGCCCCAGGGCCCCCTCCCCCGTGGGGTGAGGAGAAGGTTTTGTGGAGGTTAACGTGCGCTATGTCGAAGCCCATGTCTCCGGGGCGGGCGTGGCCCAGAATCCCGTTGAGATTGGCCCCGTCGTAGTATAGTAGCCCGTCGACCCCGTGGATCTCCCTCGCGATGTCAAGTATCCTCTCCTCGAAGAGTCCTAGGGTGCTCGGGTTCGTTATCATGAGCCCGGCGGTCCTCTCGCCCACAGCGGCCTTGAACGAGTCCCAGTCGATGTTGCCGTCGCTACCCGTGGGCACCTCGATTACCCTAAACCCGGCCATGGCAGCGCTAGCCGGGTTTGTGCCGTGGGCTGAGTCTGGCACGATGATCTCGTCCTTGCCAGTAGAGCCCCTCAGCTCGTGGTATTTCCTGATCATGAGTACCCCTGCAAGCTCCCCGTGAGCCCCTGCTGCTGGGTGGAGGCTGCAGGCGTCCATACCCAGTATGTTTTTGAGCCACTCCTGTAGCTCGTGCATTACCTCGAGCAGGCCCTGCACGGTCTCGTCGTCCTGGAGGGGGTGCAGCGCCCTGACCCTCTGGTCGTACGAGTACCTGAGAGCTATGCGTGGGTTATACTTCATCGTGCAGCTCCCCAGGGGCACCGGGCCCGAGTCGACGCCATAGCTCATCTGGGATAGCCTGGTGTAGTGCCTGATCAGCTCGGGCTCGCTAAGCGCCGGTATCCTTGGCGCGCTCTCCCTGTAGGCCCTGGACCTTGGCAGCCTGTACTCTCCGACCCTCCTGGCTATATCTTCGTCGGGGCCTGAGACCACGTATCCCGGCCCTCTGGCCCTATACTCTAGTATCAGTGGCTCCTCCCATGCGGCCTGCCTATACTCCGCCAACCTCGCCGATCACCTCCGAGACCTGTTCAACCATGTAGTCTATATGCCTCTTCGAGTGGGCCTCGGTAACCGCTAGGAGCACGTCGCCCCGTGTGGACCACTTGAATGAGTCTTCCAGCGGTATGCCGAAAAGTACCCCCCTATCCCTAAGCATCTCCCTCACCCTCCGGGCCCCCACTGGGAGCCTGACCGTGAAGTCGCTTATGAACTCAGACGCGAAGAGGGGAGACCTTACTCCGGGTACCTCTGAGAGCCTCTTAGCCGCATAGTGGCTATTGTACCATGAAACCTCCGCGACCCTCCTAAGCCCCTCACCCCCCAGAAGCGCCATGTAGGCTGCAGCCGCTATGGCCATTAGGGCCTCGTTCGTGGTTATGTTGCTCGTAGCCCTCTCCCTCCTAATGTGCTGCTCCCGGGTTTGCAGTATCATAGCATAGGCCCTCCTCCCCTCGGAATCCCTAGTTAGCCCTATTATCCTCCCAGGCATCTGCCTCACAAGCCTCAGGTCCCAGCGGACAGCGAATATGCCAAGGTAGGGGCCCCCATAATTGAGGCCTATGCCCAGGGGCTGTCCCTCGCCAACAGCCACGTCAGCCCCCACACGGCCTGGCGGCTTCAGGACAGAAGCGCTAATAGGCTCCACACCAACAACGAAGAGCCCGCCGTGCCTGTGAGCTATCTCCCCCAGCGCTTCAAGATCCTCCACCACAACACCCGTGAAGGAGGGCTGCTCCGCGTATAGCGCGGCCAGCCCGCTCCTAGAGAGGTCTTCAACCGCTTCCATAACGGGTTGCCCCGTCTCCATGTCGACGGGGTACTCGAGGATCTGGGCGCCGTGGGGCGAAAGATAGGTCTCGACAACCCTCCTGTGCAGCGGGTTCATGGTCTCTGGGAGTAGAACCCTCTTAGACCCCCTGGAAACCCTTAGAGCCATCAACATGGCCTCGGCCAGGGCCGTTGACCAGTCGTACATGGAGGAGTTTACAACCTCCATTTCCAGCAGCTCAGCCATGAGGCTCTGGTACTCGAAAAGAGCCTGCATGAGGCCCTGGTTGATCTCAGCCTGGTAGGGCGTGTAAGCCGTGAGAAACTCGCCCCGCCTCACAACCTCTTCAATGACAGCAGGGACTAGCCTAGGCCAAGCCCCGCCACCCATGAATGGCGGCGGATCCCTGTAAACCCTGACCCTTGAAAGCTTGTCCTCCATTACTAGCGCAACTTCAGCCTCGCTAAGAGGCCTGCCAGCACCTATAGGTAGCGAGTCCCAGTCCCCCTTAAACCTGGCCCCGGCAGGAATGTCCGAGTAGAGCTCCTCAATGCTCGAGTACCCGGTCTCCCTAAGCATTTCGCTTATTCTCGAGGAGTTAGGGATCCATGGGTGATACACTACTTCACACCACCCATCAATCACTAGCGGTCCCCCACCAAAAAAGGTTAGACCCCTGCATGGCGCCGAAGAACGATCCAGCCCCAGGGAACCCGGCGAGTGTGTGGCCCGGAGTAGATGCCAGGCCGGGTCAGGGCGTGGCAGGACTTCGTGTGGCCCAGCTACTGGTGCGGGTTAGCCATTTATGGCTACCTGGGACTGGGCGCAGGCTAAGAGCTTCCTTCGTGCTACTAGTTGCCCGGCTTAGGGGTGTATCTTTCTAGTCCATGTCTTTGAGCTCTGAGAGGTCTATCTCGATTATCTGGCCGGGCTCTCTCTCAACGGGCTCTTTCTCGCCTGGCTCCTCGCCTGACTTGATCCTCTTTAGCACAGTCCTCCAGCTGTTACCGCATGAGGGGCAGTTGAAGCTCCCCATGACTGTTATGGTTACCCTGCCGTACCTGTCGGGGATCGGTGATACCAGGGTCCACGTCTTCACAGGGTCTCCCGCGTCCGTGCCGCACCTGGGGCATATAGACGGCTTCTGCCTCTTCCTAGGCAATCACCCTCCACCTCTGCTCGAATCCCTCTGGTTGCTCTAGGCTGATATTAAAGGAGTACCCTGTCTCCTTTAAAGCGTTAGCCAGCTCTTTTAGCAGGTGCGACATCTTGGCCAGGTTAACCGTCGGCCCTGGGACTGGTAGCTGGGCCTTTATAACTACGCTGTCGGTGGATATTTCGTCCGTGTAGACCCGTATTCCTCCCATTTGTGCCACGACGTCTCTCCCCCAGTCCTCTATAGTCTCCTTGACGACGCCCTCAACCACTGTAACGGCTTCTACGTCCTCGAAGCCCCACACCCTAACCGAGACCCTGATCGTTATTGGCTCCTTGACGTGTAGCTTCCCGTTCCTTACTATCCTCAGGTTCGGCACGGCGTATATTGCGTGCGTGTTTTCTACTAGCGTGTAGAGGGGTGTTATCTCCCTGACCCATCCATGTGGCCCCCCGGGCAGCATTATGTATTCTCCCCTGCTGACCATCCTGGTTAGGAGCATCACGTAGTAGCTGGCCATGTTGGCTATTATCTCCCAGTTAGAGGCCAGTATTATGACTATCATCGCCAGGAAGATGTAGACCAGTAGTGGGGACCCTGTGGCTATGTAGCCCAGGACAATGAGCAACGCTATGAGGACTGTCAGCTCCGCTATCTTCTCCAGCCTCTCCTTGTGCGCGGTCTCTAGGAGCCTCTGGCTCACCAGCCTGTTTAGGAGCCCTTTTACAGCGCTCAGGGCTAGTAGCGATATAAGTATTACGGCGAGCATGTAGACTATTGCCAGCGGGATCCTGAGACCTATCTCATCCACTACTATCCAGTCTTCGACTATCCTAACCATTACCCCACCAGTCCCCGCTTGATGACTTAGAATAGCGAGCTGAATTCTTTAACCTTATCTTTCCTCACAAGGGCCACTACAAGGTCCTCCACGTCGAGGGGCGGGGACTCTGTAGGATCTATTATCTTGTCCTGCGACACGACGGCTATTATCCTCGTGTGCGGGGGGAGCCTGCCGTTCCTCAGGAGGTCCTTGACCCTCTTACCCCTAACAACGCTTGTCGGCCTAACCCTCGCAGATATAAGGACAAAGTCTCCAGCCATGGCTGATACCAGGTTTATGATCGTGTAGGAGCCCTGTATATAGGAGTACAGGATGTTAGCTACGAGCTGTGGCTCCGGTATAACGCCCTCGACGCCGAGCGTTGCAAGGATCCTGGCTGTCTGCGGGTTCCTTATCCTCACGAACACCCTTTTAACGCCGTAGAGCTTCGCTATTGCTGCGACGAACAAGTTGACTTCGTCCCTATCGGTGACAGCCACTATTATGTCGTAGCTGTTTATGTCTATCTCGTCGTAAACCGTGGGGCTTGTGGCGTCCCTGACAAGGGCCTCCACGTCGAGCGTTGACCCTATCCTCGTGATCTTCTCGTCATCCTTGTCTATGATCGTTACCGAGTGGCCGGCCTCGCTGAGCTTCTCCGCCAGCATGCTACCCACATAGCCCGCCCCGATTATTAGCACGCGCAAAAGCTAGCATCCCCGCTCTCTAGGTTTCTGGCTGGTGCGCCGCTTCCAGGTATTATCTCGGGCTAAAGGTTTTAAGAGGTTACGGGTCACGGAGGCTCCGGGGGAGTCTTGAAACCAGCCGTGGGGGCTTTGCGCCCTCTCTTGTCCCACGTTATAACTATTTATACCCCCCTAAGGCTAGATAATTATTATATAATTGTATATATGCCTTGAAGGGTGGTTCTGCATGCTCCAGGGAGCGCGCGATAATCCTGAGCTATTCCCCGTGCCCGAGAACGCCCGCAAGACCGGGACCCTTGCATACACTTTCATGATACTCTCGATGGCCGTCACCACCTCTATATTCTTCCTGGGATGGTTCAGCCAGATACTCGAGTTAAACATGCTCCAAACCATAGTCGCAGCCCTCATAGGTAACAGTGTCGTGGCGCTCATAATGACGCTTAACGGCTACGTGGGAATAAAGTACGGCATACCATTCCCCGTACAGCTAAGGCCTGCCTTCGGCTATCGGGGCTCCGTCCTGCCCCTACTAGTCAGGGTTATAGTGAGCATATTCTGGTACGGCATAGACGGCTACATAGCTGCGTGGGCTATAACAGAGATGGCTATGATCATTGCGGGCGTCCCCAGCGACAAGATAGTTGAGATCGCTCTTAGGTACACTCCCATAACGTTCGTGCTATACCTCCTCTTCGTCTGGGCTGTGGGCTACAAGAAGATAACAGGCATAAAGATCCTGGATAGCATTGCAGGCCCCCTGCTAATGGCGTTCTTTGCCTGGTTCACCTATTACCTGACCACAGTCCCGGGACTGCCGGGTGAGTTCCCCTCGCTAACCGGGGGCGGTGTCGAGTGGACTAGCGGCAACTTCTTCCTGATGATAGCCGTGCAGACCGCGTGGTGGAGCACTATAGCGCTGAACGTGAGCGACATTTGCAGGTTTAACGCTAGCAGGTCTGTAAAGTCCCTGGCGGCGGCGCATTTCGCCGGTCTCGTGATACCGCAGCTTGTCGGGACATGGCTGGGCTATGTAGCAACAAGCCTCACCGGAGGCGAGGAGAGCCCCATAGATATAATAGCAACCTACAGCCCGAGCCCCGTCCTAGCGTTCTTTGGACTACTCTTCGCGGCGCTCGCCACGGGGAGCACTAACGTTACGGGAGACGTGCCCGCGGCAACCAACGGCATTATAAGGCTTACAGGGTGGGGCTGGCACAGGTCCCTGACCATGGCTACCTTCCTAGCCTGGCTACTCATAGGGCCCTATAGCATAGTAAGGTGGGAAAAAGCCCTCGACGTAGCCAACACCCTGCTATTATTCAACTGGTACTACAGCATGTGGCTGGGCCCCATAGCAGCCGTCATGGTTCTGGACTACTGGGTCGTGAGGAGGAAAGAGTACCCCGTCGAGGAGCTATACAAGTACGGGGAGTCAGGCAGGTTCTGGAGGGGTGTAGGGTACTCTTCTGGCGTGGGATGGGTCGGCGTTGTGAGCTTCCTGCTCGGCATAATAGGTGAGTACGTGATCTCAGCGCTGCAGGGCAACCTGCAGGTATATTACGGCTTCATCCCTGTTCCCGGAATAGAGCTCGCGTGGTACTACGGCTTCTTCATCTCGGCAATCTCCTACCTCGCCCTCTCGAAGCTGGTCTACAGGGGGTGAACGCTTCGTGGCCGAGGCGGACATAGTAGTTAGAGGCGCCAGGATCCGGGGCCGCCCGGAGGACAGGAAATACGACGTGTACATCCAGGATGGCAGGATAGAGTCCATAAGAGGCCACCCATCGCCGGGCCACGGGGAGCACGAGATAGAGGCCCGAGGGAGACTACTAATGCCGGCCTTCTTCAACATGCACTTCCACCTAGACAGCGTGCTGACAATGGGCGATCCCAGGTTCAACGAGAGCGGGACACTCTGGGAGGGCATCGAGATATGGGCTGAGAGGAAGAAGAGGCTCACGGTAGATGAGATGCTGGAAAGAGTGACCAAGGCCGTTAAGTGGATGGTAGCCTACGGGACACTCTGGCTCAGGACACACGCCGACACGACCGAGAAGACTCTGACAACCGTCAGAGGCCTCATAGAGGCCAGGGAGAGGCTCAAGGACCTCATGTGGATCCAGGTAACAGCGTTCCCCCAAGACGGGATACTGACGGATCCTGAGAACGCGGAGCTGCTCGAGAAAGCGGCCGAGATGGGCGTGGACAATATCGGGATGATACCGCACAACGAGTACACAAGGTTCGACGGGGCTAAAAGCGTCGAGGTTGCATTCGACATAGCCCAGAAGTACGACAAGGACATAGACGGGCACGTGGACGAGACAGACGACCCCTGGAGCAGGAACCTGGAGGTAGTCGCCAGGGAGACTATAAGGAGGGGCTACCAGGGAAGGGTGGCGGCGGGCCACGTGACGGCGAGCCATAGCTGGGATCCGGTGTACAGGGACAGGGTCTTCAAGCTAGCAGCCAGGGCCAGGGTTTCAATAGTCCCCAACCCGCTCATAAACATACACCTGCAGGGGAGGTTCGACGGCTATCCCAAGAGAAGGGGCATGGCCCCTATCAAGGTAGCCCTCTCGAAGGGTGTTAACGTCGCCTTAGGCCACGACTGCATAATGGATCCATGGTACCCCCTGGGCGTGGGCGACATGCTCCAAGCACTCTTCATGGCTGTCCACGTAGACCAGATGATGGGATACCAGGAGCTCAAGCAGTCACTAGACCTGATAACCATTAACGCCGCCAAGATATGGCACATAGAAGACGACTATGGAGTGAGCGAGGGCAAAACGGCCAACCTAGTACTGCTAAAAGGCAGAACAGAGATAGACGCCCTAAGACTCATGGGGCCCCCATTATACGTCATAAAGGAGGGCCGCATAGTAGCAGATAACACCGGCGGGACCTCGAGGGTACTCTTTGAGGGCCGATGGGAGGAGCTGGACTTCTCCCAGATAAGCGAGTAAAACGCGTGGATTATATAAAAACTGTAAGGTTTTTCCCGCTCCCATCAACTCTCCGGCCTCCAGCATTCTCTTTTTATTATGACATAATTATTATGACATAGGATCCCAGCCCAAGGTGCTGTGGATGTTGTGGCCTGATCTTAGGCCGCTCTCGAGGCTAATGTAGTTTAGGCTGAGCACTAATAGCATTATAATTGTATAGGGCATTGGCTGCCTGGTAGGGGTTGTGGCCTTTGGCTAGGAGTGGCTCTGGGAGGGAGAGATCCGTGCATGTTGAGAGGGTCTTGCTACCCCCGGGTTCTATGCTATTAAAGGATCCAATGGATAGAAGGATGGCTCCTTCGCGTGAGGGTGACGTGGCCATCATCGGTGTTCCCTGGGACTGGAGCGTTACTGGCAGGCCGGGGGCTCGTGACGCCCCTTCTGCTATTAGGAGGGAGCTGTATAGGATGACTAGCCACTCGCCGGGCCTGGGCTCGGATATTAGCTGTAGTCTTGTAGACTTGGGCGACGTGGCCGTGGCTCCCGGCGATTATAGCCTGACGGGTAGCAGGATACGTTCCGCTTCTAGGGAGGCTTTTTCCAGGTATCCTCTAGCGGTTTTCCTGGGAGGGGATCACTCCATCACCCTACACACGGTTATGGGCCTGCTTGAGACCGTTGATAGCGTGGGGGTACTGGTCATGGATTCCCACTATGACTTGAGAAGCGTTAGTGAAGGCCTAACAAGCGGCTCGTGGCTCTGGGACCTGTATACAGCCGCTGGGGACAGGATAGCGTGCTCTGCCGTGATAGGCGTAAGCGACTACTCTAACCCCGGATACCTGGCTGGGAGGGCTAGAGAGCTGGGGATCACCATCGTGCCCAGGCTGCGCCTGGTGGGAGGGCTTGAGAGTGCGCTCGAGGCAGTAGATGCGATGGCCGGTTGCGGTGCTGACGCCTACTACGTGAGCATAGACATGGACCACATAGACGAGGCCCACGCGCCCGGCGTCAACTCGCCAACACCCCTAGGCATGGAACCCTTGGAGTCCCTGCAGGTTCTAGCACACGCCTCGGCCAGGCTTAACCCAAAGGGGTTAGACGTGGTGGAAACAGTGCCCATGGCGGATCCTGGGGGGCGTACACCAAGGCTTGCAGCCAAGCTGATCCTCTACTCCCTGTCGCATCATGGGGTGTGCAGCCGTGCCAAGGGCTGACATCGTGGTCTACAACATTGGGGAGCTGGTCACTTTCATGGATGGCCCGCTGGCCAGGGTCTCCGAGGAGAGGGCCGGTATTGTTAGGGAGGCAGGCGTGGCTATTAGGAGCGGTAGGATTATAGATGTGGGGCCTAGTGGCAGGATAAGGAGTAGCTACGACGCCGAGACTTCTATAAATGCCGAGGATAGACTGGCTACTCCGGGGCTTGTAGACCCCCATACGCACCCGGTGTTCGACGGCTCACGGGAAGACGAGCTTACACTAAAGGTTCAGGGGGTCCCCTACAGCGAGATCCTCAGGAGGGGGGGCGGCATATACAGAACCGTGCGCCGCACCGTCAGTGCCTCGACCAGTAGGCTCTTAGAGCTGCTTCTCGAGAGGCTAGAGTTGATGCTAAGGGCTGGTACCACCACGGTTGAAGTGAAGACTGGGTACGGGCTGGATCTGGATGAAGAGCTCAGGCACTTGGAAGTCGTTAGGGCAGCGTTTGGCAAAGCTAGGCAGCTCGTGGTGCCTACTCTTCTAGCCCACGTGCCTCCGCAAGGAGCCGACGCCAGGGCTTATGCGAGGGAGTTCGCTTCCACGCTGGTTCCCGAGGCTGCTTCGCGAGGCCTGGCAACCTATGTAGACGTCTTCTGCGATAGGGGGGCGTTCGGCGTTGAGGAGTCGAGGCTGATACTCGAGGCGGGGCTGCGCTCGGGGCTCAGGGCTAGGATCCATGCCGACCAGCTAGCGTATATAGGGTGCTCTGAGATGGCTGCCGGGCTGGGTGTTGACTCGATGGATCACCTGGAAAGAATGCCCCCGGAGAACGCTAAGCTACTAGCCAGCAGAGGGATCGTGGCTGTCCTCACCCCCACAAGTATACTTTCAATGATCGACTCTCCCAGGCCCCCAGTAGAGGCGCTTAGGGAGGCCGGCGTCTTTATTGCCCTAGCCAGCGACTATAATCCAAACAACATGACCCCGCTGGTGCAGACAGCCCTACAGCTGGCCCCCTACGTTCTAGGCCTAACACAGCTGGAAGCCCTGGCTGCATCGACGGTTAACGCTGCTAGGAGCCTTGGCCTCGACAATGTCGTCGGGAGAATAGCTCCGGGCATGAGGGCCGATATTGTGGTATGGGACGCGGAGAACCATAAGTGGCTGGGCTATTATTGGGGCTTCGATCTATCCCTGAAGGTGGTGGCTGGGGGGGAGATCGTTAAGGATTCCGAGTAGCGATCCCGGAGGCGTGTGTCGGGGTGTCTGGCCGCGCCAGGATCCTCGGAGAGGGATTCTATGCTAGGCAGCCAGACGTGGTAGCTGTAGACTTGCTAGGTAAAGTTGTTAGGAGAAGGCTGGGCCGGGAAGCTCTTGAGTGCAGGCTGGTAGAGGTTGAGGCTTACTTCGGCGCCTGCGACCCTGCCAGTAGGGCGAGCAGGGGCCCTAATGGGAGGATAGCTAGGAGGCTTAGGGGCCCCGTGGGCAGGCTACTGGTCTACCCGGTTCATAACAAGTGGATGGTCAACGTTGTAGCCCACGAGGAGGGTATGAGCGGGGCCGTGCTTTTCAGGTCATGCTATCCTGTCAGGGGGTTAGACGTGATGCGTGTAAACCGGGGGGTTAACACCAGTGACTGGAGACTCGTGTCAATGGGCCCCGGGAGGCTCTCCCAGGCTCTTGGAATAGGCAGGGAGCACGACGGCTTAGAGGCCTACAAGGACGGCTCACCCATAACAATAGTGGATGACGGCTATAGGCCTGAGAGCGTAAGGCGGACGGGCAGGATAGGGGTGAGAGAGGACCTGGAGCTGCCCCTCAGGTTCATTGACGCCAGTTACACAGGGATCCCATAGTGGGTGCCAGGCCCACCGTGGCCAGGGGCGAAACATTTTTCAGGCTTGGAAACATCAAAGTATACATCCAGAGAAGGCCCCCAATATGGGGGGATAACTCGTGGGCGCCGCTCCTACACGTAGTACAGGGCTCCTGCAGTACGACTACGAGATCACCATTAATGACTGTAGTGTCGACACCTCAGAGGTAGTTGACAGGATAAGAGGGCTCATGAAGAGGGGCGGAACGAGGTTTCTTGTCAGGATCCCTGAGGGCAGTTTCGTCGAGTGCCTCGACGTTATCAGGAGGATCCACCAGTCCTTCCTCTTCATATCGCTTAGCGTCGTAGAAGGCTCCACCCCTCCTGGCGTAGAGGTTGTCTGGAGGGGGAGGTGAGGGGCTCCATGGGCCACGGTAATGGCGCGGGGCTCGACTTTATAATAACCACGGATAGGAGCATGATGTCGAACCACCGCGGTAAGGAGTTCCTGGGCTTCATGACAACAGCGCCAGCGGTGGGGATGCCTGATTTCCTGTGGCGGTGGATAGCAGCGCCTAGGGTTAGGGTCGATTCTCGCGGGCGCCCAGCCCAGGCACCCTATGGGCTGAGGAAGGTGGAGGCGGCCCTGCAGGATGCCGGCTTCTCGGCGGAAATAATAGACCCCGACCACGTGGATAGGTACATCAAGACGGCTAAGGCTGTTCTCATAGGCCACCACGACTATTTCGCACTCAACCCGCCCAGCATCGAGTACTGGATGCTGACAGGGAAGGAGCCCCTCAATAGGAGAAGCTTCCTCTCATTCATAGCCAAGATAGCCTATTACAAGAAGAGGTACAACCCGAGCCTGAAAGTCATTGTCGGGGGGCCCGCAGCCTGGCAGTGGCTCTACTCGCCCACCTATGTGAGAAAGTTCATGGTAGACACTATAGTAGAGGGGGAGGCCGAGAGGATAGTAACTTGGCTGGCTAGGAGAATACTAGAGGGGAGCCCCCTGCCCAGATACATACTATCGGGGCCTAGGGACTCGCCGTCCCTCGAAGAAATACCCCTGATCAAGGCTCCGTCAATAAACGGCCTCATAGAGATAATGAGGGGCTGCCCTAGGGGCTGCAGCTTCTGCAGCGTCACCTACAAGAGCATAAGGTACTACACGCTAGACATGATAGAAAGGGAGCTCCAGGTAAACGTTAGGGGAGGCGTTAGAGGGGGGATACTGCACAGCGACGACGTACCGCTTTACGGTGCCCGGGGCATCATACCCAACGTTGAAGCCCTCGAGAAGCTACACAGGCTGACTAAAAAGTACTACAGGGACTTCACGTGGAGCCATGCAGCCCTAGCCACAGTACTTTACGGCGAGGAGAGGTTCCGCATGCTATCGCGCCTCGCCGACATAATCCTCGACGATAACCAGCAATACACAGGCTTCCAAACGGGGATAGAGACTGGATCCAGAAGGCTGGCTAAGAAGATCATGCCGGGCAAGTCAGCCCCCTATCCCCCGGAGAAGTGGCCCGAAGTTGTTGTTGAAGCCTTCTCGCTACTGCACGACAACTACTTCATACCGGCCGGCACGGTCATATTAGGGCTTCCAGGCGAAACCCCCAGCGATGTAGTCGATACAATCCAGCTTGTAGAGGACCTAAAGTACTATAGAAGCATCTTAGTGCCCATGTTCTTCGTCCCACTAGGATCCCTGAGGGGCGAGGGGTGGTTCAAGCCAGTCAAGATGACTCTTGAACACGCGGAGCTGCTGAAGAAGCTAATGGAGCACACAACGAAGTGGGCTAGAGACATAATATCAAGGTTCTACATGAAGAGCATAATCCAGACGCCTGCCAAAATCGTTCTTCTAAGGTTCATAGCAAAGGCTGAATCTTTCACGAGGCAAATAACCGCCGAGGACATAATGAACTACGTGGAGGGCAATACCAGGAAAACCCTTGAAGCGGCTGCAGTAGCCTAGCGGGAAAGAGTGCTAAGCATCTAATCCCTTAACATATTTTCTCCAGACCCTCCATCCAAGCTGGACTCCTAGGAAAACGGATCCCCCCAGGCGTAGCAGTCAGCCCCCACGCGGTCCTCATGGGCCATCGAAGCCGCTACCAGAAGCCTCGGCCCTGCTAAGGCCTCTTCATGCCATCAAGTATATAGGTTTCCCGCGGCATAAATTAAGCGTTAATGGGTTTTGAACGAGTAAAACCCAGGCTAGGGATCCCCCGGCCCCTGCAGGATCCATGGAGGGGTAAGGAGGGTTGGATGAGGAGCTAAGCAAGCTAATAGAAAAGGTTAAGGAGTCTATACTTGCAGGGTACGATGAAGAGTGCTGCACCGGCAGGGGGGATCTGGCTGAGCCGCGGAGTCTTAGAGAGTTTGAGGAGCTCATTTCACGGTGTAGAGTGTCGCTGGTCTTCTTCTACTCGCCCACATGCCCCTACTGCAAGTCTATGGCGCCGCATTTTGTCGAGGCCTCGGAGAGATTTAATGGGAGAGTGTCCTTCGTGGCTGTAAACGTGGCTAGAACACCGGAGCTTGCTACATGGCTCAGGGTTCTAAGCGTCCCCACCATCATGGTATTCATTGACTCGAGACCCGTCGCCAGGCTTAGCGGTATAGTAGATACTGGCGGCTTTGAGAGGATCGTGGGGAGAGCCCTAGACAAGGCTAGCTGCACGTGAAGAGCCCCTCATAGCCGCTGGCTCTAACTAAGCGATTTAAACTGCCACCTCCAAATAAGAACCTGATGGCTGCATCTAGGGTGTAGAGCCTTGCCTGACTCTCTTAGGCTTAGGGTGTCAGAGGCCTATACGAGGGATGTGGGCAGGAAGATAGCTAGGATAAGTAGGCCCGCAATGAATGACCTGGGCGTCTCGACTGGCGACTTCCTGGAGATCAGGAGCGACTCTGCAAGGGTCGTCGCCGTTGCATGGCCCCTGCATCCCCACGACGAGGACTCAAACATAGTGAGGATAGACGGCTACCTGAGAGAGGCCCTGGGGGTCTCTATAGGCGACACGGTCGAGGTCTCTAAGGCTGAGAGGGTGGAGAGGGCTACAAAAGTCGTCCTGGCACCCCTACAGCCCATAAGGTTTGGGCCGGACTTCGTAGCCTACGTCAAGGAGGCGCTTCTCAGGAAGCCCCTGGCCCGCGGGGAGACCGTCATAATACCCGTGTTCGAGGGGATCCCGCTGGTGGTGGTCTCGGCCCAGCCAGGCCAGACCGTTTACGTTACCGAGGCAACAGAGCTCGTTATAAGGGAGAAGCCCGCTACCCAGGAGGAGATAGCTAGGCCCCGGGGGGTTCCGAGGGTAACGTGGGAGGACATAGGAGACCTTGAGGAGGCCAAGGCTAGGATAAGGGAGATAGTGGAGCTGCCAATGAAGCACCCGGAACTCTTCAAACACCTGGGCATAGAGCCTCCTAAGGGCATACTGCTCTACGGGCCCCCAGGCACGGGCAAGACCCTCCTAGCCAAGGCTCTTGCCAACGAGATCGGGGCCTATTTCATCACGATAAACGGGCCCGAGATAATGAGCAAGTTCTATGGCGAGAGCGAGCAGAGGCTGAGGGAGATCTTCAAGGAGGCCGAGGAAAACGCTCCGTCCATAATATTCATCGACGAGATAGACGCCATAGCTCCCAAGAGGGAGGAAGTCACGGGAGAGGTTGAGAGGAGGGTCGTGGCGCAGCTACTCACACTGATGGACGGGCTCAAGGAGAGGGGCAGGGTTATAGTGATAGGCGCCACCAACAGGCCCGACGCCCTAGACCCGGCCCTTAGGAGGCCCGGCAGGTTCGACAGGGAGATTGAGATCAGGCCCCCGGACAAGAAGGCTAGGCTAGAGATACTCCAGGTCCACACCAGGAACATGCCCCTAAGCGAGAACGTCGACCTGGATAAGATAGCGGAGATGACGCACGGCTACACGGGGGCAGACATAGCGGCCCTGGCCAAGGAGGCCGCCATGGCTGCCCTCAGGAGGTTCATGAAGGACGGGAAGGTAGACTTGACCAAAGCCACCGAGATCCCAACCAGCATACTCAAAGAGCTGAAGGTTGAGATGGGGGACTTCATGGAGGCCATGAAGGTTGTCAGGCCCAGCCTAATAAGGGAGATATACGTCGAGGTACCCAACGTTAGGTGGGACGATATAGGAGGTCTGGAAGACGCCAAGCAGCAGCTGAGGGAGGCCGTAGAGTGGCCCCTGAGGAACCCTAAGATCTTCCAGGAAATGGGCATAGAGCCTCCTAAGGGCATACTGCTCTACGGGCCTCCAGGCACGGGCAAGACCCTCCTAGCCAAGGCCGTGGCTACCGAGAGCGGCGCCAACTTCATAGCAGTGAGAGGCCCAGAAATACTGAGCAAGTGGGTCGGAGAAAGCGAGAAGGCCGTCAGGAAGATATTCGAGAGGGCCAGGCAAGTCGCCCCCTGCATCGTGTTCTTCGACGAGATAGACGCCATAGCCCCTGCTAGAGGGTTCAGGCACGACACCAGCGGCGTCACGGATAGGATTGTCAACCAGATGCTGGCCGAGATGGACGGCATAGTGCCGCTCCAGAACGTCGTCGTCATAGCTGCCACCAACAGGCCCGACATAGTAGACCCGGCACTACTGAGGCCCGGCAGGTTCGACAGGCTGATCTACGTGCCCCCGCCAGACAAGGAGTCCAGGAAGAAGATATTCCAGGTACACCTGAGAAGAGTCCCCCTAGCAAAAGACGTCAACATAGACAGGTTGGCCGAGATGACAGAGGGTTACACGGGCGCCGACATAGCAGCCCTAGTCCGCGAGGCTGCTCTAACAAAGCTCAGGGAGAAGTTCGAGCCAGGACCAGTCGAGATGCGGCACTTCGAGGAAGCCATGAAGAGGGTGCCCCCAAGCCTCTCCAGAGAAGACATCAGGTACTACGAAGAACTCTCAAAAAGGTTAAAGAAAATGATAGCCACAGGCTAAGCCCCACGGTCTCCTTCCACAACTATTCATGCTATGCCTGTGAATAGTGGGGGCCTCTAAGGCTGGCTAGCCGCCCTAACGCTGCCCTGATATGGTATAGTGTTCACACAGGCGGGGCCAGGGTTTGGGGAGGATCACCCTCCTCCAGAACACTAGTCGGGGTGGAGGTCTTGCTGGTGCTGGTTCTAAGACTTATACTTGGATTTTAGTTCTTCGAGTAGGTTTTCCCAGTAGTCGTGGTTGGCACGCTTCTCTATCTCTTCAGCGTCTACCGTGGACTCTACTTCGCTGTAAGAGGCTTCAAGTGCTGGGAATAGTATGTTGTTCTCCTTTTCGATATGAGCCCTTAACAGGCTTGCATACATCATGGCATAGCTTCTGACCTCTTCTAACCCCTCGCCTCTGCCTAGCTCGGCTCTTCTAACGGATTCCCTTAAAAGCCTCAAAAGGTACCTGCCTATGCCGTGCTCGCAGACCATGACCTGGATAGGGCTGCCCTCGAGAGGGAACCCGGCATTGTTAGCGCCCTGGAAGAGGACGCATTCCTCTATAGTGTGGTGACAGGAGTCTACGTAGTTCTCTATGAAATCCAGAAGGGTCTTCACATCACTAAGGGGAGGCCTGTCCAGCGACACCATTTTCTCTAGGAGATCCAGTGCCTCGAGGATCCTGTCGTGGTGCCTTCTAAGGGATGCAGCCAACCCCGGAACATATACTCTTCTAATGCCAGCCAATAAGGGGGCACCAGCTAATAGTCCAAGGCCAGGGAAATTTTAAGTTTAGCCGGCGCAGCTCTAGCAGAGGATCAGCTAAAACTGTGAGCAGAGCTAGAATTACCGCAGTCACTGCTACGAGCTAGGAGCTACAGGCCATGGAATCCCTACTAGCATTCCCCGGCTGCCCTGCATGAGCCTCCTGTCTATCCTCCATCCGGGCTAGGACGGCTTCAGCTTTTCCCCTCAGCCCCTATATGAGAGGCCCCCTCGGGACAGTACTGCTGGCTGGCCCAGGGGCACCATCTGCACCAGGGCCCAGTCTCGGGCTCGGGTAGCCTATTCTCTCTTAGCGCCTTAGAAAGCTTAACGGCCTTCTTCTTCAGCTCTTCTATGAGGCTATCATCCCTCTCTATGGTGAAGTGCCTGAGCCCGGCCTTCGTTATGTAGACTATCATTCCCCGGGGTTTACCGTATAGTAGCATGTATAACTGGATCTGGTTCACGTATTCCCTGGGGGGCTCGCTAGGCGCCCTCTCGCTGGTCTTCAGGTCAACCACGTAGGATCCTGCAACCAGGTCCGCCCTCCCCCTAAGCTCCGTGTCTCCTTCCCCGAGCCTGATGCTCCTCGTCTCCAAGACCTTCTCTGACTCGCCCAGCGGTATATTCTTCAGGACTGCCTCGTGCAGCAGCTTCCCCCTGAGTATGGAATACGCTGCCCCCACGTTTCTCTCCCGCACCATAACACGGTTGTAGAAGGCCTGCCTCAGGCACTGGGAGACCTCAGTGACCCATACCTGGCTTGGTGATGCCAGATACTCCCTGCCCGCCTCTGTTAGTAGAGCCTTCTCTATAGCTGATAATATCCTCCGTTCCTCGCCGTACACCTGGAAGACACCTGGGCGAGAGTGCGTCCAACAGCCTCTTCACAGTTATATATTGGGCTTCCAGGTATTTCAAGGATCATTGATGCCTCATTTGATTCCCTCCCTTATGGCTAGGGCCAAGACCTCCAAGCCCCTGCTGGAGACCTTTAAGCGATCCTCGATCCTAACAAGCCCCTGCTCGGCGAGGCTTCTCACGTCAGCCCGTAGTCTCTTGCTAGTGCACCCATTATTGCCGCAGATCCAATCTGTGTACTCCACTCCATAGTCCAGCCCTCTAGCCCACGCTATGGCCTCTAACTCTCTAACAGTGATCGGCTGGAAGTCCCTGATCATCTTTAAGAGCCCCAGTAGCCTGGCTTCCATCAATACTCGCCACCAGGGTTGCCAGAAGGATCCTCGGGCGTTGCAGGGTAGAATTAGTGTAGGCCCAGTATTACAGGGACTCTCTCCCCTATACCAGTAATGGCAGCTTAGCAGCCGCTGGCCGAGATGCATTCTCGGGAAAACTTTATGTGGAAGCCGTCCTACCAGAGGTAATACAGGGGCGGTGGTAGAGAGTGACAGGGAGCCTGGGCGCATAGCTGGGTGCTTAGAGCTTGCACGCCAGGATCGGCTTTATAGTCAATCCTCTGGCCGGCATCGGGGGCAGGCTGGGTTTTAAGGGATCCGACGGGGCCTACGCTGTTAAGGCCCTAATGCTGGGAGCGGAGCTTGTGGCCCCTAAAAGGGCTAGAGAGTTCCTGGAGGCCCTGCAGCCCATAGTCGAGATCTTGACTCCTCCCGGCAGGATGGGTTCCGACATTCTAGCGGGCACGCATCACGAGGGCAGGTACGAGGTCGTGGAGTGCGTTAGTAGGAGGGCATGGCCCACGGTAGCAGCTGACACTCGTAGGTGCGCCAAGGCCATAGAGTCCATGGGGGTCGACCTTCTCGTTTTCGTTGGAGGCGACGGGACTGCTAGGGATGTTTTAAGCTCGATAGACGGGAGGCTGCCAGCACTGGGAGTCCCCAGCGGGGTCAAAGTGTTCAGCGCAGTATTCGCGGTCAACCCGAGAAGCGCTGCGAGGATTGTCGAGAGCTTCGCCCGGGGCCTTAGGGTCACCGTGGAGAGGGAGGTTCTTGACGTCGACGAGGAAGCGTATAGGAGGGGGGAGCTGAGGGTCAAGCTCTTCGGCTACATGAGGGTTCCAGAGTCAGACCTTCTAGTAGGGTCGGGTAAGGAGGTCTACACAGGTGTTTCCGAGGAGGAGGACATGGAGGCTATAGCGAGGTACTTCGAAGAGCTTGTCGAGGACTGCACGCTATACATACTAGGACCGGGGAGGACGGTCGAGAGGATCGCCAGGCGCCTCGGAGTCGAGAAAACCCTGCTAGGGGTAGACGCGGTCCATAACGGGAGGCTCGTGGGCCGGGATCTAGACGAGGCCGGGATCCTATCGCTAATCGAGGCGCACAAGGGCGACGTGAAGATAGTCGTCTCGCCCATAGGAGGCCAGGGGTACATACTCGGGAGGGGCAACCAGCAAATAAGCCCCGAGGTCGTTAAAAGAGTCGGGAAGGAAGGGATCATAGTGGTCTCAACGCCGAGCAAAATTGCAAGGCTAGACACGCTGAGAGTCGACACGGGAGACCCACGCGTGGACGAGATGCTTAGGGGCCCAATAAGAGTCATAACGGGCTACAGGATGGAGAGAGTTATACGCGTCGAATAGAGCCATGACTCCTCCCCGGGTTCATGAACTACTTATAAAGGATTCTTGGGGCTTGTAAGAGCGCTCTTGGTGCCCCTCGGGCACACTGCAGGCTAAGCGGTGCTGGAGTTATAATGGTTCCATGATAGATAGCGTATAGATGGTTTACTTGGTTTACTGCGTGGCCCCAGGCGGGGTGCTGGCTGGTAGTGTGGATAGTTGAGGGAAGGGTTGAAGCTGTTTCG
Organism: Desulfurococcales archaeon; assembly: GCA_015521705.1. Classification (GTDB taxonomy): domain Archaea; phylum Thermoproteota; class Thermoprotei_A; order Sulfolobales; family Acidilobaceae; genus S141-84. Next base: position 22,398 of record WANR01000051.1, read on the forward strand.
AGGGCTCTTTCCAGGATAGGTGTTGAGAGCATTCTTAGGTTTGAAGAGGAGCTCGACCCCCAGTATAGGGTGATGCAGTCCATAGCAGACCTGGCGGGCCGGGGGTTCGCGGCTGTTTACGGGCTACTGGCTGGTGTTGCCAGCTACAGACTGGCTATGCCCGGGGAGGAGTGGTGGGAGTGCTTTGGATCCATGATATATTCGAGGAGGAAGCACTCGCCCCCCGGCACTGTGGAGGATGTCATTGGTGATGTCGTGTGGTTCCTGGAGAACTGTAGGGGATCGATTATAGGGAGGGAGGCTAAGATAGCTAGGGTCAAGAGGGTTGGTTCGAGGGCTCAGAGGCTCTTAGCCCTTATGGCCCGGGATCCCAGGGTTGTTATAAGGGATCCCTTGGGTGTTGCCAGGTCACTGGCCTCCAGTCTGTCCACTGATTACTGGAGGAAGACTGTTTTGTTCGCGGTCAAGCTGGCCTACTATGCTGCTAGGCCGTGGGGGTCCAGGGAAGTTCTTGCAATCGAGGTCCCCATACCTGTAGACTTGAGGGTGGCCTGCGCCAGTATCTCCTCTGGGATCATTGGGGGTGCCAAGGGCGTGGAGGAGGTAGTCTCGAAGCCTGCTGTATGCCAGAAGGCGTGGTCAATGGTGTCCCAGAAGAGTGGAGTGCCTCCCATGCATATAGACTCGCTTCTATGGGTTCTCGGGAGATACCTGAGGGGCTTACCCAGGGAGCGTGCAGTCTCGGAGATGGCCGGGCTTATCTCGAGAATCACGGGGGAGGAGGAAGCTCTCTCGCTGGCCCGGGAGCTGGCCTGGAAGGGTGGGTGCTAGCTTTTCGAGAGGCTTTGGGTCAAAGGCATTTATATCGCGTTTCTCAACTAGTTATCCTGTTAGCCCGGCCCGTAGAGTGGGGGGTACGTTTGGGGCTGGCGTCTAGGATCTTAGAGACAGTGGCCCAGCCACTGTTAGCCCTGGCTATAGGCCTGGCTGTCAGCGCCCTACTCATGGCCATCTATGGCTATGACCCTGTACTAGCATATAAGGCCCTCTTCACCGGAGCCTACGGGAGCACCTACGACTTGATGGAGACCCTCGCATTCGCGGTCCCCATAATGCTTACCGGGATAACTTTCGCCATAGGCGTGAGGGCGGGCCTCTTCAATATAGGCGCTGAGGGACAGCTCTACATGGGTGCCATAGGGGCAGTAATAGCGGGAGCTTTCCTGAGCCTGCCCTGGCCGCTCCACGTGCTGGTAGCCACTCTTGCAGGCATGCTTTTCGGCCTCCTGTGGAGCGTGGGCCCAGCCCTTCTTAAGGTATTCAGGGGGGTCCACGAGGTTATATCGACGATAATGTTCAACTGGATAGCCTTCTACCTGGCAACGTACCTGGTACTATACCAGCTGGCGGAGCCCGGAAGGGCGGAGAAGACCTACTCGGTGCTCGAGACTGCAAGGTACGGTGTCTTGGTTGAGGGCACCAGCCTGACCAGCGTCCTCTTCGTGGCCATAGCCTTCAATATAGCGGTCAACGTGTTCCTGACCCAGACCAAGATGGGGTTCGAGCTGAGAATGTACGGGCTAAACCCGGACGCTGCAAGGTTCGCCGGGATCTCCGAGAAAAAGGTAATAATAGTGAGCTTCCTCATAGGGGGCCTAGCAGCGGGGCTCGCAGGGGCTACCCAGGTTCTGGGGAGGCCGCCTACCTGGGCCCTCTACGGGACCCTGGGTAACGTGGTTAGGCTGGGCTTCGAGGGTATAGGTGTTGCACTTATTGGGAGAAACCACCCCATAGGGATCATAATAGCCTCGCTCTTTGTCGGGGGCCTCAGGCACGGGGGGCGCTATATGGAGATCGAGGCCGGCATATACTCGGAGCTCGTGGACGCTGTCACTGGGCTCATAATAATAGCGCTGGCAGTTCCCGAGGTCTTCGAGGCTATCAAGAGGTACAGGCTTAAGAGGAGGGTGGCGGGTGGCTAGGCTTTGAGGGCTATAACGGCTATAAGGATGCTGAGCATCCCAGCCTCCTTCGCCATATTACTGCTGGCGCTCTCCCGGGTAGGCTTTAAGATAGACTCCCTCATAGAGGCCAGCCTCCTGGCCATGACGCCGCTTGCCCTTGCAGCTATGGGCGAGGCCATTAACGAGAAGGGGGGCCTGGTCAACATCGGGCTGGAGGGCATTTTCCTTATCTCGGCTGCCGTAGGTGTTTACGCTGCCGAGGTATTCAACAATGGCTGGGCCGGCCTAGCCGCGGGCCTGGCTATAGGCGCTTTCATAGGGCTAATCTTCGGCGTCCTAAGCGTCTATGGCAAGGCTGACCAGATAATAGTGGGTATAGGTATAAACATCTTCGCCATAGGGTTCGTGCCCTACTTTATACTGGCAGAATGGGGCGTGCCAGGCATACACATACCGCCAAAGGAGGTGCTAGTGCAGCCCATAAGAACACCCGTCATAAGCATAAGTCACGTGACAATACTCGCAATAGCCCTAGCCTTCGCCCTGAACTACATGATAAAGAGGACACCTCTAGGCCTTAGGATAAGAGCAGCTGGAGAGGCCCCCGAAGCCCTGGACGCTGCTGGGGTGAGCATTGCCAGGGTCAGAATACTGGGGGCCGTCGTAAGCGGCGCCCTAACAGGGCTGGGCGGGGCATTCATGCCACTGGCATGGTTCGGAGGCATAGTCAAGGAGATAAGCGCTGGGCGGGGCTTCATAGCCCTCGCAGTGCTTGTAGCAGCGGGCTTGGATCCGCTAAAGGCTCTAGGCTTCGCCTTCCTATTCGGGTTCGCCGAGGGCCTGGCTTATGTGGTGGCATTCACGCCGGGCATAAAGGAGGCGGTACCCTACCACCTCGTGTTGATGATACCCTACATTATAACACTAATAGTGGTAGCCATATTCATTGGTAGGGCAAGCTTCCCGAAGTCCATTGGGAAGCCTTATAGGAGAGAATGAGCCAGAATACAGCCCCCCGGGCTCCATAGCGTTGTGCATTGATCCACGGGCAGCCTTGTTGCAGCTGGGCCCGTGGATACTAGGGATACCTGCCGGCCCTACTAGTGATGAGTCTCCTGAACCCCTCGACATTACCGTTTTCCAGGAGCCTTACAGCCTCGCGCGTCTCTTCGCCGAGGACAGGCTTTAAGAGTGAGAGTAGAAAAAGCTTTGTAGAAACCTCGTTTCCCAGGTAGTCGAGGGCAATGTTATATGCAATGCCTGGCTCCCTCACCAGGATCTCCAGGTACTCGGTCCCATAGCGGTCTCTGCAGTAAATGTTAAGCACTGCGAGTAGCCCGGGAGCTGTGCTCCATAGGTGGCTTGCTAGCTTGTCCCTTACGAGTCTTAGAGCGTCTTCAACACTTTGCATGTCATTGTTTCTCTCCTTATTCCCATGATCTATCAACTCCTATCACCCTTATTCACCCTTTAACCACTCTAATCCTCCCCCTGCCATCTATCACCATGCCCGAGATCCTGGTATCAGTTGTCCTGCCTCTGTGCTTGTACACCATTATCTTCCTAGAGTATCTGTCTCCCTTGCGCTCGTATTTTAGGAGTATAATGATGTCGCTTATAGTGTCTAGGGGGACGGTTTCCTCTGGATACCTGGCTGCGTACGTGTGGATCCCTGTTATGTGCTCTCGCCTGAGAAAGTTGAAGATGGTAGTCGTGGATGCCCAGAAAGCCCTTTCGTCGCCCGCCTTCATCACCTCGCCCAGGCCGTCGGCCACGAAGACTTGGGGCTTCTTGCTGTCTATCAGTCTTAGCGTGAAGGCTATCAGGGAGTCGTACGTGTGGGCTGTCACGTTTATGTTGACAAGCGAGAGCGGGATAGAGCCGGGATCCCCATAGCCTAGCCTCATAATCTTCCTCCTAAGCTGTTCCGTGGATTCCTCGAAGCTCAGGTAGAGAACTCTCCTGCCTTCACTAGCCATGTTGAGCGCCATTTGGAGTGCTAGGAGGGACTTGCCAGAGCCCGAGGGGCCTACTAGAAGCACTTGTGCACCCCTATTTATGCCGCCGCCGAGAAGCTCGTCGAGGCCTTCAACGCCGGTGCTTAGAACCTCCTCTTCAAAGCCTACCACTGAGTCTAGGGGGGCTGCTATGAGGAGCCTTATAATGTCCCTTGGCATTATGACGAACGGTATCTCCATTATCAGCGTCCTGGACCCTCGCATCTTCCTCACCTCTATGAGCCTCCTGGTCATGCCCCGCTCTCTCTCCATTTTAAATACTAGGACACCGTCTACGACAAATTCCTCGACGCCCATGCCAACTGTTGTAGAGCCGTAGGGTAGATCCGCTATTAGCAGCGCTGTTATGCCCAGCCTCTTGAACCCTGGTATAAGGGCCGTGTGTAGCAGCGCACGCGTCCTCTCGGGCCCCAGGGTTTTGAGGACGGCTGTTATGCTATCGATCACGAGTCTCTTAGCGTTCATAGCCTTGGCTATTCCCAGTATTTCCTCTATTGACTGCTCTATCGTGTAACTATCTATTATCGTCGGTAGCGAGAGGAACTTGAAGAGCCCCCTATCCTTTAAGGGCTCAAAGTCGAGGTCGAGGGTTTTCATGTACTTTTTAAAATCCTCCTCGCTCTCGGCAAAGCTCACGTACAGGCCTGGCTCTCCCCACCTCACAGCCCCCTCGTATATGAACTTTGCCGAGAACACTGTTTTCCCGGATCCAGGGTGCCCGGCCACCAGTATTATGGAGCCTCGGGGTATACCACCGCCGAGAAGCTCGTCGAGGCCCAGGATACCGCTATTAATGCGTTCTATTTCCAAGTTAACTGATCCACCTTTAGCTTTAGTCCTTAGTGAGTGGATGCTTTAAAGTATATATAAGCTTTAGCATTTGAGCCTTTATTTCATTAATGTCATTTAAAATAATTTTATTAATCATAGTAAAAAAGAGATGCCAGGGCAAGTGGAATTACTCGTGTTCCCCCCTTTATTATCCCACCCACTCCACTCTCTAACGGTGCTCCGAAAACTATGAGGGCCGCTGTCTTCACATCGCTCGCAGCAGGGATCTACATGGCTATCTGGGCCTATGCAGAGACCATTGTAGCATCGCAGCTTGGAGTGGGAAAATTCGAGGGGGCACTTGCAGGCATACTGGCAGGTTTCTGGCTACTGGCTAGGCTTGAGGGGGCCTTAGTGGCTTCGAGAAGGCTCAGATCGGCTAATGCCCGTAGACTGCTTTTCCTAGCCTCACCCCTAGTCTTCGGCCTCTCTCTTAAACTACTTCCCTCACAGTCGCTCTCGGCCTCCCTCGCCGTGTTCGCTTTCCTCACGGCATATATGGGGGCGCTAACCGCTTCCGCTCTCTCCACGATCTACAACGAGACTGATGACAGGGAGTGGACGGGGGCCGTATCCGTTTATAGGGGTCTCTCGACCCTTGTCCAGGCTTCCACGTTTGCGACCCTAATGGCGTGGTCGCCGGGCGACCCGCCCATAACAATAATAGTCCCTGCCGGTGTGGCCTCGCTGATAGCCTCGGCCAGTATTAGGGGCTACATAATATCTAGCATCTCGCTCAAGACCCTAGAATCCTTCGCCGACGCCGCGGCGTTTATGAGGGTATCCAGGAGGCCCATCTCTGGGAGCGACCTGGTCAGGATGGCGTCCGCGGCAGGCGGTCTTGCAGCAGCCAAGCTGGTGCTCCTACCCCACGCAACGCGTGAGAGCATGTTTGCAGGGCTCTCAGCCTACTCGATAGGGTACCTGGCCGGGATACTTCTAGCCCTAAAGATCAGGTCCCCGAGAATGGTTAGTATAACCTCTCTAACATGCCTCGCCCTAGCCTTTTGGTCTGATAACAGCCTACTAGCCCTCACACTGGTTGCCGCCGCCCTGGGCTACTCCGAGGTCGCGGGCGTGCTGTTAATACTCGACTACAAGCCCAGGATGGTCTCACAGGCCACAACGCTCTTCGTGGTATGGTCCATTATAGGAGCAATAGCTGTTGGAGCCTTCTCCCTAGCCCTGCCCGACAGGGCCCTGATAGCCACGGCAGCCGTGGCCATTATTGGTCTACTATATGCAGAATCCGTGGGTAGAAGGGAGAGGAGAGGATTCTAGAGTCGCTCATGGGGAATGCTCTTCATCGCTGTAGAGGCTCCGTCGACCGTCGTCAGCTCATCCAGTTAAAAAGCCCGCGCGGGCCCCTTTAATATTGATGCTACCCAGGCCCGTGACGGCTGAAAGCTGCAGGCTAGTGGCAGGCTTCGATCCCAGGCCGAGAGACGTCCACACAGGGTACGCTATACTACAAAGGAGGAGTCCCGGCTACTGGATCCTCCGCTCACATGGCCTGGAACCCGTCTACCAGGCTGTTTGGCGCGTCCGCGAGGCCTGCATGGTAGCTGTAGACGCTCCCCTATCACCCCCATATAGGGGTTATAGGCGTGTTGAGCGCCGAGCCATGAAAGAACTTAGAGCGAGGCTATTACCTGGAGGCTTCAGAGGTATGAGCATGCTGTCGCTACTCGGCTTCTCCATACTACAGCTCTTCTCAGAGGCTGGGAGGCTAGTCGTGGAGACGCATCCAAGAACAGTAGCTACCATAACAGGTATTAACCATAAGCTCCTGAAGGACACCTATGGACGGGACATAGCAGACTCTATTCTAGCCGCTATAACAGCTGCCTCCATAGCTGAGGGCTCCTATAGGGCTCTAAGAGACGCTGACGGGGTCCTCTACTTTCCATGCACCAGGGCCGTGGCCAGGCTACGGTACCGGGTAGGCCTTGAAGTGGGCTTCAGCAAAGGCCACTAAGCCCATCGCCCCCAGAGGGGCAGGGGGCTAGCCGATAGCTGGTTTCATCATGTTAGCGTAGCGCTTCCTCCAGGGGGCCCTCAGCCCTTGAGCCTCCATAGCTTCTTAACGATAACTTTGAACCCCGACCCTATACTGTCTAGTATCTTGGGGTTTAGCTGCATTCTAACCCTCTCGGGTGGCGGGTGTGCCTTGCTCAGCTCTATGCCTAGGCTTAGAACGTGGGATAGCAGGGCCTTTGAGCCCTTGAACTTCTCCAGAAGGAAGTCCTCGAAGTAGGGTATCCAGGACTTGGCGTCCCTGCTCCTTCTTATGAGTACTAGGAACCCTCCAACGACTGGACCTATTTCCTGCTTGATCCTGTAGGCCTTGTAGTTCTCGTTGCCTATCTCTTCAGTTATGAAGCCGTGTTTCCTAAGGGACTCGACTATAGTGTTGAAGACCTCTCTGGCCTTGGTGCCGCCGATCCTAACCAGTGTCGATTCCCTGGTTTCCGGTTTGCTGCTCCTGAACTGTATAACGTAGCCCCTAACTGTCTTCCTTAGAACTATCCTGTACTGCCTATCCTCGAGGCTCATAATCTTCACCCCTCATTAATTATTAATTTAATGCTAAAGACTTATTAGCGTTGCACGAAACGCTAGACGTCTAGTCTTACGCGCTAGCGGAGCCGCGAGCGGTACTGTATTGGCTGGCATGCCGTTACCAGGCTAGTAACACTTAAATCCAGGTATCAAACCTGTAAGAGGCTTGAGATTGTAGGTGCATCGAGGTGTCTAAGGATAGGCTGATAGGGTCAGCCATACTCCTTGTATCGGTAATCGTCATAATAGTGTATATCTGGCTCCTGTTCCTCCCGCCGGAATGGCAGATTAGGGGCATGAGCGTCGACATTTTCCTGCTGAAGCTAACAGCAGCGATAGCCGTGGTCGCTGTATTCGGGATACTGGCCTGGATAGGCTATACGCTGGCGACGACGCCGCCCCCCAAGCCTATAGAGGAAATAGAGAAGGAACTAGAGGAGGAGCTGAAGAAGCTAGAGAAGGAACTAGAGGATAAAGGGGGCAAGGAGGCAGAGGCTTCAGAGGGCAAGTAGCCGTGGCTCACGCGAGGGTTCTAGCGACAGCGTAGAGTATGGTCAGGGTTATCGCAGCCTTGACGATGGAGGGACTAACTGCCCTGAGTATGCCAGGGCTCACTATTGCCGAAGCGATCGAGCCTAAGGCTAGGTACAGTGCTAGAAGCAGGTTACCATAGCCAGAAACAGCGTAGCCGAGGGATATAATAGCTAGGGGTAGCATTTTAGCCGCAGGCGCTAGCGCTATGGCCTCCTTGAGCCCTATGCCAGAGAGCCTCTGAGCAGCCACAAGTAGGGGGCTAAACCCTCCTCCCGTAAAAGCCTTCTCGACTCCGGCGAAGACGCCAGCTACCAAGGGTACAAGGCTCCCCCTCCGCGTAGCCCCCCCGCCACGGGGCTCTACCCATATCACTGGGAGGATTACTACCAGGGCTAGGGCAAACACTGTCCTCACAGCGTCATGTCCCATAGAGCTGGCGAGCGCGACGCCCGTAGCGGAGCCCAGAACCCCGCCTATACCTATCAGGGCTACTATACCCTTCTTCTCGGTGCTCCACTCAATATTCCTCTTCCTCCCATGCTGCAGCAACACGGGGATCGCGCTGGCCAGCTGTGCCAGGCTGACACCCATAGCCGCGGATCGGGGGTCTTCGCCCATAACCGCTACCAGTATCGGGGCCGCTGCTATGCCGAACCCCACGCCGGCACTATAGTCCAGTATCCCCGCTATCAGGCCTAGCAGGACTATGGCTACGGCCTCCACCAGTTCCGGGTTCCACTCCATCCCGGGTCATGCCTCTGCCATGGCGTCTAGCAGTGCACGGGCCACGCTCTTATAGGACCTTGCCAGCTCCTCGCTGCTCAGGTGCTCCTTGCCCCCCACGATGTTGGAGACCACCAACACGCAGGCCGACCTGTACCTTCTGAGCCATGACAGGTAGCTGATGACGGCGCACTCCATCTCGACCGACACTATGCCCCGCGACCTCCAATACTCTGCAAAGTCCGGCGTTTCGGCGTAAAACGAGTCGCTCGAGAGCACGGGCCCTATCACATGGCCTATGCCGTGCTCCTCGAGCTTCTCGTGTATCAGGGCCGTGAGTAGGGGGTCTGGCGACGTGGGCAGGCATGCCTGTAGGGGATGCATGTAGCCTGAGAGCCCAGCCCCGCCACAGTAGAACGCTGCCCCGCTAGCCAGAACCACGTCGCCTATCCTTAGCCCCTCGGCTAGGGCTCCCGTACTCCCGAGCCTCACAATAGTCGAGGCCCCGGCATCGACGAGCTCCTCCACGACTATGGCGGCTGAGGGGCCCCCTATACCGTGGGAAGCCAGCCCCACCTCTACGCCTCTCCATAGGCCCTTGACGAGCTTGAACCCCCTCTTCTCGGATACGAGACTGGGGTTCTCCAGCAGGCCGGAGAGTATGTCTACCCTGGCAGGATCGCCCATGACTATAACCCTTGAGGGCGACTCTCCCCGGGCTACTCCTAGGTGAATGCTCAAGCGCCCTGCACCACGAGCCCTTGTCCACGTGGGGGCTATATTAGCGTTCGCGGTGCCTCAATACTTCCTGGTGGTACTGCTAGTCTTGAGCGACAGGATATGCCCAGGCTGCGGTAGGCCCCTGGAGAGAGGGCAGAGCGTGGGTGGGCTCTGCGCGGAGTGCTACCTGAGAGAGTACGGGGTATCGAGCATTCCATCCAGGTCTAGCGTCACGGTTTGCAGGGACTGCGGTTCTTACCTACTACAGGGATCCTGGATCCAGGGCGGGAGCCTGTGGGAAACCGTCAGGGAGTTCGCCTACTATTATTACCTCTCCAGGCTCAAACCCTCCAGGTCCATAGAAGAGGCGTGGATAGAGGACGTCGAGGTAGTAGAGGGGCCCTGGGGGCCGGGGGTTTTTAAGGTGCTTCTAAGGATCAACGGGAAGAGTTCGGGGCTAGTCCTGCGCGAGGACAGGATAGTGGAGGTCAGGGTAGGCCTAGGCCTGTGCCCCAAGTGCTTCAAGAGGAGGGCCAAGACGGGGCACGAGGCTATAATACAGTTCAGATCCGCCTCGGCTAGGCTCAGCGAGGACCTGCTGGGAGCCCTGGAGGCTTTCCTTGAGAGGCTCGATAAGGGGCTGAGGAGCTCCATACTCTCCATAGACAGGAAGAGGGAGGGCCTCGACCTGCACGTGGCGGACCAGGCCTCGGCAAGGGCTATAGCCTCAAAGGCCAGGGCAGCCTTCCTGGCCCGCGTGGCCGAGGCCTACAAGGTTACTGGAAGGAGGAGCGACGGCAAGGCTAAGACAAGGCTCACGATCTCGGTGAGAATACCAGACCTGAGGATGGGCGACATAGTAAGTATTGGGGGGAGGGAGTACGTGTTCAAGTTCATAGCCGGTGGCAGGGCTTACATGGTAGACGCCTCCAGCGGCCAGGAGGTGTCCATGACGCCTGAGGACCTGTGGAGGAACAACTACTCGGTGGTGAGCGGGGACTACAGGGTTCTCATGGTTTCGGGCTTTGACAGGGGCATGGTTCTCCTAGTAGACCCCTCTAACCCCCTCGAGGGAGTCTACGAGTACCCCAGAGAGAGCATTGTGAGCCTCGGGCCCAGCCTAAGGGAGGGTGGACAGTATAAATGCCTATTACGTGGTAACAGGCTCTACGTTATAGAGGAGGTAGGAGGCAATGGCTAGGAGAAGAGGGGAGGAAAGAAGGGAGGAAACCCCGCTGCCGAGCGAGGACGAGGGCACAATGCTGTGCGTGATTCAGAGGAACATAGGCGCCGGGTTCCTCGAAGTCTATTGCACCGACAACGAGGTATACAAGGCTAGGATACCGGGGAAGATGAGGAGGCGGGTCTGGATGAGGGAGGGCGACGTGGTCCTCTTCCTCCCATGGGGGACACCGGACAGGAAGGGCGAAGTGGTTTACAGGTACGAGAGAGACGAGGTCAAGAAGCTCATAGAGATGGGGCTGATCACGGAGGAGTTCCTCGAGGAGGTAGCAGAGTATGGTTAGGGGGGCCAGGTGGCTGAAGAGACTCAGGGAAGAGGAGGAGCGGGTTAAGGACGCAGACCTCTACAAGACCATCGAAGAGGTCTTCGACTCGGCAACAATGAGCCACATATACAGGCTCGAGGCCCGCGGAGTAATATGGGAGCTCAAGGGGGTTGTGAGCGCTGGCAAGGAGGCAAGGGTTTACTGGGGCAAGGCTAGGGACGGCTCAGACATAGCCGTTAAGATATACCTGACCTCCTCGGCCGAGTTCAGGAAGTCTATAAGGAAGTACATAATGGGTGACCCAAGGTTCGAGGGCATCAGCACCTCGAACTATAGAAGGCTAATATACGAGTGGGCAAGGAAGGAGTACAGGAACCTCAAGAGAATGGGGGAGGTCGGGGTCAGAGTCCCCAAACCCCTGGGAGTGTCTGGTAACGTTATAGTAATGGAGTTTATAGGGGAGGAGGGCTACAGGGCCCCGCTACTCGTTGAGGCCGCCAGCCAGCTCTCCCTGGAAGAGGCCAGGTCTATATACGTGGACGTGGTAGGGCAGGTGAAGAGGATGGTCTGCGAGGCTAGGCTTGTGCACGCCGACCTGAGCGAGTACAACATAATGGTCTACGAAGGCGAGCCCTGGATAATAGACGTATCCCAGGCCGTCCAGCTAGACCACCCCAACGCTCTAGACTTTCTGAAACGCGACATATCTAACGTCCAGGACTTCTTCTCCAAACTACTGGGAGGCGAGGGCCTCACAGACCTCTACTCGGAGGTGGTTCCATGCCTCAGGGAGGAGGGCCTGGAGCCCCAAGGCTCTACGTGAGGGTCCCACCAGAGAGGATAGGGACCATTATTGGGGAGAAGGGGAGAGTTAAGAGGGAGATAATGGAGAAGACCGGGGCCAGGGTGACAGTCGACACCGAGAACGGGATGGTACTAATAGAGCCTGGATCAGGGGATACGCCGCCCATAATGCTCATGAAGGCTGCTGACATAGTAAGGGCCATAGCGCTCGGGTTCGCCCCGGAAAAAGCCTTCAGGCTACTAGACGAGGACCAGATACTGGTGGTAGTAGACCTGAAACAGCACGTGGGAGACTCGCAGAACCACCTGAAAAGGGTGAAAGCCAGGATAATAGGGGAAAAGGGTAGAGCCAGGAGGACGCTAGAGGAAATGACAGGGACAGACATAGTGGTTGGTGACTACCACGTGGCAATAATAGGGGACTACGAAAGAGCCATGGCGGCCAAGCAGGCAATAGAAATGCTCGTAGAGGGCAGGATGCACAGCACAGTCTACAGGCACCTAGAAAGAGTAATGAGGGAGATAAAGAGAAGAGAAAGGTTCCAGCTATGGGAAACCTGAAGCCGACACAAGGAAATCATGCAAACTACTTAATTTTAGCAGTTAGCAGTTCCTCGACTTCCTTCAGTTTATGGCCCGGGTTTGATCTGTCAGATCAAACCCAAACTATATAAACCCCCTACAGTTGCGCTTAAGCCCCTGATACCACGACATGCTCCGGGTGGAATAGAGTGGCCTCGAACAGGCTCGCTCTAGCCATAATGCTAGCCGTCCTAGCAGGATCCCTTCTGGGAGGACTAGCCGGGTTCCAGAGTATACAAACACCAACCCAGCAGCCAGCACCAGTCGCTACCGACGCGGCCCTACAGTACACTATAAGGGTGAAGCCAGTCCTCGTGGTAGAGCACTATAGGAACGGCGAGCTGATATGGGAGTACACAAAAGTCGGGGATCCGCTGACAAAGAATTTCATGAGCTTTGTGCTAGGAGCCATACTCGGAGAAAGATACAAGCCGGGAGGACTAACTAGTGTTAAGGATACTAGTGGCTTTGGTCGTGGCAACATTCTCCAAACTGAATATCGAAACGAGATCCGAGGACTCTATATTGGTATAGGGTCAGGAAACGCATCGTTCACCCCCGACGACTATAGGCTCAACGACACATTAACAATGAAGGGTGAGGCAGCAATCTCCTTCGGGAGGAGCTACAACCAGACACACTATGTAGCGAGCGTGTCAGCCTCCTTCAGTCCACCTGTAGGCGTTTCTCAGTGGGTCGTCAGGGAGGTCGGCTTGTTCATAAAAAGCACGTATACTTACCTCTTAGCGAGAGACGTTATACCCACCACCTACCTAGCTTCCGGGGACCAGCTGATTGTGACATACAGGTTCATATACGAGGAGCCTGTAGCCTACAACTTTGCAGAGGCCATATCTAGGTATCTCATGGCCTGGGGCACAGCTAACAATGGGAGCACGGGGCCCTTCATAGCAATGGATGGGACTAGCTGGCCTGGCTTAGACTATGGATACGACAACCTATCAGGAACCTCGATTACAGACCTGGTGAAAGAGAACCTTGTAGCTATGCTGTTCGACGCCAACGGGACTCCTGTCTTCGACATGTCCTTCTACGGGCCGCAGCCGGGCGACCAGCTCGTGTGGAGCGGTAGCCCGACTCTGGGCTATTACATCAACTCTACGATCGCGTGTATAAGCGTTATTGTGAATGTAGGCGTGCCCGCAGGTTCTGAGGGGGACTATCTAGCAGTATTCCTGGAGACCGATGCTAACGTGACTGAGGGTACTAATGTAAAGAGGTTTGCTGTATTCTACACAGTGTTTAACCCGCCCTTGCAGGGCGGAAACCAGTACACGGTGGAGATGAAGATCTGCTTCGGCTAAAGGTGCCCCAATTGAAGGGCACGCCGACAAGGGCTGCGGAGGGGAATGGCGAGGAGGGTGCGCCGAAGGTACTGCTGGTTATGCTAGTATTCCTAATGTTTGCGTCGGGTTTTATAGTGGCGTTTGCCGCCAACATATACGTTACCTTCACGTACCAGGGCCAGGGATCTGTTGGCATTCAGTCGCCCACGTTCTCCTGGGGCCAGGGATCGGTATCGACCATATCACCAACCCTTTCCTGGGGCCAGGGATCCGTGTCGCAGGTCAGCCCGATGGTAACCATTAGTGCTAGTGGGAGTGTTAGCGTGACACTGCTGACGCAAGTGTTCGACCCCGTGGTAGCTGCTGTGGGTCTCAACCACGGCATATTCATCGGGCCCATAGTAGGCGGGTCTGTGTCGTGGACTCAGTTGCCCGGGCTCACTAATAATAGTGTTTCGCTGGCCAGGTGCGGCGAGATAGTTTACGTGGCCGTGAGGGGCCTGAACGGCGGCATATTCGTGGGCTACTATAACCAGACCAGTGGCTCTTTCACCGGCTGGGTTAACATACCCGGAGCCACTCCAAGCAGTCCAGCAATTGCAGCGGATGCTTCTTGCAACCTCATATACGTGGTTGTGAGGGGTATGAATAACGCTGTATTCTACACCACAATCAGCCCCAGCCTCGCCTGGTCCGGGTTCTGGCAGACACTACCCGGCGCCACGGACAATGCTCCATCGGCCGCAGTCCTCAACGGAGCCCTACACGTTGCAGTCAAAGGTTTCGGGTCTAACGCTATATGGCTCTGGAACTCTACCACGGCCACGTGGACTATGCTGCCTGGAGCCACTAACTCCACACCTGCAATAGCGTCTAACGGGACCCACCTGCTAGTAGCAGTGAGGGGACTAAACAACGCAATATACTATGGCTTCATGAGCGACAACGCATTCACAGGATGGACGCCCATACCAGGAGCAACAGACGTCGCACCAGCTGTAGCCAACGTTTCGGGCACATGGTACATGGCTGTGAAAGGCTCGGGATCCCTGGCCATATTCTTCCGGGACATACCGGGTACCAGTTGGCAGAACCTTCCAGGGGCAACTATGTGGTCGCTGGCGGTAGGATAAAAAGTCATAAACATAGGAGACCTCCCAAGCTCAAACACATTCTTTTTTTATATCTGGGTTGCTTTCCTTACTAAAATGTAGTATAAAAGCAGTAGAGCTCTACAAAATAGGTTTAAGCCCGTTTTCTAGGCTTAGCCGCCTTTACCTAGACTCTATGTACATGCTTACAGGCACCCTGTAGTAGCACGGGTCTTGCCACGGCCAAAGGGGCTCCTTAACGTATCTGAGCTTCGACACCCTCACATACAGGGACTCCGAGAACTGGGGGCCCTCGTTCCTAATGCCACCGCTCACGAACCTCTCCTCCGACTCGCCCCACGAGAGGGAGGGTCCCATCATTACGGAGAGCGGTGTGAAGTGTCTCAGAGCGTTTATGCTAGCCACGGCCGGCGCTAAAGCGGCTCCCAGCGAGATCTCGAAGTCCGCTCTGCACACGTCTATGCTGGTCTCTATCAGCGCCTTGAAGGTCACGCCTACATTGGGGTCTAGTGTTAATAGGGGCTTGTAGTCTGAGAGGGTATTGTTGAAGACCCACTCCTCTATATACTGCGGGATGCTGGCCGACTCTCCACCTTCTATCAAGTAGATGTCCCTGCCATCTATGCTTCCTAGATAGCTGGTTATCACGTCTTGCACGAGGAACTCAACCTTGTCCCTCCCCGTGTATTCCTCCTTATAGTAGCCCGGGCAGTTCACTATGTAGTACTCGTTGTAGAACAGCATGACTGGCCTGGCCCAGATCCAGACGTAAACCTTCTCATTAGGGTTCAACTCGTTTGGATCCCAGAACCCGGTAGCCCGGATCTCCCTAGACCTCCCGGCCAGCTTGACCTTAGAGTCGAGGCCCCCGGTCACGTCGCCGCTTTTGAGCTTCGCCTCGACCCCGGTACTGATGCCTAGCGAGACGTAGAACCAAGTCTTATATTCCGTGTCCAGGCCTATAGCGGAATCAACCAGCCCCGAGTACAGGTACTTGTTGTATAGTGCCAGTATTGGGAGCTTAATGTAGTAGGCCCCGTTATGGTACCTATAGTCTCCCCCATACGCTCCCAGAGCGTCTTCGGGCGTCACCTCGTATTTCAGCCTCCACACGTAGGCTGAGAAACACCCAGGCTGGTACACGCCTATATCCCGAACCCCTGCATTAGCCTGACCCTGACCTACCCTGACCTTGACCCTGTACTCCCTGGTCTCTCCCTCGAGCAGGCCCTTAGGGCTGTACGTGTAGTAGCCGCTCATGCTGGCCAGCACGGCCCCGCTACTCTCGTCAACGAGCCATACGCTCAGCTCAAGACCGACCTCGCTCTCCTTCTGCAGAGACCCCCTAGCCTTCTCGAAGGCCACCCAGCCGCGGGCCACATCGCCTAGTGGACCCCGCGAGTCTAGCCTCAGGGTGGGCCCTCTAAGCTCCCCCCAGAACACCTCCTCGACCACAGAGCTACTATTAGGCGGGGCTATGGCGTGAACCTGGGCTATAACAGCTATCCCCGAGGGAGGCACCTGCCTGCCCAAGGGATCCACTACTTGCGCGCTACCACCGCCAAGTACCTCGAATACGAAGACCACGGCGCCCCCACTATTTGAGGCAGAAGCTACCAGGTAAGCGGTAAGAGCCGTAAGGAGTGCTACGAGTAGAAGCCCGGCCGGCAAAATACGGGCCAAGACCAGACACCACTATTTTTCAAGGTTTTCAAGGTTTTTCCCTCTTTCCCCTCCAAGGGAGACCTATCCAACTATTCACAGATTCGTAGACTGTATCTATGGCGAGCGTATTAAAACAGGATAACCTGTTCTCGGCGATAGAGGCAAGTAAAGGAAAAATGTGTGAATCCCCTACAGGCAAGCGTCCAAGGATAGGAGCGTTTATCATGTTTTAAAGTTACCAGCTGCATACCAAGCATAAAATAGCTTGTAGAGTAGCGTAGAAAAATGTTAGCCAAAAACTGCTAGGCAGTTTTTATTTAAACTTACACATTAAGCTTATTACTGCAAATCCTAGGATTCTTCTTTATGGAGGGGGAGCCAGGGGTCAGTCTGGACTAGGTAGCCTATCGGGTCCACGCCCTGGTGGACCCTCAGCAGTCCAAGCCGCTCATCACCCCCCATGACACTTAATCTCTTCTTCTTTTCAATGTTACTCATCATTTTGGCAAGTGACTAAAAAGACTCCATGAAATGGCTATCATAAGAGTTGTGGACTCGTATCAGAGCGTTCCATGGGGGGGTTCTTTGCGTTCTTAGCTGGTCTGGCGGGAATAAAATTATGGGAGGTGCGCTATGAGGGCGGTGGTGCTGATATGCGGCTAGGCTAAGCTAGGCTACATAAGCTATTTAGGTCGTCGCCCGCATATTTAGCCCTATATGGATGCCTACCTGGGGGATCCTAGCGGGTGCGGCAACCCTATGGACATCAAAAAGGAGCTGCTAAGGCTCCTCAAGGAGGATGAAGAATTCCGGTGGGCCGTGGCAGGGTTCCTGGGGTACTCTGAAGTATTGAAGAGGCTTGAAGGCCATGACAGGAAATTCAATGAAATAGTGGAGCGCTTGGAAGAGCATGACCGAAAGTTCGTCCAGATCATGGAGCGACTAGAGGAGCATGATAAGAGATTCGTGGAGATTACTGAGAGGCTAAGCGAGCATGATAGAAAGTTTAATGAAATAATGCAACGTTTGGAAGAACACGACAAAAAGTTTGTAGAGATAATGGAAAGGTTGGAAGCTCATGATAGAAAGTTCGATGAAATAGTAGAACGTTTAGAAGAGCATGATAGGAAATTTGCAGAAATTACGGAAAGGCTCGTCGAGCACGATAGGAAGTTCGCCGAAATAATGCAGCGCTTGGAAGAACACGATAAGAAATTCGTGGAGATCATGAAACGCCTGGAAGAGCATGACAAGAAGTTCGGCGAGTTGATTAGAGAGATAAGCGATATTAAGAGGGAGCTCCTAGAGATCCGGGCCTACATGGAGAGGTTCTCGCTCACGCTAGAGGAAGAGGCGAGAGAGGTTCTAGAGAGGAGGCTAAGGGAGAAGGGGGTCAACGTCAAGCTAGAACCCTTGATAATGCCCGAAGTGGAGATAGACATATATGGAGCTACGGAGGAAGTATGCGTCATAGGGGAGGCTTCTACCAGGGCCGGGGCCAGGATCATAGAAGCCATAGACAGGAGAATAGAAGACTTGAAGAGAAAGCACCCAGAACTCCTCAGGCCCAAGCTCATAAAAGTAGTGTACACAATGTGGGCCACAGAAGACACTATAGAAGAAGCCTCCGGGAGAGACGTGTGGCTAGTAAAGACAATGCAGGAGCTGACACCGTTAAAGATGGTCGAAATATGACAATCCCTAGACTAGTAATCAGCCATACATAAGCTTCTGGGGTTAACACTTTGTCTCCTAGAATTCACGCTCGTCTAGGGTGTTGCAGGCTGTGGCCAGGCTAATAGTCGACTATAACGGTAGGGGGCTTGAGGGGGAGATTGCCAGGCTACATAATAGCCTTGCCCGCGCGTATGGGAGGGAGTGCCTCTCAGAGCCCCTGGATCCTTCACTAGTTAGGTACTGGTTTGACGATCCAGAGTATGAGCCAGAGATGTTTGCAGCCGTAGAGACGGATAGCGGAGGTCTCGCGGGGTACTCCTGGGTGTGGGTCAACGTGGATGAGGGCCCCGCGCCTCTCTCTTGGGTCAACGTGTCGCTGGATCCCGGGCTTCCCTGGAGTGAAATGAGGAAGGTAGCGTATATACTGTTGTCGTGGGCCAGGCACAGCCTGGAGTCGTGGCAGGAGGCCAGGGGAGTGGTAGAACTAAGGCTCGGGCCGATGGGCAACCCCATACAGAAGGTAGTTTATAGCGTTGCTGGGTGCGGGCGCGAGGGAGAGAAGGTAGGCGGCTATCTAATGCTGTCCCCAGAGGGGGGTGTAGAGGCCGGCGTGCCGCCTGGGTACGTGATAAGTGAGGCTAGGCCTGACAGGAGCAAGGACGACGCCAGGAGGCTCGTAGAGGTTTTCAACGACGCGTTCAGCATCTACGAAGACTACTGGCCCTGGAGGCTGGAGAGGGCAGTAGAGTACTATAGGGAGCTGTTCAAGAGGAGAGAAGCCATAGTACTACTAGCCAGGGACAGGGCCGGGCGCCCGGCAGGCTTCATAGAAGCCTACATCCACCCAACCCTATGCGGGGACAAGGCAGGCTACATAAGCCTGGTAGCCGTCAAGAGAGAACACCAAGGAAGAGGCCTGGGATCCTCACTACTATCCAAGGCCGAGAAATGGCTCAAGAGCAGGGGAGCCTCAAGCACCTACCTATACGCCATCCCCAGATCCTCGACACTATACCTAAAACTCGGCTACAAAATAATAGAAACCAGCATCAAAACCAGGATCCCAACATACTGCCTCCCACAAACCCCCACCTCCGGTCTAAAGCCGTGGACCTGAAGGACCCGTAATCATTGAAGCCCTACTGGGCCGGCCCTAAACCCAAGCGCTAAGACGGATCCCTCCCATAGCATATACGCAGCTATTACCGGAGAATCAACGACTATCACGATCCTGCCTCACACTCCCGACAGCCGTGCCCGCTGGTAGCTCGGGATGCTTCTCAAGCACCTCCCTAACCTTCCTAACAGCCCTAACCCTCCTGTAACACATAGCCCTTCCCCAGAAGAACAGCTTAACTCTCCCGCACCAGTTCATCAGTTCTTCGACACCCCATCAATTTTTGTACCCGCGAGGGATCCTAATACTAAAGGACTTTATTCACCAAATAATACCCATATTGTAGTTTACTTAGCCTCGTAATATCATTGCAAGTGCCCTGAAAGGATAAGAGAACTGGCGAGAGCGCCATACGCATATCAGGTGTGGCACTATTGATTCACACTATTTTCTTATGCGGCGTTAGAAATGTGGGGCCCGGGCCGGGATTTGAACCCGGGACCTCCGGATCCACAGTCCGGCGCTCTTCCAGGCTGAGCTACCCGGGCCATT
Source organism: Desulfurococcales archaeon (assembly GCA_015521705.1). Classification (GTDB taxonomy): domain Archaea; phylum Thermoproteota; class Thermoprotei_A; order Sulfolobales; family Acidilobaceae; genus S141-84. Next base: position 42,074 of record WANR01000051.1, read on the forward strand.
GCTGGTTTTGCTCGGGTAGTTCTTCATCGCCCGTTTTGTGGGGCTCTTGTCCGGGCCCCTTTGCCAGTCTTGTTTGTTGTTTTCGGGGGTTTTTATTGGTGTTTGTCCTGTTTTATGGGTAGTGTTTGTCCTATGTGTAGCTCGTCTTCTATGATTCTCCATTGTGTTGTTTTCTCGTGTATGCCGGGTATTGATAGTAGTGAGTAGGCTTCTTCCGGGGTTAGTAGTATGGGTGTTGCTCCTAGGGGTATTTTTTCTGCTTCCTCGTAGACTCTTTCGATGGGTGCCAGGTTTTCGTGTTTCTCCGATATTATTATTGCGCGGTGGTTGCTGGTCACTATTATGGTGGCTCTGCTTTCCACGGCGTACCTGCTAAGGTCTCCAATGTAGTCTCTGGCTTCGGTCTTTTCTTTGTCGCATGATAGTATGGAGTTCCTCACTTTTATCGCGTACTCTATGGATGTTAGGGAGTCCTGCCTCCTCAGGCGCAGCCTCTCGGGGTCTAGTATTAGGCGCAGCTCTATGCTAGAGGCTAGCTCCCTGAGGGCGTCGAGTATCACTATGCCCTCTGAGATGCCCCGGAGCTGGGTGCAGGCCTGTGATAGTGCGTGGGCCAGGTGTGAGATGCTGTCGCTCAGGCTGTCCACGCCTACCCTCCAGGCTGCGGCTGTCAGGGCTAGGAGGGCTGACCTGTGGGCCTTCTCTATGGACCAGGAGTACTCGTTGAAGTACAGGTCGTTCCAAGCGCTTCTCAGAACCCTCTCAGACATCTCTACCAGGGTTGAGAAGACCGCTCTTAGGCTCAAAAGTCACTCCCCGGGGCGCTCCAGGCATGTTCCAAGGGCTTTGATACCCCCTATAAGCGCTCCTAGGCCCCTCCTAAAGCTCGGGTCGCCTAGGGCCCTGACAAGATCCGCGGCACCGGCCTCTCCGGCGCTGGACAGGGCCTTGTATGCAGCCTCGCTGCATGAGGCTAGGCTTCTGAGGGCCCAGGCCGTGGAGTCGCTCTCCAGCATCCTTGCCAGGGCCCTTATGAGGCTGTCTATGGCTGCTTGGAGCTCCTCAACGCTCCTAGCCAGGTTGTCGAGCCTCTCTTCAAGCCTCTCAAGCCTCTGCTCTACCGTGCTCAATGCCGGGCTCCCAGCTTGATAGCGTGTGTGAGGGACTTTTAAGTTCTTGGTGTAGAACCATTCTACCGGGGCGTGTGATGGTGCGCGTAGAGGTTGTAGACGTCACCCCCCAGGGATGGGGCTTTCTGGCGTCCTACCTAGTCGACACGGGCGAGGGGCTCATAGTGGTCGACACGGGCCCTGCGAGCTCCGTGGACAAGCTCGTAAACCACCTAAGGGAGACGGGGCGAGACCCCAGCGATGTGAGGCTCATAGTGCTAACCCACATACACCTGGATCATGCAGGCGGGGCCGGGAGGCTAGCTAGGCTCTGCGGCAACGCTAGGGTTCTGGTGCACCCGCGCGGGGCCAGGCACCTCGAGGATCCTAGCAGGCTATGGGAGGCTACGAGGAGCGTTCTAGGCGTGGTCGCCGACTACTACGGGAAGCCGGAGCCCGTTCCCCGAGACTTGATAGCTGTGCCCAGGGATGGAGAGGTTTTCAGGGTTGGCCGCGAGGAGGTACAGCTAGTGTACACGCCGGGACATGCGAGCCACCACATGAGCGTCTTCCTCCGGAGGAGCGGTGTCTTGTTCTCGGGCGACGCGGCTGGCATAAGGGTGGAGCTAGACGGCAGGGTTGTCGAGATGCCCACGACTCCTCCCCCATTCAAGCCCACAGCCTACCTGGAGAGCCTTGAAAGAATGGCGGGGATCCAGGCTTCTAGCATAGTGGTGGGGCATTACGGCAGTGTCCCCGAGGATCCTGGTAGCTACCTGCGCAGGCACAGGGATGAATATGCTAGGTGGGTGGAGACGGCCAGGGAGGCCCTGTCCGAAGGCGTAACAAGCGTGGAAAAAGTGGCAGAGTACGTGGCTGACAGGATACCTTCAGCCAGAAGGGCAGCTGACCACCCCAACCCTATAGTATCCAGGATGTTCTATCTAGCCTCTATATGGGGGCTCGTTGAGGCGCTCTCGCAGGGCGAGGACTAGAGCTCCCATGGGGTGTCTATGGGTTGCCCCTGATCTCTGAGATAGAGCTGTTCGAGGCTTGGGTCAAGCTAAGGAGCCCCTTCGAGACAAGCTTCGGTAGAACCATAGAAAGGCCCGCGATAATAGTGAGGATCGCCGACGAAGAGGGCTTCGAGGGCTGGGGCGAGGTAGTAGCTGGGGAGGGGCCATGGTACAGCTACGAGACCCACGCTACCGCGTGGCACGTCTTGACGGAGTACATAGTGCCCCTCCTGGCCAGGAGTAGGAGCATAGAGCCCAGGAGCGTGTGGGAATCCATGAAGCCAGTAAGGGGGCACCCCATGGCTAAGGCGGGTGTTGAGGCGGCGGCGTGGGATCTAGCTTCTAGGAGGGCTGGAACCCCCCTATGGAGAATGATAGGCGGCGTTAGGTCCAGGATCGCGTCAGGCGTCAGCATAGGGATACAGGGTAGCGTGGAGGAGACCCTGAGAGCCGTGGCCAGGTACCTGGAGGAAGGCTACCAGAGGGTTAAGCTGAAGATAAAGCCCGGGTGGGACTACGAGGTGGTTTCGAGGGTTAGGAGGGAGCACCCGGACGTGCTGATGCACGTAGACGCGAACGCCTCCTACACACTGCTAGATGCTCCCAGGATCGCTAGGCTCGACGACTTAAACCTGGCAATGATAGAGCAGCCCCTGGACTACGAGGACCTCGTGGGGCACGCTGACCTACAGAGAATCGTGAAGACCCCGATATGCCTCGACGAGTCTATAAGAGGGCTGGGAGACGCCATAGCTGCTTACAGGCTCGGGAGCGCCTGGTACATCAACATAAAACCGGGACGCGTTGGGGGCATACTACAGTCAAAAGCCATACACGACTTCTGGTACGGAAGCCTGGGAAGGCCCGTGTGGATAGGCGGAATGCTGGAGACCGGCATAGGCAGGGGCCACCTGGTAGCCCTAGCCACGCTCCCCGGAGTCCTGTACCCCAACGACATAAGCGCCAGCGACAGGTACTACGAGGAGGACATAGTGGATCCCCCTTGGACCCTGAACAAGGACGGCACGATAAGCGCCCCAGAAAAGCCGGGAATAGGGGTAGAGGTTAACGTGGACCTCCTAGAAAAACTGTCAAAGAAGAGGAAGAAGTTCAAAATAGCCTAGATCCAGGGAGAGACGAGGGCAACAACCGTTAATAACCCCGCTAACGCTATAAGTAGTAACCGGCGGGCGATGAGTTAAACCTCCGACTCTCGCATGGAGTGTAGAAGCCCTGCGATAACGAGCCCGCTATTAAGTTTTACAGAGGCCGTATTACCTACAGCCACTACTTGCCTGCATAACGGTTAGATAATCTTCTTTCCCCAGTTAATTAAAAAGAGTCCTAGTAGATGGCCTAATACCCGGTGTCCAGGGATTGCCGGGTGACGTGTCTCCGGCTAGTCTAGTGGTTCTATTCTTGTACATTCTAGCCTTTGCCTTGCTGGTCGCCCTCATGCTACTATTGCCCAGGGCTAGGCTGCTGGCTAGAGGTAAAAAGGCAGGCTAGGAGGGTTCTAATGGTTGGCGCCGCGTGGTTTACGGTTTTATGAAGATTCTCCCGTCCCTTTCTTTGGCGAAGAGCTTCTCCAGGGCTTCTATCGAGCCCTCTAGAGGGTAGGTCCTCCAGGTTCTCACTTTCAGCAAGCCTCTTCCAGCCATTCCTATAAGGTCTAAGAGCTCCCTTCTGGTCCCCCCAGTGGATCCTATTATGGAGTGCTGTGCCTGGTACAGGGCTCTGAAGTCCACCCTGACCTCCTGGCCTGTTAGAACCCCGAAGGTCACCAGCCTACCGTTAGCTCCTAACAGGGAGAGGCTGGTGGGCAGGGTCTCGGAGCCTAGCGGGTCAACCACTATGTCGGCCATCCTGCCCCCGCTAGCCTCCTCCACGACCTCTCTCGCTTTATCCAGGGATGCAACGTAGTCGGCTCCAAGCTCCTTGACCCAGGGCTTCCTTGAGATCGCTACAACGGTCGCTCCCATAATCTTGGCAAGCTGCACGGCGAACATCCCAGTGTTGCCGCCAGCCCCTACAACAACTACCAAGTCGCCAGGGCCCGCCCCAGCCCTCCTCAAAGCATGGTAAGACGTTAGGGCTGCTATGGGGAGGCTGGCAGCCAGCTCCCACGACAGAGCCTCACCTATCTTGAAGACATTCCTCGCGGGTACCACGGCATACTCGGCAAACCCTCCATTAGTGTGTAGCCCAACAAGCCCGCCCCTCCTGCACAGCATCTCCTGCCCAGCCAGGCACATGTCGCACGAGGCGTCGAAAACCCTGTTATACACCACAACCCTGTCACCAGGCTCCAAACCCTCGACCCCTTCACCCACAGCCTCCACAACCCCGGCAAACTCAGAGCCCGGGATGTGGGGTTTAGGGGTGGCGATTGCCGAGAGCCTGGTAGCGGTTGCGTAGTCTATAGGGTTCACACCCGCCATAGCCACCCTTACAAGGACCTCGCCCCTGCCGGGGGAGGGTCTCTCCAAGTCGACAACCCTCAGATCCCCTATACCCCCCTTCTCGAAGACCAGGGCCTTCAAGCCGGGCACCCCATGCACGATACAGTACTCTACGCTACTATTAAACCCTAGACACCAACACTACGCCACGCCCCCGGCTATGGAGTCCCAGGCCTTGTTTAGGGGGCCTTGGCCGGCGACGTGCCTAGCGGACTCCCTCACAGCCTCCTCGAGAGACGCCTCGTGGCTCTTCCTCATGGCAAGGCTCGCCAGGAACGTGGCTACGAAGACGTCGCCGGCCCCCTTAAGCATGACGGGCCTGACGGGCTGGGGCTTGTAGGAGTATGTCCCGTCCCTGCAGTAGGCCCTGGCCCCGCGGGACCCTAGCTTTACTACCATGCACTTCACACCACTAGATATGAGCTTGTCAGCGGCCTCCCTGATACTGCCAAGCAGTGAGGCAATCTCTGTCAGGGTGCCGAACACGTAGTCCACCCTGCCTAGGAGGCTCCTCAACGGGGCCCCCAAAAGCCCTGCCCTTGGGTGGAGGTCTATAGATGCAGAGTAGCCCCTGCCCCTATCTAGGAGTTCCTGGATCTCTGCGTGGGGCACTAGTTCTAGGAGATACCCTGTTAAGTGCACGTGTCCCAGCCTAGACGCCTCGAGCTCCAGGGCCTCTACATAGCCCCTGAGGCTTGCACGGGGGCCCGGGTGGTAGAGCACCCTCCTAGGCCTCCCAGCCCTGTAGACGTTTATAATGGTGCAGGTACCCCCGCTTCCCCACAGTTCCACGACACGGGGCCCCGTGAGCCGTGCGAGCATCGACCCTAGCAGGCTGAACACGGGATCCCTGGATACGGGGGAGGCTATAACTGCCTCTAGGCCCAGCGACGCCATGGTTATAGCCACGTTGCCACCGGAGCCTGCGGGGCATAGCCTGATCCTCCTAGCCTCGATCTGGCTGCCACGCCTCTCCCCCTGCTCCACGTCGATGTCTAGGCACAGGTCTCCCAGGATCAGGGCTCCCCTCAAGGCCTAGAACGCCTCCCTAGCCCTCTCTATGAACGAGATGACGCGTGCTAGATCCTTCCTGCCCATGCTCCCCGGCAGATCCAGGGAGGTGGCCGCGTCGACGCCCCAGGGCCTGACAGTCCTTATAGCCTCCGCCACGTTATCCGGGCCCAGACCCCCGGCCAGTATAACGGGTACGCGAACCGAGTCTCTTATCCTCCTGCTCAAGCTCCAGTCGTGCGTCCTGCCAGTCCCGCCTATGAATCCTCTTAAGAGGGGATGGGGAGGCTCTCCATGCGTGTCCAGCATCAATATATCGCTTACCCCCTTGTACCTCCTGGCAGCCTCAAGCTCGCCTCCAGCTCCTATGGGGATCACTCTTATAACCCTGAACCCCGACCCCCTCAGCTCCTCGCTCAGCCTAGCGAACTCCTCGTAGCCCATTTGCGACTCGTAGCTCGCCACCTGGACAAGGTCTGGCTCCACGTAGAACGCCCACGAAACTATTGTCTCAGGGCTATGGGTTATGGGGAGCATAACGCACCTAGCCAGCCCCCTCACCGCCTTGCATATAGACCTCCCCAGGGCCGGGGTCACAGTGTATGGCAGGCCCCACTGGGACACCATCAAGCCCACGTGATCCGCGCCCGCCGCAGCGACCCTGACAGCGTCCTCCACAGACACCATACTATACACCTGAACCACACCAGCCAAGACCCAACACCTCCCCCAACACGCTAGAGGCACCGTATAGGCCTGATCAAAAAGCGGGCGGGCCTTTCAGGGCGTCCTGTTACCTGCCGGGCTTGGGCGTGGAATAGTAGAGTAAGGAGGCTATAGCTACTGCTGTCACGGCTACTATGAGGTATGCTATGAGGTAGAGAGCGGGTACTGGTAGCCCCGCTATCTTGGCTGTCAGGCTGATCATGTCTAGGGCTCCCGGGTTTATGAAGTTGGACGCTAGATAGGCTAGCGTTATCCATGCGAGCCCAGCTAGGACCCCTCGAACCGCTGCCCTCTTCAGTGACGGGGCTCCATAGCTGGCTATAGCTGCAGCTACTGCTGTGGCTAGGGGTATGTGCCCCGAGGCATAGTCGACAAGCAGACCTGCGAGAACCCCTATGACTAGCAGGGTTGCCTCTCTTTTCACCCGGGTTCACCCCTCGGGCTTGAACGTGACTGAGCCTAGCGTTTCCTCTAGGTCTCCAGGGCTTGAGGCGCAGGTGAAGGTGAAGTACTCGTTGTTGAGCCATTCGTCTACCCAGTCATCGTAGCGGTCGCTGACTGGGTTCCCGCTCTGCCCTCCAGGGTAGATCCCGTAGACTATACAAGAATCCGGGGACTCCATTAGGGCTACGATCCTCCAGCTCGGCCCAGTCCTAACGTACACGCCTCCCTCGAGGGCTTCCAGGTCCCAGGGGAACCCGGCGTTCATTAGCACGTTGGAGGATCCGTCTACAGGGTAGGGCCCCCGGGATAGGGCGTCTAGCTGTGATAGATGCATCAGGAGTAGCTGGTGCACCCTGCCCCATTCCCAATCTTCGATGTTAGGCCCCAGCTTTTCCTCGAGGGCCCTGATAGCCCTGTCCAGGGCTCTCTGGACTGTGGCCTCGAAGCCTCCTCTGAACCACTCCGAGTCCCTCAGCTCCCTCACGAGGTATATGGTTGTGGCTACTGGCGGGTAGAACCTGTAGCCGACGCCGCGCTCCAAGAGGTAGTCCCTGTATAGCTCGTCCTGTAGGGCGGAGAACCAGGCCCACCAGAGCGTGGGGGCTACCTCGCCCTTGTCCATCATGTAGTCCCACCTTGAGAGGATCTCCAGGGCTTCCAAGGCCTTGCCAGAGGCCCTTTCCTCGACGGCCTTTATCATGACTGGCAGCATCATGGCTGCGGCCCAGTTGTAAGTGTCTCCCTGGTACCTCTTCATGTCGTCAACGCTATGCATCTCCTTGGACTCTAGGAGCCTGAATATTGCCTGGGCTCTGTTGGGCGAGTCCCACCAGGCCCCTAGTATGAAGTAGGGGTAGTAGGGCCCCACTGACATCTGGTTGGGGGCCGCTAGGAAGCCCCTCTCCGGGTTGACGGCGTGGGGCACGTCCTCGAATGGGACGTACCCGATCCAGTCGTGGGGCCCGGTACCGTTCAGGACCGACCTGCTACCTACAACGAGGATCTCCCTGCCGTCGGGGAGTGTCACCTTGCGTAGGGGGAATATGCCTGGCTCGTATACTGCTATGTTCCCGTACACGTCGGCGTACATGAAGTTCTGGCTGGGCACGTCCCAGTACTTGAGGGCTTCGACGAATTCCTCGAGGCTCCTAGCCTTGTTCACCAGGTATATGGCTACAGCCTCCCGGGTCACGCCGCTACCATCATTCATGAAGCCAGCGTTACCAGTCCACCTGAAGGATATTGTGAGGCCCTTCCTTGTCAGCACGGGCCCGTGGACGGTTTCGTACACTACGAGCTCGTAGTCCTCGCCGCCCCTCACCTTGATCACCTCCCTTATTTCCCTCATTCTCTTCCACTCGCCGTCGTGGTAGTACAGTGTGGGGTCCTCGGGGCTGACCTGCTCGACGTAGAAGTCCATGACTCCTATCTGCGTGTTTGTCAGGCCCCAGGATATGTACCTGTTATACCCTATAATGACGAATGGGATCCCTGGCAGGGTCACACCGTAGACGTCTAGGTCCCCAGCCTTGATGTGGACGGCGAACCAGAGGGAGGGTATGTTGAGGGGTAGGTGGGGGTCGTCAGCCATCATGGCCGCCCCGTGAGTGCTCCTACTAGGGGACACAGCCCAATTGTTGCTGCCAATCTCCCTAGGCCTCTCCCCCACAAGCTCCAGAATGTCTAGCACCGCCTCCTCAAGCCTCGACGCGAACTCGGGATCCTCGAAGTCTAGGCCCGTGGCCCACTCCTCGAACCAGTTAAGGCCCCTGAGGTAGTAGGGATCCACGGGGATCCTCTTGCCGTTAATCTCCCCGTCGCCGGGGACCACGGTCACGTTATCGCTGTAGTAGGGGTGCACCGGCCACAAGAGGTTGACATCCTCGGGGCCCAGCTTTACAGCCAGGTAGGAGAGGATCAGCGGCTCCCAGAAGTTTGTGAGGCTCCAGGCCATGTACTTAGCCCAGACAATAGAGTCGGCGGGGCTCCAGGGCTCGGGTTTGTAGTCCAGTAGCTTGAAGAGCAGAGGGAGCCTCCCCTCCCTCTCCATCCTGCCTATAGCGTCGTTAACCCCCCTACTATATGCCTCCAGCAGCTCGTACACCTCAGGCACGTTGGCCCTGATCCACTCGGCAGTAGTCTCGGCAGACCTCCTGAGCCCGATGGTTCTCATGAACACGTCGCTCTCCAGCGCGTCCTCGCCAACGATCTCTGCAAGCCTCCCAGAGGCCAGCCTCCTCTGCACATCCATCTGCCAGAGCCTGAACCAGGCATGTACATAGCCCATGGCATAAAAGGCGTCCCTCTCGCTCTCCGCGAATATGTGGGGCACGAAGTTCCCGTCGAAAACCACCCTAACCTCGGACCCCAGATAGCTACTCTCAATACTCATCTCGCCGCTCAAGACACCTACAGAAGCGGAGGCTGCCACGCCGCGGAAGGGATCCATGATAGACAAAAGCTGGCCCAGCGGGGTCGCAACAATCAGGCCTATAACAATAACTACGCCCAGAACACTGACAAGCCTTCCAACAACCCCCAATTATAGCACACCCTTGTAAAAAACAGGTAAAGGCCACATAAAAGCTAAATCCGACGTAAACCGAAACGCCTTACTCTATAAGGGAGATGCTTGCCGACGAGATGCGCCTAAAAGAAACGTATTTAAGGAATTCTTAGAAATCCAAGGCAGCCAAAACCGGGATTTCAGTCTTTTTAAGTGCTCTGGATCAAGTAATGAGGTATTCGAGCTCCCAGCCAAGCCATGTTTTAATCTTTTCTAGCCCTTCTAGCAGCTCTTTCTCGGGTTTTAGGAAGAGGGGTTTAAGGTTGTATTTCTTTGCCGATGCAAGTATATAGCAGTCTCCCAGGCTTATAGGTATCGCGCATTTGCAGCTTGCCGCGTAATCCCATACCTCCTCGTCTTCTATTAACATGATTGTTTCTGAGTCCACCAGGGCCCGCATTCTCTGCAATGCCTTCTCCCAGCCCCATAGCCTACACGTCACATAGAGTGCCTCGGTGAGGCTAAGCCTTACAGCATACACGTCGAGCTTGCCAGTAGTAATGGAGTCCACCAGCCTGGCAACGAGCCTGCTCCCGGCCAATATTTCGACCAATACGCTGGCGTCAAGCACATAAGCTTTTTCCCTTACCGAGCCCAAAACCGTGTATCCCTCCTCCTTTCACTTCTTAGGAGTTGTTGTGCTTTATCAGTGTCATGGCCCTCTACAGGGTTCTCTATGAGCCATGCAAGCAGCCACGGCCTAGCTTGTGCCTTGCGTACAAGTATGCGTAGAAGCTCGTCGTAGTCCAGCCTTCTTCCAAGCCTAGCTTCGAAGTCTATGAGGGTCTTTTCGAGAAGCTTTTTCGTATCTTTTTTAACCCTTATGCTCGTATATTCTGGCAAGATCCAGCACCTATGTATACAATGCATACTGGATATATATTAGTTGCGCCATGGGAAGTTCAACGAATGCTTGTGGCTACCAGTTGATCCTTTTAAATATTCTAATATTTATATTTGGGTTAATTAGCCTCGGGTGTTTAATGCTATATTATCTTAGTATAGCCAGCCCTTAGGAGAGAGGTGCCCGTTGTTGGAGCTGCGTGAGCTCAGGGAGATCGAGGGGTATGAGAAGTACTTGAAGGTGAAGCCCCTGTACTGGGACCATGAGAGGAGGGAGTTTGTGTGGCTCGACACCAGGCTGCTGCCCTTCAAGGAGGTTTATAGGAGGACTAGGGATTATAGGAGGGTAGCTGAGGCTATTAAGTCCATGGAGATCCGGGGCGCCCCTGCCATCGGGGTCTCAGCAGCTTTCGGCATGACCCTGGCAGCACTCGAGTCGCGTGCTAGGAGTGTTGAAGAGCTGCTCAGGGACCTGTCAGAGGCTAAGAGCGTGTTGGCTTCTACGAGGCCCACAGCCTACAATCTATTCTGGGCCCTGGACAGGGTCTATAGGTCTGCGCAGGAGGCTAGTGGAAAGGGTGACCCAGAGGAGGTCAGGCTGGGTGTTCTCAGGGAGGCTCTGAGGATCTACGTGGAGGATATTAGGAATAATGTGGAGATCGGGAGGATAGGGTCGAAGCTCATAGAGGACGGGCAGACTATACTGACCCACTGTAACACAGGGGCCCTGGCGACGGCCGGCTTCGGAACAGCACTGGGGGTGATAAGGTATGCGTGGTACGAGGGCAAGAGGATTAAGGTGATAACCACGGAGACCAGGCCCGTGCTCCAGGGTGCTAGGCTTAACGTGTGGGAGCTTACAAAGGAGGGGATCCCGTTCAAGCTCATAGTCGACAGCGCCGTGGGCTACATAATGTCCAGGGGCATGGTGGACCTGGCCATAGTGGGGGCTGACAGGATCATACTGACAGGGCACACCGCTAACAAGATAGGCACGTACATGGTAGCCCTGGCAGCCAGCCACAACAACAAGCCCTTCTACGTGGCTGCACCCACGAGCACCATACAGGCTACGAGGAGCGTGGAGGAGATAGAGATAGAGGAGAGGAGCCAGGACGAGGTCAAGACAGTCATGGGGCAAAAGATAACACTAGACACCGTGGAGGCCCTGAACCCCTCGTTCGACATAACGCCACCAGAACTAATAACAGGCATAATAACGGAGAAGGGCATAGCCAGGAAGCCCTACGAGAAGAGTCTCCAGGAAATGATCACAGAACCCTAGAATACCATGTTTTTTGAGGGCTAGAATACCTGGCTCTGGCCTCCTTTAAAGTCCTCCACCTCTAACGCTTCCCACTAGCACTGCCTACGCGGTTCCTCTCCGGGGGAAACGCTTAAATAGGTGTAGATATTCTAAGAATACTAGCTTTAATAGGTGAAGTAGGTATGGCAAGGATAGTAGTTCACACAAAGAAAGCACCCTATATATACAAGACTCCCAAGGGGGACGTAGTGGCAATATGCATGTGCGGGCTGAGCGATACATACCCGCTCTGCAGCGGGAAACACGCCATAACTGCAGACGAAGAAGACGAGGTCGTCTACTTCTACGACCCGAACAAGAACCGCGCAGGCAAAGCTTCAAAAATAGTCCTCGAAGAGGGAGAAAAGGAGCCCGGAGAATCCGTGAAAGTCTAAAAACCTGTTTTACAGAGATTTTTAACGCCATGCAAGCGCCTCGTGAGCGCTGGAGGGTTGGGGGTCCTAGTCCACTACGCGTCTAGAGAGATTAGGGCTAGCAACTAGGGTTTTGCTGTTTTGGCGTAGGGGCTTACGGTTTGTTTTCCTCTATCCACTGGATTACCTGGTTTAGCCTGTCTAGGAGCCTCTTCTTAGCCATCTCTGGCATAGGCCTGGCTTCTACCTTTTCTATTAGTGAGAGGTAGGTCTCCTCTATTTCCCCTAGTATTCTCTTGTAGGTTTCCTCGCTTATCTTTCCGGCTAAGTATCTCTCCTTTAGGTTATCGAGGAATCTTAAAGTGGCTTCAGCGCTCCCCCTTAGGCCTTCGGGGCTCCTTATTTCGAGAACGTTTTCCAGTGCTATTCCCCTTCTTTCCCTTGCAGCCTCCTTAACCCTCATTATTATCTCGCGTGCCTTCTCAGGCACGCCAGGCCTGTCTAGTAGCCCAGCGGTTCTCTCGAGCTCCTGCCTCGCATCCTCCACCAGTTGCATGGCTGTTATTACGTCACCGCTTCTAAGCGCCTCCAGGGCTAGCTCCAGGGTATCCCTCACATTGCCGAGGGTTATCGACATGCTTTCAAGCCTTTCAATAGCGCTTTCGTGCACGCCAGCATCTCTAACCACGTCTATTATCTTCTCGAGCCTCTCATTCAGCCTATCTATTCCCCGGATGGTCCTCTCAAGCACAGCCTCTGCCCTGGCTATGTTGTTCTCCCTTATAGCCTCCTCGACCGCCTCCAGCGTCTCTGCCAGCCTTAAAGCGGCCTCCTCGAGCCCTCTAGCTATGGCCAGCGATGCAGAGGCCCAGGAGAACTCGTCCCTAGCCTCCCTAGCCAGTATCGAAACAGTCTGGCCGATAAGCTTCGAAGCCCTGGCAAGGGCCTCAGCTGCTCCACCCACGTCGCCCTCTATTAGCAGGGACTGGGACTCGTTTATCAAGGCCTCTATCTCAGCCAAGTTCTCGTAGACATCACTGCTAAGAGTGGCGTTTAAGTCTTCAAGGCTGGCAACCATGCTTCTAAGCCTCTCCAAGTGCTCTCTCTTGACATCTATAGCTCTCTCCAAAGCCCTAGTCTCTGACCTGCCAGTTAGTGAGGCGTCCTCTGTTAGAACCATGGTAAGTCTCTCGCCGGTAGCATTAAGTGCTTCGAGAGCCGCTGCTATGGCCTTCTCTGGCTCTTTCACTGCACGCTCCTCGGCGGTTTCGAGAGCCTTCATGACGGGCTCCAAGTCTATGCCTACAGGGACCCCCCTATTCTCCATCACAGAGGCTAGCACCGCAAGCCTCTGCCTCTGAGACAGTATAAACTCTACAGCAGGGCCCATGCCAGGCTTCTCAGCAAACCCTACTAGAGGCGCAAATACTACCATGCTCGCAGCCAGCACCAAGGCAAGAATTGTTCTTAACACTCATTCTCACCCCAACTATACTATAGTGCCAAGCTACTAGTTTAGGGTAACCCGGGAAAACCCGAAGGGAAAGCTGGGAAACCCGAAGGGAAAACCGGGACTCTACCAGTAGAAGTTCACGTGGCTAAGAAAGGGAGCGGAAAACGTGTACAGAGCTAGGGGGAAGAAACGCTAAACTATGCCCCTTAGAATCCTTCGACCTAATATAATTCAGCTAATAGTGACTACTCTATTGCAACTAGTCATGATTTGCCAGGTATTTTAGTTATGCCACACTAAAAATAAGGGTGAGCCCGGTCTTAAAAAGGGAGGGTGTTTAGTTGTCTAGAGTCTTAAAATGCCTTCCCTCTTCCCTATTATCTCTTCTTTATTAGTATTATTATCGATCCTCCTATTATGAGTATGACGACCACGAATATTACTATGTCATTTATGTCAATGCCAGGGCCTTCTCCTCCCTCAGGAGGAGGTGGGGTTGTTGTCTCTTCGGGTGGAGGCGTTGTCTTCTCTGGGGTGGTTTCTTCAGGGGGTGGCGTTGTCTTATCGGGCGTAGTGGTTTCTTCTGGCGGTGTGGTTGTCTCTTTAGGTGGCGTTGTTTCTTCTCTGGGTGTTGTTTCTCTAGGCGTGGTTGTATCTATAGGGGTGGTTGTCTCCCTAGGTGTCGTCTCCGTTCTGGGAGGTGGGGTTGTTGTCTCTTCGGGTGGAGGCGTTGTCTTCTCTGGGGTTGTTGTCTCTATAGGTGTTGTCGTTTCTCTAGGGGTTGTTTCTGTAGGGGTTGTTTCCCTCGTCGTTGTAGTCGTTTCAGTGGCTTCTTGTGGCGGCGCTTCTTCCGCCACTACTGGTATTACTGTGCTGAATTCCTCGAGGACTATTGTTAGGACGCTATCTTCTAGTTCAAACTCTGTCAATACCCTGTAGTCATTGTCTCCTACTACTATCACGTATATAGTGCCGCCTGGCGGCTGCTCCACGGGGATCTCTAGTTCTAGTGACGCCTCAGTTCCTGGCTCCACCTCTATCTCTACGGCTGGGCCTATAACGCTTAAGGGGCCTAAGTCGTCAGTAGCTCCGACCGTTTCAAGCAGGTCTGCAGCCATTGAGGGGTCTATAACGCCTATCATGGCGGGGCCTGGAAGCGAGGAGCCTGCCTCTATCGTGGCGCTTATTGTTCCCTCCTCGGACTCTATTTCTAGCTCGAAGTCCCTAACGAAGGTCACGGGGCCAGCGCTTATTGTCACTGTGTTGGCTACGACTATGGCTCTAGACGCTTCTAGGAGGTGGGCTAGACCTATGACCGCCTCGCCCCTGGAAACCATTCTTAACGTGCCATTCTCGACTTCAGCCTCGACACCACCGTAGACTAGCCTCAGATCCTCAACCTCTGTGAAGTTGTCCTCAGTATACACTACCCTATCACTGACGCCGAAGGAGTCAGAGAACATGACTCCCTCGAAGCCGATGAACTCCACGAATACGTCGACCATTGGGCTCATGGGCCCTGCACCCATCATGTCCTCCATGCCCGACTCTATCATGTCGGCGATGCTTGACAGTATCAGCTTGTTTAGCTCGAACGGCGTAAAGGGCTCAGTAGAGGTGCCGTTGACCTCGAGGAAGCCTTCAACCATGCCCTCGCCGTCGGAGGATTCTGCCTGGATCAGCAGGTTCAGAGAGTCTAGCTCTATAGCGCCGGGGACTGAGAGTGATCCATCGATGCTGAGGAGCAGAGATCCAAGGACTGTGAGGGTCGTCGGCTCTATTTCAGCGTCGAGAGATACACTAACCATTCCCCTATCAAACCCTAGCATGGGTACTACACTGCCATTGAATTGTGGGGCACGCATCTCGCCAAGGGGTATCGGGGGCTCTATCGGAGGCTCTACAGGCCTCTCGAAGTCTATAGTGCCGTAGATCCTAGCCTCTATGATGCTTGGGTCTTGCTGGCTAAGGCTTACCTCCATCGTGATCTCTGGAGGCAGCTGTTGCGCCAGGTTCTGTAATAGCAGGAAGACTAGGAAGGCTATTCCAGGAGCCGCTTGAGGCGGAACCGTGTCCACGTCTATGGTGAATGGCACATTGAAGGATAGATGCGTCAAATTCTGGCGGGTTTCGAAGGTTCCCCGGATCATAAATACTATCTCTTCTACCTCCGCCCCTGCAGCTATGTCTCCCCTATCCGAGAACCTTATGGTGAAGGATCCCGTAGAGTTTTGTTCCCCAGCTGTTAGATTCGCTGTTGTGCTCGCAGAGACCTCTATGCTCACGTTAAGGACGAGGCTACCATTACCCGGGGGTACGAACTGCGAGTTGTCAACGAACAGGAACAGCATGAAGCTACTATTTGACTCGTTCGCCGTGAACTCTACCGATACTGAAAGGGAGAGGCTCCCTGTGGCGTTAAGCTCGACTCCCGAAAGATTAAACGAGAGCTCGCCTTCAAGGGTTCCATCGTAGTAGGATGCTGATAGTTCAAGGCTGCCCTCCCCCTCACCTTCTTCCTGGAACGTGGAGTTAACCTCGTACCTGTTATAGAACCTATCAGGGTAATAGATGTTCATCGATGAAAACTCCATCTGGCCAGCCATAGGCCCGGGCATTGGCTGCCCTTTAACAGGGACTACCGTTGGGGCCATTAGTAGGAGGGCTAGGAGAAACGATGCCAGGTACGTTCTTAAAGAGCCACTCAAAGCCACTATCCACCTTTCCACACTAGTCTGGTACGAGTCGTGCCCGGTTTATAAACTTATTTGACGCGACAAAAAGCTCCTAGAGTATACTAGGGCTTAATTGTGATCTTACCGTCTATCCTCCTATGAGCCCTCTCGAAAGCTTTCAACGCCTCGGACAGCCTGAACCTTGCAGTTATTATTCTTCTCATGTCTATCTTGCCCGAGGCCATTAGCCTGATCACGTTTTTGAAGTTGCCCCACCCAGAGTGGCCCTGGCTGCCATAGATCTGGGCTCTCCTGACCTGGAGTACTTCCAGGTAGACGGGCGTCTCTTCGGGAGCCCTCCCGATCCACACGACTTTCCCCCCGATCGCTAGGCTCCTAAGTATCTGGGGCATAGTGTGGCCCGGGGCCCCAGCCGCCTCTACATGCATATCCGCGCCCTCGCCGCCCGTAACCTCCATTATCTTCTCCCAGGGCTCTACCCCCTTCTTGGAGAGCTCTACAGGATCGAAGACGTGGTCCGCGCCCATCCTCCTAGCTAGCTCGCGCCTTATCTCGCTGGGATCGAAGGCTATGACCTTGGATGCTCCCGCGGCCTTGGCGAGACCGATGGCGGCCGCTCCTATGGGGCCTGAGCCCCACACGACTACAAAGCCTCCCGGCTTGAATCCTCCAGCCCGGTTGAACATTGCATGGTACGACACGGACGTGGGTTCTACGAGGCTTCCAGCCTCGTACGCGGCCTCCTCGCTCCCATACGTCTCCACGAGCGAGTTTATTTTCCAGAGGTACTTCTCGTGGGGTATTAGGACGTACTCTGCCATGCCACCGTCGTGGGTGAAGCCTAGCTCGCCGTACTCAAGATCCCTAGGGTCGTTAAGCCTTATACAGTGGTTCAGGTAGCCGATTCTGCAGGCGTCACACTCCCCGCACCAGTACATCTCCTCGGTGGTCACCATATCTCCTGGCTTGACGCTGGTGACGGATTCCCCCACTGCCTCCACAACGCCGCTCAGCTCGTGACCTATAACGACGGGTGTTTTCACCAGGCCCGGATACAGCATGTAGCCTTCACTATCGGTCTCGACGAAGTGCAGGTCGCTACCACATATACCAACGGCTTTCACTCTGAGGACGACCTGCCTACCCCTCGGCTTGGGCACTGGCCTCTCCTCTAGGACGAGCCTGGGGTTTCTCCAAACCCTGTTGCCTTCCCTTACCTTCCTAGTTTTCTCCTCCCACTCGCTAAGCTTATACCCCGGCCTAGGAGCGAACTCTGCATGGAGGACGAGAGCCAGCATCTTGCCCAACTACCCGCACCTCTCCCCTCAAGGGGCTCGCGTAAATCTATCGTGGTGAGGGTTATATAGGTATACGCTATAAATTCAAGGAGCGAAGAACGGCCAATAGCGTGGGGAACCAGCAAGGATGCTAGGGGGTTCCCGGGGTTGGACGTGGAGCCGGGCGGCGTTGCTGTCGTGGGCACTTTCACGGCTGACATAGTGATCCACGGCCTGGGCAGGATAGCAGAGCCCGGGGGCGTTGTTTACCTCGATGAACCACCGGCCATAGAGCCTGGAGGGCACGCGGTGAACGTAGCCATAGACCTTTCCAGGCTAGCCGCCGGCGTGCCTATAGCGTCTATAGGCGCTGTTGGCAGGGATCTCTTCGCCGAGATACTCGAGAGCGCTCTCCGCGAGTGGAACGTAAAGCCCCTCCTGGAGAGACACGACGTCGGCACGGCTAGGAACGCTATAATAGTTGTGAAGGGGGAGGATAGGAGGTTCCACGTCTACAGGGGGGCCAACTCCAGGCTCTCCGCGGCACACGTGGTCGAGTCCATATCGCGGCTGGAGCCAAGGATCCTATATATTTCAGTGGGCTTCTCGAGAAGCGTCGACGACAGCCTGGAAACCGTGCTTGAAGAAGCCAGGAGGCACGCCGAGCTAGTATACCTTGACCCTGCATACACCGAGCCGTCGTCAATAGCCCCGCTCAGGAAGGTGCTAAGCCAAGCCGACGTCGTCCACCTGAACACGGCCGAGCTTAGAATACTAACCGGGATAAGAGACCCTGAAGAGGCCCTGAAAATCGTCGCGAAGAAGGCCAGGCTGGCAGCCGTGGTCACCTCAGAGAGAGGCGTCATGGCTGCAAGCAGGGCGCTGAACACTATTATCTCGCAGAAGTCCTTCAAAGTGAATGTTGTAGACCCTACAGGAGCGGGGGACGCCTTCTCCGCAGGCTTTATATCACAGTTCATCAACGAAGGAATAAGCGATGCCGAGAGCCTGGCGAGAGCCCTCTTGACCGCGCAAGCAGCGGGGGCAGCTGCAGTCTCAATGCCAGGAGCGACTCGAGGGGTCTCGCCAACAACTGTAAGGGCCCTAGTGGAGAGCCAGGGCAGAGAGATCCTAGAAAGCACGGAGATAAAAAGCCTAGAGTAGCAATACCCAGAAAACTACGCGCTCCCGCACTCCCCGCGCAGCGAGCCCTATAGAATAGCAAGTAGCGGGGGGCTGGGATCCAGTAACTGTCCTAGGAAACCATAGCCAGAGTAGGTGTAGTGAAGGAGAGACCTCGGCTGGGGAATCCTAGAGGGCCCTGGATCACGGCCTTCTAAGCCTCATCCTGCGCCTTTTATTGTTGTTATCGCCACCCAAGGCTCTCATTATCTTCCTTGGCGTGTCTGTTATTATCATGTCGACTCCGATCTTGGCCATGTGCTTCGCCACGACGGGATCATTGACTGTCCACACTGCTACTAGGAACCCCGAGGAGTGAAGCTCTTCCACGAGCTGTCTGTCGACGTAGGGATACTCTATGGAGACACCCTCGGCATCCATCTTCCTGAGGTAGTCTTGGATGTTCAAGGGCCTCGATATTAGGGTTACCAGCTTCTTAACCTTGTACCCTTTCAGGGCCTCCAGCTCTATATGGTACCTAGAGGACACGTATATCTCCCCGGCGTGCAGGCTCCCGCCTTTCTCTAGGAAGGATGCCAGGGCCTTGCCGGTGCCGGGGGTTTTCAGGTCTAGCAGAAGGGTGACGCCTGACCTGACACTATTTATGTATGCTACTAGCTGTTCTAGAGTGGGCCTGAGCGCGACCTTGCTCCCTAGGAGCTTCTGTATCCTGTAGCTGAGTATCTTGAGCGAGGGCCTTTTAACACCCTCGGTCCTGTAAAGCAGGTCTAGGAACTCGTCTTCCTCGAATACGTGCTCCACGGTCAAGCCAGACCCGTCGTTGAGGATCAAGTCTATTTCAATCCCGGAGACGCCGGTTTCCAGGTACTCCTTGATGGTTCTCAGCGAGTTGGCCCTGTGCCCCACTATTCGGGGCACTTTTTTATCTTCTGGCATTGCCCGTATCTTCCCTTATACGCCATCTCCATGGGCCACCAATTACCGTAGGGGTTTATAAGGTATATGCCCTGCAATTTCAGAGAAACCCTCTATCAAGCAATAATATATACCCCGCGGCGTGGGGGTAATAGTCCCGGGAGACGCTGTGGCGTCGGAGGCTCTCGTAGAACTATTGATACCCAGCGAGTCCTCTTCAACAGTATTAAGGCTCCAGGGCCCGGCTTCAAAGCTCTCCAGCAGGTTACCATTGGAGGTCGTCCTGAGGAAGTGGAAGGAGGAGATATACTTCAGCACCCCCATGGATCCCGCGGATCTCGAGGGTTTACCACTCACAGCCAAGGTATCGCCTGGAAAGGTGTATTACTGGCCGCCTGGCAGGGCGCTCTGCATATTCTACGGCTACTCCCAGATATACACGCCTGGGCACCCCGTAGGCGAAGTAGTGGGGCCCGTAAGGTTTCTAGACAAGATCGTGGACGAGACCCGCGGGGAACTAGTGCCCCACCGGCCTGACGAAGAGCTGGCAGGCATAACGGGCCAGCTAGCCTCCATGGGCTACGCAGTTTCAACACCACTACTGGCCGGGAGTAGAGTCGTGTCGGCTCATAAGAGCGTCGAAGGGTATAGGCTGGCTTTCTTCGCTGTCAGGGAGGCCTACGGGGTCTACATTGAGAGCGAGCCCCTGTTCTCCTATAACAGGGACGCCGCAACCCTGAGAGTCATGGAGAGGCTAGCCAGGACACTAGCTGGCGCCAACTATGCGAGGCTCGACATAGATGAGGAGGGTAACGTCGTCCTGTCGGCCTCAGTTGAAGAGGGCCAAGTCTCCAGCGCAATAGGCGAGCTGGAGAGGTACTACCCTAGAGTAGTCGAGTCCCTACTGGATTGACAGTAGATCCCAGGGCCTTGAGTACTAGGCTCAGCTGTACAGGTTAAACACTAATATCCCTATTAAGGTGCTTATGAAGCTAGTAGCGCGGAGGGTGGCGTGTCGTGGCTAGGGGCCCTTTGAGCGAGAGGTGGGGCAAGCCTGTTCTCAACAAGTTTGGAGGCAAGATCTACCTAGACCAGATGACTATGAAGGAGCTGGATGAAAGGGTCAAGGAGAACGACATAGTGTTCCTGCCCATAGCCTCGACGGAGGCCCACGGGCCATTCGCCCCCCTGGGGGAGGACACGCTCATAGGTGTCAGCATAGCGGAGAGGGTGGCCTACGAGACAGGCTCAACAGTGGCGCCTCCGATAATGTATGGGAGCCACCCCAGCCACCACTACGGGATGAAGGGGACAATCCCTGTCAGGGCAACTACCCTCATAGAGTACGTCGCTGACGTGGTTAAGTGGCTCTCGAACGCGGGCTTCAAGAAGATAATACTCTGGAACAGCCACGGGCAGGAGTACGTGCTACCCATAGCTAAGGACCTCGCCATAATAGAGAGGGGGGTACACGCACTTGTGATGGTGACTAGCTGGTGGTCATGGGTACAGGACCTCCTGAGGCGAGCGGGCACGGGCGAGTCAATAGACTCGGGGGTTAGGCTTGAGACTCCGTTCATCCATGCAGACGAGGTCGAGACCAGCGCTGTATGGTACGTGGCTCCTGATCTCATAGACGTTGAGACGCTCAAGAAGGAGAGTAGGTGGGGCGTCTACAGGGTCCTCCCAGGCAAGTGGGTTAACTCCGCGGGCAACGTGTTCCCCGACAAGCCCTTCAACTGGTATGACGTGAGCCACGCCCCCGAGTTCTACTACTATTCTAAAGGGTACGTGGGGTGGCCTGGGCTAGCCGACCCCAAGAAGGGGGAGGTCCTAGTAGAGACCGCTATAAAGAGGGTTGTTGAGTTCGTCGAATGGCTCAAGAAGACATACCCGCCCGGAGTGGTTCCGAGGACGTGGATAGATGACAAGGACCTGCACTACCACAAGCCAGAGAAGCATGCCGAGCCCTATGAGAGGATAGAGAAGGATTGATGGGCATGGCCCCGCGCCTCAAGGGCCTCTCGGCAGTATACGCCGTGGTTCCCGAAGGCTTCGGGGAGGTAATGGACATACTGGTAACGGGGCGCCCTGAAACCGTTATGAGAGACCTGGCAGGGCTCGGCTATGGGGGCGTGGAGCTTAACATAGCAGATCCCTTCAGGTTCGACCCCAGCACTTACAGGAGGCTGGCCCGGAGTAACGGGCTGGAGATAGCTGCTATCTCGACAGGACTATCCAGGGCCCTTCTAGGGGTTAGCCTGGCCCACCCCGTCGAGGGTGTCAGGAGGAGGTCGCTGGAGGCCTTCAAGAGGTATATAGAGGTGGCCTCGCAGCTCGACTCGGAAGTGGTTGTCGTCGGGATAGCTAGGGGATCGTGCGGGGGGGACTGTGGGGGTGCCAGGGAGAGGCTCAGGGCATCCCTGGAAACCCTGTCTGATCTAGCCAAGAGTTATGGAGTGGTACTGGCTGTGGAGCCTATAAACAGGTACGAGATAGACCTCGTCAATACTGTGGGGGAGGCCCTGGATCTCATAGAAGGCCTGGACTCTACAGGGCTACTGGTCGACACTTTCCATTCAACCCTAGAGGAGCCCAGCCCCTACCAGGCCGTCGTGGAGGCTGGGGGGAGGATGGTGCATTTACACGTTGCAGACTCTAACAGGAGGGCCCCCGGCCTGGGGATAATAGACTGGGCCAGGATAGCTCGGGCCCTCAGGCGCGTGGGATACGCGGGGTACGCCAGCGTGGAGGCCAGGGTAATGCCTGACTACAGGGGCCAGCTCGAGATAGCCGCTAGAACGCTCTCAGCCCTGCTGGAATAGTTTGGGCATCACCTTTATATTACCCAGTAGGCCGCGCAAGTATCGAGTAGTAGGGGGAGTGGGCGCGGTTGTTCTACGCGGGGATCTACCTGGGCGGTGCAGAGGCTGTTGTAAGGTTCCCATATAGCGTGGGGATCGTAGCCTTCATGATCTACCCATCCCTGCTTAAAAGCGACGAGGGGGCCTCACGCCTTGTCAGGAGGCTGATCGACGACCCCTTCTTCGATCTGCTAGAGCTGCCGCCTATAGGCGTGAGCGAGTGGCAGGGCATTAGCGAGGCCGCGTCGAAGAGTGGTAGGCGCGTCAGCTTCGCCCTCGGCATGCAGCCAGAGATCCTTGTTAGAGGCCTCAACCCCAGCTCTACCAGGGAGGAGGAGAGGAAGGAGGCCGAGGAGAGGCTTGTCGCCCTTACTGGCGAGGCCTGTAGCAGGGGCTACACGGGAGTGGCCCTATGCTCGGGGCCCAATGTCCCCGAGAGCGATAAGGACAGGGCGCTTGAATCCTTTAAGAAAACCGTTTCAGCCATAGCCGAGAAGGCGGGAGAGTGCGGCATACCCGTCTACATAGAGACGTTTGACACCGATGTCGACAAGAAAAGGCTGGTTGGTAGGCTGGAACTGGCTGCAAGGCTCGTGGACGAGCTCAGGAGTAGCTACAGTAACGTTTACATACTCTGGGATCTCAGCCATGCACCGCTCCTCGGCGAGAAGCCCGAGGATCTCAAGGGGTACGCAGACCTCATAGGGCATATACACATAGGGGCGGCCAAGATGGTGGAGGGGAAGCTATACGACTACCACCCGGGCTTCCACAGGCCAGGCGCCGTGAACGACGAGAGGGACGTGGCATCCCTACTCTCCGTTCTAGACGACGTGTCGTATAGGGGCGCTGTGAGCTTCGAGGTGAAACCCGAGGAAGGGCAGTTGAGCGAGGAGGTAATAGCCTCTTCGAAGTCGGTCCTTGTTAGGGCGTTCCAGCTATTCCTGGAGGGGAGGGTGTAGCCTCGACGATGCCTCACAGGTACATGGGTCCCTACCCTACGCTGGCTACTGGTATAAGGATACCAGAGATCATTGCAAGGCCCATACTGGAGGTTCACAAGGACCTGGGAACCCTGCCCACCCTGATGCTTTCATACCACAGGGAGACAGGGACTAGCGAGGTTATAGAGTCCGGCGAGCTCCTCAGGGGACATACAGGCACCTCTATCAGGGACTACATCACTAGGTCCCTCGAGGAGTCTGAGTCCCTGGGCATAGTGCTCCAGATCGAGGCAGACCACGTCTCCATATCGCCCTCCCCCGAGAAGGCTATTAAGAGGATAACTGGAGGCGGCTGGGAGGGTGTAAGCGAGGCCGAGGCCCAGGAGTCGCTTAGCTATATCTCAAGAGAGCTCGACGAAGCTAGAGACGCTGGGGGTGTCGATGTTGTCTCGATAGACGCGACTGAACTAGTGGATCTTAGCCAGGCCAGTGGCGCCGTGGAGCCCTTCGAGGCCCTGGACCGTGGCGAGAGGCTGAGGCTCGAGAAGGCTTACGCTAGGAGGGTTAGGGCTTCCTTCAACGGGTTCAGCTTCGAGCTATCCATAGAGCCGGGCAGGTTGGCAGAGCTGTACTCCATGTATAGGCGCAGCATAGAGTACACGCTCAGGATCTACAGGTTGGCCCTGGAGAAGCTTGAGAGACCGTTCGGCGTCGAGATAGTCCTCGACGAGCTACCCTTCGAGACAAGTCCTGAAGAACTTCACTTCGTGCTCTCAGAGCTGGAGAGGTTCGGCGTTAGGGTCGACTATGTGGCCCCCAATATTGGGTTCTCTAAGAGGGAGGACTACACGGGCGACCTGAGGGCTCTCGAGGAAAGGCTCCTAAGGCTGGCGGCCGTCGCTAGGATGCATGGAGCCCTGCTATCGATACACTCGGGTAGCGGGGCCCACCCATACAGCGATAAGGGCCCAGGCGTGTGGGACGTTTTCAGGGAAGCTCTCGGGGGTAGGGTCAAGTACAAGGTCTCGGGGGTCTATGTGCAGCTGCTCCTCGAGGTGATGCACAAGTTCCCGGAGGGCAGCGAGCCTAGGAGGCTATACGACGAGATCTACGACTCTGTAATAGAGGCCGTGGAGAGGTACGTCTCCTCGAAGACCGGCCTCTACTCCGAAGAGCTGGAGCAGATGCTGAGGGAGTACAGGGCCAGTGGGAGGGCTAGGGATCCCAGGGCCAGCGTGTTCAGGCACTACTTCTTCCTGTTCCAGGCCCTGAGGGATGACAGGGGGAGAAGGTATCTCCGGGAGAGACTGGTTGACCTCTATAATAGGTCTGGAGAGCTTAGGAGGGAGTACGAGAAGGAGGCCAAAAGGCTGACAGCCAGGATGCTCCACAAGATAGGCATAGTCGACTGGAAATCACCCGTGTAGGAGGTGGCACGGCCGTGGAGAGGGTTGGCATGGCCGTGGTGGGGCTAGGCAGGATAGGCAGGATACATGCAGAGATAGCAGCCTATAGGGTTGAAAGAGTGAGGCTAGTCGCTGTCATGGACGTTGTCGAGGGCCTTGCCAGGAGTACGGGGGAAAGGCTTGGCGTTAAGTGGTACACAGACTACTCCAAGATCCTCGAGGACGACGAAGTGGACGCAGTAATAATATCCACGCCCACCTTCATGCACGCGAAAATGGCTTCAGAGGCCCTCGACAGCGGGAAGCACGTCATGGTGGAGAAGCCCCTAACCGTTAGATCCAGCGAGTCCCGGGATCTAGTGTTAAAGGCCTCCAGTAAGGGAGTGAAGCTCCAGGTAGGCTACATGAGGCGCTTC
Organism: Desulfurococcales archaeon; assembly: GCA_015521705.1. Taxonomy (GTDB): domain Archaea; phylum Thermoproteota; class Thermoprotei_A; order Sulfolobales; family Acidilobaceae; genus S141-84. The sequence continues at coordinate 67,045 of WANR01000051.1, forward strand.
GACGAGTACTACTCGAGGGCCAAGGCATCTATAGAGAGTGGGGAGATAGGGGACCCCGTATCCTATGTAGCTATAGCCAGGGATCCCGAGCCCCCGAAGGGCTGGGTCGTAGAGCCCGCCAAGAGCGGCGGCATATTCCTCGACATGCTATCCCACGACATAGACATGGCACGGTGGCTCGTGGGAGACGAGATCACGTGGGTCTACGCTAGCGGGGGCAACTACCTGGTCGACTATATAAGAGAGTCGGGTGACCTCGACTTCGCGGAGATAATGGTTAGGTTCTCGAGAGGCGGCAGGGGCTTCATCCAGGGCGCTAGGAGGAACGCCTTCGGCTACGACCTCAGGACAGAGGTCTACGGGACACGGGGAACAGTCTACGTCGACACTAGGGTGGATAACACGCTAGCCACAGGAACTAGCGAGGGCATCAAATACCGGGGGATCCCGTGGTTCGAGAAGAGGTTCTACGACGCCTATGTAGCAGAGCTAGAGAGCTTTGCCAAGGCTATAATCGAGGACAAAAAGCCGCCAATAGACGGCGTAGACGGGTACAGGGCCGTGAAGGTGGCAGAGGCTTGCTGGGAATCATACAAGAAGGAGAAACCAATTACCATAGAATACGAACTATAAACCTTCACTCGCTAAAGCGCCTAAACTAGAGTATTAAGGGTTCCTGCCTGGGTAGGTGTTTATAGGCCTACCTAGGCTTTCATCACTCATTGCTTGTCCCCCGCCCCCGGCTACGGGAGCCATTCATCCCTGGCCGTGACCCTCGCCCTCCTCACAGGGCTCGTACCTCACCGAGCTTACATACCCTTCGGGCGTATATGAGCGCTTCCAGGGGGTGCCATCCTAGGCGTGCACACGGCGCCAGCACACAACCCAGCAATAAGAACACCAATAATCATTAAACAACCACCAATACCAATGAAAACCACAACTGCACCGCAAAGCGAATATGAGAACCAAGCAGAAGAACCAGTTATTATTAGACTCTTACTATTAGGCCTCAAGAACGCGAAGATAGGAACTTGATATTATAATTGCCGGAGAAACCATTACCTAGACAACGGCCCCTCTAGGTATCCATGGACAATTCCTCACAGTTCTCTCCGCCTCTCTCCACAGGTTACCGTGGATCTTGGGAGCATGGGATAGCCAATAGGAATCTTGGGGCAAAAACGTTAGATCGCATCTTTCTGTATACTAGATTGTATCCTTTTATACTGTGTAGGACTGCTAGGTGTCTATCGGGAACATTAACCCCTAGAGGCTATTAAGTCTAGCTGGCGACCTCGGGATTCGCCGGGGGAGCCCCTGCTCCCGTAGGCGGTCCTGGCGGGGACCGCGGTAAACCCAGCCGTGCTGGATACGAAATTCTACATCCTACTACATGAGGACACGGCTCGAGGTGAACGGTCTAGGTGCGGGACTCATAAGCTTAGAAGCACATAGAGGACCTAAAGGCCTATAACCTATAGAAACCGTTTCCTACCCCTAAAGGTTCCTTTCTGTTTCTGGCTTATCGCCTTAACAGATGGGAAGAAGGCTAAGGGAGACAGTGGCAAGCTGGCCTACTAGGCCCACACAAACTGTTGCAGGTAGTGGTAAGATAAATCATCAAATTCATACATAAAATAAATATTTTTATAAAAATTTATAAAAATGATATATTTTATTCCTTA
>WANR01000052.1 GCA_015521705.1 Desulfurococcales archaeon
ACTAGTGGCTACAATAGAAGAAAGAAACTTCGTGCAAAGCAAATATGGCAAACTCAGCCACGTTTATGCTTTAAGACTCGACAATCCAGCACGGTTTCCAATTACGATCCAACTGCCTGATCCCATAAAAGCCCAAACGTGGGTATGCAACTTCAGCCCGAGGAACAGAAAGGTGATAAAGAGAGCGCGGAGAGAACTAAACTATCTATGATAGGTGGCCAACCTGTCCTTCATCCCCAACACAAACACTCATCATAATCAAGCAAGAATATTAAAACCACTTCATTATAGCATAATACTCCATAATCCAAATCAGACAGCTCATATCACCTTCCTCCAATTGTTAAATCAAACCTCTTTCTCACTATAGCAAATCCTATAATAATGGACGCGAGAACTATAGCCATAGCTATAACTACTAGTGGTTTCACCGATATAGTAGGCGTAGTTATGGTCGGCGGCGGCTCTGTGACAGTTGGGTCATTTGGTCCAGGACTAGAGATGCTAGAAGGACAGGCCTCTTCACTGCCATCTGCGACCCAGCTGTATACTATCTGGGCTTCACTTTCCTCGTGGAGCCGTAAGTAGAGGAGGCCTGAATCAGGGTCCCAGTAGTATCTTTCCCTCACAAGCTGGAGTTGCTCAAGCATTTTTACTGGAGTGGCGGGAACGCCTCCTATGGAAACCTCGAGTAACTCCCCTGATGAGATGCTTATGGTAATTATTGCGTATGAGGCCTTAGGTTTTTCAACGGCTATTGTCATTAGTACTGTAGAATACTTTAGCCCTGCTGCCGAGCCTTCCCTGCTCTCATCGACTTGGAAACCAACTGATTTCAACCAACCCCCTCTAATAAGCTCTAGTCCCGCGCCTACTCTACACTGGTACGCTCGCTGCAACATGTACAACCCTGCAGCAACACTGCTCTGAGTCTCAACATTTGTTTCTCCAGCCCCTTCCCATGTTGGAATCCATAACTCGTCGGTTAGGAGCCCCATTACCCTGTTGAAGGATGCCAGCAGCCTCTCGTCGTCCCAGTAGAGTCTGGCTAGGGCCTGCAGGAAGTAGCCATGTGCGTAGGGCCGCTCTTCATCTAAATACCCCTTGTACCAGTACTCGCTGGGCGCATCTTCAATACTCCTGTATCGGTAATAGTACCAGCGCCCTGTATCATACTCCCTCCGGAACCAGTTTTCAAGCCAGTAGTCGACTGCCTCTTTGTAGATGCTGTCACCAGTCCTCTCGTAGAGGGTTAGGAGAGCGTTAGCGGCCTCAGCATTTACGTCTAGATATGTGGCTGAGCCGTAGGGTGGTACCATGTCTAGGAATCCGCCGTCACGGGGGTCATCGGGATCCCTTATCTGGGATTGGAGGATTGTTTGGGCGGCCTCTATAGCCCTGTCTAGACTGGCTTTGTCCCCCGTGTGGTCGTATAGGTAGGATAGGGCTAGGACGTAGTTTGCTAGAGTTCTTGTCGACGCCTTCCAGCCCCACCACTCCATAACTCTTCCAACACTATCTATTACTCTCTGAACACGTTGAAGGTCCTCCTCCCCCTTGCTGGCTAAGAGTGCGCCAGCCATTGCCAGCCCTTTAAACGCACCTGTGCCAGTGCTCAATGCGTAGCTGAAATCGCGGCCTTCTAGAGCGTCAAGGTTTGAGGCCATCTCTAAATATAGCCTCTCAAGGGATGGGGCATAGCTAGCTATAGGGATTATCCTCACTTCTACCGTCTCAGACTCCCCTGGACTTAGATCACCTATGTATATTTCGAACTTCATCCACCTAAAGTACCAGTCGGCTTGTTTGGAAACATCATAAGGGTCTCCCTCGACCTCTAGGAGACTACCGTAGCCCCATAGGCTTATCTCGAAGCCCGAGTTCACTAGTACTATGAAGCCTCTGTTCGCGCCGAGAGGCTTCTCAGAGTAGAATATCGCGGGCCACCAGCTCCTGCCTTCTTCGTCTACTATTGGCTCCCATTTGCCCTCTAAGGTCCATGCAATACTGTACTCCCTCTCGTCTTCAGCGATCTGAAATCCACTGCTAGATGCTGACGCGAATCCTACACCAGGTACATACACGTACTTGTAGAGCCACCAGTCTAGGTTGTCGAAAGCCAGTGTCACCCTAACGTCTTTAATCTCATATTGGCTCTTATTGATGGCCACCAGCTCTACCTTTACATATGGCTTCCTGGGCTCTAGTATGAAGCGCTGTATGTA
>WANR01000053.1 GCA_015521705.1 Desulfurococcales archaeon
ACTAGTGGCTACAATAGAAGAAAGAAACTTCGTGCAAAGCAAATATGGCAAACTCAGCCACGTTTATGCTTTAAGACTCGACAATCCAGCACGGTTTCCAATTACGATCCAACTGCCTGATCCCATAAAAGCCCAAACGTGGGTATGCAACATTAGCCCGAGGAACAGAAAGGTGATAAAGAGAGCGCTGAAAGAACTAAACTATCTATGATAAGTGACCAACTTGTCCTTGATCCCCAACACAAACGCTCATCATTAATATTCAAGAATATAAACCGCGTCGTTAATACATCGTCCTCCATAATTCAAATTAGAAAGCTCCTATGACCTTTCTCCCACCGTTAAATAAAACCTCTTTCTCACTATGGCAAATCCTAAGATAAAGGATGCAAGGACTATAACGATAGCTATTACCACTAATGGTTTCACTGGGATTGCAGGTGTAGTTATAGTTGGCGGCGGCTCTTTGACAATTGGATCACTCGGTCCAAAATTAGAGATGATAGGAGGGCAGGCCTCTCCACTACCAACCGCGACCCAGTTGTAAACTATCTGGGCTTCCCTTTCCTCGTGGAGCCGCATGTAGAGGAGCCCTGAATCAGGGTCCCAATAGTAGGCTTCCCCCACCAGCTCCAGCTGCTCAAGCGTTTTTACTGGATTGGCGGGAACGCCACCCATGGAAACCTCGAGGACCTCCCTGGAAGGCACGCTTATGCCAATTGTTGCATATGAGGCCTTAGGTTTTTCAACGGCTATTGTCATTAGTATTGTGGAATACTTTAGCCCTGCTACTGAACCTTCCCTGCTCTCATAGACTTGGAAACCAACTGATTTCAACCAACCCCCCCTAATAAGCTCTAGTCCCGCGCCCACTCTACACTGGTACGCTCTCTGCAGCATGTACAGCCCTGCGGCAACACTGCTCTGAGTCTCAACATTTGTTTCTCCAGCCCCTTCCCATGTTGGAATCCAAAACTCGTCGGTGAGGAGCTCCATTACCCTGTTGAAGGACTCCAGCAGCCTATCGTCGTCCCAGTAGAATATGGCTAGGGCTTGGAGGAAGTAGCCATGGGCGTAAGGCTGCTCTTCATCTAAATACCCTCTATACCAGTATTCGCTGGGCGCGTCCTCGATGCTCCTATATCTATAATAGTACCAACGCCCTGTATCAATCTCCCTCCGAAACCAGTTCTCAAGCCAGTAGTCGACTGCCTCTTTGTAGATGCTGTCACCAGTCCTCTCGAAGAGGGTTAGTAAAGCGTTAGCGGCCTCAGCATTTACGTCTAGATATGTGGCCGAGCCGTAGGGTGGTACCATGTCCAGGAACCCTCCGTCACGGGGATCATCAGGATCCCTTATCTGGGATTGGAGGATTGTTTGGGCGGCCTCTACAGCCCTACCCAAGTAAGCTTTGTCCTCCGTGTAGTCATATAGGTAGGATAGGGCTAGGACGTAGTTTGCTAGCGTTCTAGTCGACGCCTTCCAGCCCCACCACTCCATAACTCTTCCAACACTATCTATTACTCTCTGAACACGTTGAAGGTCCTCCTCCCCCTTGCTAGCCAAGAGCGCGCCAGCCATTGCCAGCCCTTTAAACGCACCTGTGCCAGTGCTCAATGCGTAGCTGAAATCGCGGCCCTCTAGAGCGTCAAGGTTTGAGGCCATCTCTAAGTATAGCCTCTCGAGGGATGGGGCATAACTAGCTATAGGAATTATTCTCACTTCTACCGTCTCAGCCTCATCTGGACTTAGATCGCCGATGTGTATTTCGAACTTCATCCACCTAAAGTACCAGTCGGCTTGTTTGGAAGCATCATAAGGGTCTCCATTCACCTCTAGGAGACTACCGTAGCCCCATAGTCGTACGTCGAAGCCCGAGTTCACTAGTACTATGAGGCCCCTGTTCGCGCCAAGTGGCTTCTCAGAATAGAATATTGCGGGCCACCAGCTCCTGCCCTCTTCGTCTACTATTGGCTCCCATTTGCCCTCTGAGGTCCATGCAATACTGTACTCCCTCTCGTCTTCAGCGATCTGAAATCCACTGCTAGATGCTGACGCGAATCCTACTCCAGGTACATACGCGTATTTGTAGAGCCACCAGTCTAGGTTGTCGAAAGCCAGCGTCACCCTAACGTCTTTAATCTCATATTGGCTCTTATTGATGGCCACCAGCTCTACCTTTACATATGGCTTCCTGGGCTCTAGTATGAAGCGCTGTATGTAGGTCAGGTTGGGGTCTTCCATCATTCTCTCGGCGATACCCACATCATAAACATTATTTAGGGGTGGATCTACTCTAGACTCCACACCTATCTTATAGTCTGTTATCCTGCCAGTGCCTAGGCTACCGTCGCTAGTGTCCCATATTCCCCTGTAGTATCTGCTATCGTTAGGTATTCGATACCAGACTTCATGGCTTCTTAGATTAGCTGTGTACCACAGGTTAGGCCACGCATTATCCCCCTTGCCAATATCGGCTGGATCCTTGTATATATCTAGTCCCAGCGCTATAACCCTACTGTATTCTATCCCATCACTCCTAGTGCCAGTCAGGTCCCCGCCGATATTAACAATTAGGTTTCCTAGGCTGAAGTTGGAGGGATCTAGACTGAGCTG
>WANR01000054.1 GCA_015521705.1 Desulfurococcales archaeon
AAGGTAGCCAAATGCCTTGCCGGGTAAGTTCCGGCGCGCATGAACGGGTCAACGAGGTCCCCACTGTCCTGGCCCGGGGCCCCGTGAACCCCCTGAGCCGGTGCACAGTCCGGCATCCCCCCGCAGGGAGAGAAGACCCCGTGGAGCTTTACCGCAGCCCGGCGTTGGCCCTCGGGTGGGGGTGCGTAGCGTAGGTGGGAGCCTGTGAGCCGCCCTCTCCGGGGGGCGGTGAGGCGTCCATGAAACACCACCCACCCCCGCCCGGGGGCCTAACCCCGCCCCGGGTGGGCGGGGGACAGCGTCGGGTGGGCGGTTTGGCTGGGGCGGCACGCCCGCGAAAGGGTAACACGGGCGCCCAAAGGTCGGCTCAGGCGGGTCAGAACTCCGCCGTAGAGTGCAAGGGCAAAAGCCGGCCTGACCGGACCCCTGAAAGCACGGGGTCCGGCCGGGAAACCGTGGCCTAGCGCACGCTCGAGCCCCCTCGGTGGGGGCCGGGCACGACAGAAAAGTTACCCCGGGGATAACAGAGTCGTCGCGGGCGAGAGCCCCCATCGACCCCGCGGTTTGCTACCTCGATGTCGGCTCTTCCCATCCTGGGGGTGCAGCAAGAAGTCGTGGGCGGATATACACGATATTACGATATCAGGATTATAGTGTTAGAAAAAGGATGAGGTAATACCAACATTCATTATAGTAGAGAGCGCGGTGGGAATGTGCAATTTAGGATTAGGATATTGTGGCCGCTGACAAGAAAGGTGTTTGAAGAATATTTAGCAGGATTAACAGCAGGTGATGGCCAAATAGAGGAGAAACGTATAACAATAACGGATTCAAATCCTGTCTTTCTCCAAAATGTAGCAAGACTAATACAACGTTACCTTAATATTGAACCGCGAATGCATAAGAGGCGAAACGTTAATGCATACTATCTGCGAATTTATAGTAAGAATTTGGTCGCGATAATAGAAAGTTTAATAAATAAACTTTATGACGAACCCTCAGTTAACTTTATTCGTGGCTACTTTGATGCTGAAGGGAGTATATGGATAGATCAAAATAGATATATTGTAATTGAAATTGCATCAGCAAATCAAGCAATAATTAACAATATTAAAAAAAGCCTACATAACAGTTGCATTTACGGCTACATGAGAACTAAAAGTTATTATGATAAACGGCGTAAAAAGACTTATACAATTCATAGATTGGTAATAAAACAAAGAAATAGTGTGGGGCATTTTCTTAAAAATGTAGGTATTAGGCATCCAAAGCATATAATGAAGCTTATATCTCATGGTTTAGTTTAGAGTGTCCGCCCACGGCTTCCTGTAAGCCCCCAAGGGTGGGGCTGCCCGCCCATTAAAGGGGAACGTGAGCTGGGTTCAGACCGTCGTGAGACAGGTCGGTCTCTACCCGCGGGGGGTGTGGGCCGCCTGAGGGGAAGGTGCCCCTAGTACGAGAGGAACGGGGCGCCGCGGCCTCTAGTGTACCGGTTGTCCGGCAGGGCAGAGCCGGGCAGCCACGCCGCAGTGGGGTAACCGCTGAAAGCATCTAAGCGGGAACCCCTCCCCGAAAAGAGGCGGCCATCCGCTTCTCCCGGCCTTGTGCCGGGAGGGCGGCGAGGGCTCCCGTAGAAGACGGGGTTGATGGGGCGGGGGTGTAAGCCCCGAGGGTGCTTGGCGCCCGAGGGGTTCAGCCCGCCGCTCCCAATCGCCCGAGGCTGCAGGGTGCTCGCCTGGGGGCGGGCTGCGCTCTTGTATATCTGGCGTGGCCCGCTTGGGGGCCCTCCTGGGCCTGGTTCCTTTCTGCGGGGGCCGTGGTGTGGCGGGTATTGCCTTGTGGGGCTTCTTGGCTGCTTGGGGGCGGCGCTCTTTGCTTCCTCCTTCGTGTTTCCTAGTCTGATTTCTCTCTTTTCGCTAGTTGTGGTCCTAGTAGGGCTGCTGATGCTACTAGTAGGGTTGCGCATATAGCGTAGACTTCTATTATTGTGCGTCCCTTAATGAGGGGGGCTAGTGTTAGGGCTATGAGCCCGCTGGTGCTGGTGGCGAAGGATATTATGCCTGCCGCTGTGGCTTGTAGCTTCCCGGGGAGCCTGGAGGATACGCTCATGGATACTGCGACGTCCCTGAAGGGGAATAGGGGGATGAGCCAGACTGCTATGAGTAGGTACCCCCTGAGAGTGGCTACTGCATAGCCTAGGAGGGCGTAGGCTATGGCGGTCACGGCTAGTAGCCTGACCTCGCCGAGCTTGTCGGAGGCTAGGCCTGCTAGGGGCCTCGCCAGAGCTCCCAGAATCGCTGTGGCCGTCGAGAATACCAGGCCGAAGAGCAGGGGATCCCCGATCTCGGCTTTAAGCTTCAGCGAGGCGCTTGTGAAGAATATGTTCAGGGCGGCCTGCCCAAGCACTATTGAGGCGACTACGAGGAGGATCCTCCTGGAAGCCTCTAGAACCTCTGACGGGCTAGGCCTGCTCTCAGGCTCCAGTTCCTCCGTCACATAGGCGTAGCCGGCCAGGTAGCCGGCCGCAATCATGAAGGCCGAAGCCCCATAGGCCACGACTGGCCCATAGCCGAAGGAGTAGCCTCCCAGCAAGCCGCCTAGGGCCCAGCCAATACTTCCTGCAGCAGCTATAACGCTATAAGCGGTTCCACTACCCCTAACACCAGCCAGGATAGCGCCTAACAGTGCAGAATAGGCTATAGAGTAAAAGACGCCGCCGACTGCAACTAGTACGGGGACTAGGCTCAGTTCCACAACGCCCATAGCTGCTACAGCTATAGCCTCGCCGAGGCCCAGTAGTACGAGTTTCCTGCGCCCCAGGTAGTCCGCGAGGAACCCCATAACGACTGAAAGAACTAGTGGGGCAGTCTCGGCGCCAGCAACTACTGTGGCGAACGCGTAGTCCTGGCCCCGAGCCTCCTCTATATATGCTCTCGTGTAGGTGTAATAGGCCCCAAAACCCGTCCAGAAGAGGAGCTGGGACAGCGAGAGGCCCCTAGCCCAGCGCTCTCTATAGACTCCGAAGACCCCCCAGGAATGAGGCAACCCTGCCGGTCCCCTTAGCTCCTTAACAGCACCCCCAGCCTTGCACTACCTATTCTCCCAGCCTCTTAAGAAAAGCCACCGCCTCCCCCCTCCCCAGGTCTATGATAGAGTAGGAGCCCTCTGCCACAGGCCCACTATTAACTAGTAAGATCCCTGAAACCGACGCGGAGCCCCTAGCCTCGTGAATGTGCCCGAAGAGGTGCATCTTCGGCCTAAACCTTTCCAAGACAGACCTGATCTCGAAGAGCCCCGCATGAACACCATTGATCGGGGTATCGAGTACTCCATGAGGCGGGTGGTGCGATACGAGCACGTCCACGCCGCCTAGGCCAAGGGCCTCCTCCACAGCCCTTAGGCTTCCATGGACATCCATGCCGCCAATACCAGCTATCCTCAGGCCAAGGGCCTCCTCCACCCTACCATCTAGCAAGGCGCCAGCATCTAGGAGCCTCCTATATATCGAGGCATTATCCATGTTCCCAGTAGTGGCCATAACCCTGGCAGGAGACGCGAGGAGCGTCTCGACGGAATCCAGGCACTCGAAGTCGCCCGATGAGAGGACGAGATCGTAGGATTCTCCCTCAATGATCCTCCTAAGGGTTCCTGTCCTACAGTGCACATCAGTCACGTGCAGGATCCTCACCACTCGCCACCCTCACCCATAGATTTCAAGAGGCGCGACGCTATGAAATCCATGAGCGTCTCCCTCGCGCCCTCTCCTATGTCAAGGATCCTTGAGTCCCTCCAGAGCCTCTCTGCATCGCTCCACCTAGAGAGCCCTCTACCCCCCTGGAGCTGAATGGCCACCCATGTAGCCTCCCTAGCCAGCTCCGCTCCCAGCAGCTTTGCTATAGAAGCCTTAACAGGGTCAACATTCCACCCCTTCCCGGCTTCCATAACTGCCTCCCTGACAAGGGCTCTAACCGCGACCAGCTTCCTATAGACCTCGGCAAGCATCCATCTAGGCCCCTGCATCTCCAAGAGCCCAGAGCCGAAGAGGACGCGGGCAGAAGAGGCCCTATACGCGTACATAAGAGCCCCCTCAGCAATGCCAATACCTATGGCTGCGTAGCCTAGCCTCCCGAAATTGATCCCCCTCAGTGCCTCCTTAATGCCCATGCCAGGACTACCGACTCTAACAGCCTCCGCATCTAAATACTCGACCATGGCCACGCCACAACCACGTAAGCCGACAAGGTCTAACGGCTTCACCCTTACGGTATCTGGATCCCTTTTAACAGAGTAGAGAGTAGGCCCTCCAGGCCCCACCGCCAATACTATAAACTCGCTAGCATACACTGCATTACTTGTGAACGACTTGACCCCCCTCACCTTCGCAAAGCTACCGTCCTCCACAGCCCTAGTCTTAAGATTAGACCTCAAATCACTGCCGCCACCAGGCTCTGAAACGCTAAAAGCGAGAATATTCCCTCCAGAAGCACCTGAAGCCACGAAACTCGTGGCATGCACCAATATTACGTGTGCAAGTGCAGGAGAGGACCTAGAAGCAAGCCTGACAGCCTCCAAAACACCCCCAGGCCCCAGAGACTCCACATCAAACCCTCCAAGACTTGAAAGCTCCTCGATAACCTGGGAAGGCAGCTCATTAGACACATCAATGTCTCTAGCAACCGAAGGAAGCCTTTCAACTAGGAACTCCCTAAGGCCGCTACCAAGCTCCCCAAACGGCACCAAGTAACCACCAAATAGCAGAGATCCGCGAGTACTCCTTTTAAACAGTCGCTCACCAGTGCAAAAACACGAAGAAAACCACACAAACACTGGTGGTCTCCTAGAAGCCAAAGACCTCCAAGACTACCTCTTATTTAATACTATAAAACCCTAAAGCAAGAACATAATTAAAATATGGGAGGCGGGGGTGCCCGAGCCCGGTCAAAGGGGGCGGGCTTAAGACCCGTTGGCGTAGGCCTGCGCGGGTTCAAATCCCGCCCCCCGCACCACACTGCGCCTTCGGCGCTGTGTTCTACCCCTTTGCCTAGTAGCTTCTTTATAGCTTCTTCTAGGCGTAGCCTGAGGATGGTTCTTCTTTTACCATGGCCAAGGTACTCCTCCACCACGAGGTACCTGTACTCCCTACCCCTAACCCTAACCCTGTGAATGCAGACGTACAAGGGTTTATGCACCCATGCTACAGTCGAGCCCCTGGAACCGTCAAGAAGGATCGCATTCGCACGTGTCCAGCGAGGTAGCCGGGGGCATATACCTGGCGTATGGATCCCCCCTACTAATACTTGCAATAGAGGTGGAAATGTGCATGGGAGGGCCGGGCTGCTAGTGACGAATTGATCAGACATTCTTTTCTTGGCAGCTAGCCTTGTTCTTCTTCTATGGGTTTAACTTGGTCTAAGGGTAGTGTTATTACCATGCGTAGCTCTGACTCAAGAAGGGCTAGGTCTACTTCTCCTCTGCCTTCGTATATCTCGACAACTCTGCCTTTCATACCCTTAAAGGGGCCGTATATTACTTCGACTATTTGGCCCCTCTCAAGTTTGGCCACTTCAACAAGGGGCTTTGCCAGTTTTACTACCTCTTCCTCTTTCATCAGTACTGGCCTCCTCCTCTTTACGTGCCTCACGCCTCTTATAACGTGGTAGAGGTCGTCGGGATCTCCTATCTCAAGTATCACATAGCCCTTAACGCTGGGTGAGACAAGCACGCTCCGTACGTCATAGCCAGCATTCTTGGCCCGTTCAGCGAGGAGCACGGCGACTTTTTCCTCCATTCCTCCAGTCACAGCTACCGCGTAGAACCTTGATTTATAGCCCTGCTGGGCTCCTGTAGCTTCTTCCAAGTAGTAGCCACCCTGCATAGAAAAGGTGGCCTGGAGTATTAAGTATTGCAGGTTACGAAGGTAGAAGGGGGTAGCGTCTAGCCGGCAATGAGGACGAAAACTAGGTGAATAATATAAGCTATCCCCCCCACAAGCGAGAACCCTATAAGGTTAAGCCTGGCTAGTAGCCTGAACTCTTCCTCGTCAGGCTTCCTGGATAGCACCAAAATTCTGCGCCACGCGTCTAGGTATCTCCTAAACCAGTTAACAGCCAAACCTGGACACCACTAGCCAGCTATTCCAGGTATTAACATAGGCTTTTGCCAGGACCTTAAAAATGATTGGCTAGTGGAACGCTTCTTATTTAAATTTTTAAATATTATGTATTTTATTTGTACAGGTTAAGAGTCCTTCTCACGGCCTAGGCCTACTGGTCTCTGAGGGTAGCATTTCCCGGCGGCCTATATCACTGTTTCCCGGCTTTAACGGTAGAAATTAATAGTCTTCTCTAGGCGATCAGGCTTAGATGGTGCAGGTGGAGTGTCTGCCGAGAAAGTGGTTACGGTGCAAGTTGAGGGGGGCAAAGCCAGGCCAGGGCCTCCCTTAGGACCCATGCTCTCTTCGCTGGGGCTCGATGTTAAGAAGGTGGTTGACGACATAAATAGGGAGACTAAAAAATTCGAGGGAATGACTATCCCTGTCAAGGTCATTGTGGATGTTAAGACGAAGAGCTACAGGATAGAGGTTGGCATCCCGACCACTACGGCCCTACTATTAAAGGCTGTAGGAGCCGACAGGCCTAGCGGGGATCCCATGCACCAGAAAATAGGGGATCTCCCCCTAGAGAAGATAATAGAGATAGCACTACAGAAAAAACCCCAGCTACTAGCAAAGACCCTGAAAGCGGCGGTTAAGACAATACTAGGCTCAGCTAGATCCATAGGAATCACCGTCGAGGGAAAGGACCCGAAACAGGTAACGAGAGAGATAGATGAGGGCTTATACGACGAGCTATTAAAGAAGTACGAGGAAGAGTGGGAGAAAGACTAGGCACGCCAGAGCGGGCTTCTTGCATGAAGCCCTCCTTTAAGGCAACGTTCTTCTCCCCACCCATGAGCACTATTTGTTCCGGAATGTTATGTTTAGAGCACAGCGCGTCTACCCATAGTTTTTAAACTCCAGTCCCAACTCATTCCCTGGAGGCATTGGTGCTGAAGGGGAAGCAGTCATGCCCGTAGACGATAGAAGCATCATAGAAGCCGTGAAGGCTGCCGTCAAATTGGGGAAGCCTAGGAGATTCAAGCAGTCTATAGAGCTTATAGTGGTATTAAAGGATGTGGACCTTAAGAGCCCGGAGTCTAGGCTAAGGGAAATAGTGTATCTACCCCACAAGCCGACAAAAGAGCCTGTAGTCTGCATTGTCGCTGAGGGCGATATGGCTCTTAAGGCCAAGGAGTTGGGGCTAATGGTCCTACAGAGAGCGGATCTACAAGAAATGAGGGGGGACAGGAAGAAGGCAAAGAAAATAGCGTCTGAGTGCGACTGGGTACTGGTGAGAGCAGACCTAATGGGCCTAGCAGGAGCGGTCCTGGGCCCTGCTCTGGGACCCCGAGGCAAAGCCCCCACTCCGATACCTCCAACAGCTAATATAGAAGACATGGTCTCCCTCTTCAAAAGGGCCGTATGGATAAGGACCCGCAACCAGCCCCAAGTAATGGTCAGGGTTGGCGACGAGGGCATGGATCCCGACAAAATAAAGGACAATATTAAGGCTGTCATAGGCAGGATAGAGGAGAAGCTGGGGACCCAGAAGATCTCGAAGATATACCTGAAAAAGACGATGGGGGTACCTGTGAGGGTGATCTAATATGGAGTCGCCACAAGCCCTAGCGAGGCCCAGGGGTAGAGAGGAGCCCCCCGAATGGAAGAAGAGAATAGTGGCTGAGCTGGCTGAGAAGTTTAGGAAATACCCGGTAGTAGGCATAGCAGACCTGACAGGAATGCCCACTAGACAGCTCCAACAGCTTAGGAAGAAGTTTAGGAAAGTGGCAGAATTCAGGGTGGCGAAGAAAAGACTTATCCTGAAAGCAGCCGAGGCCGCGGGCTTAGACGCTAAAGCCCTGGAGGAGATTTTAAGGGGCACAGTATTGCTCATATTTACCGACATGAACCCCTTCAAAATGGCTAGAATGATAGAGTCGGAAAAGATACCAGTGGCTGCGAAGCCGGGCGATGTTGCAGAGAAAGAGATAGTTATACCTGAGGGCGATACAGGCATCCAGCCAGGGCCCATGCTCAGCGTTTTCGGGAAGCTGAGGATACCGTATGAAATAAGGAAAGGGACGGTCTACGTTAAGAAAGACACAGTAGTAGCTAAGCCGGGAGACGTGATAAGCCAGGAGCTTGCAAGCCTTCTCCAGCAGCTGGGCATAATGCCGTTCGAGGCCGGCATAAAGTTGCAGGCAGCTTTGGATCACGGCCTCATAATACCCAGGGAGAGCCTCATAATAGATGTGGAAAAGATGGCGGAAGACGTCGGCACTTCCACCAGAGAAGCCATTCTATTGGCCGCGGAAATAGCGTTCCCAATACCAGAGGCTATAGAATTCGCTATAGCTAGGGCCGAGAGAGAGCTCATAGCAGTATCATCTGAGGCTTCTGTCCCCTTGCCAGGCTTGATAGACACCCTCATATCAAGGGCTGAGCAAGAGGCTAGCACGCTCGTAATAGCCCTAGGAGACAAGGCTAAGGAGCTAGGAATAGAAGCCCCCGCCCCTGCTGCTGCTCCTGCTGCTGAGGAGTCCAAGGAGGAGGCAAAGAAGGAGGAGAAGGAGGAAGAGTCTAAGGAGGAAGAGGTTGACATAGGCGAGGGCCTCAGCGGCCTCTTCGGCATGTGAGTCCAAACAGTTTTTAACCGCGGCTTGCACGAGTGGTATGGGAGGAGAAGGGGGTCTGAGGAATCATGGCTAATGAGGGAAAGGCTTACATACATGCGGCCCTAGCCCTCTACTATGCAGGTAAAGAGATAAACGAAGAGAACCTGAAAAAGATAGTGAGCGCTTTAGGTGTT
The DNA here is from genome assembly GCA_015521705.1 of Desulfurococcales archaeon. Taxonomy (GTDB): domain Archaea; phylum Thermoproteota; class Thermoprotei_A; order Sulfolobales; family Acidilobaceae; genus S141-84. Next base: position 8,907 of record WANR01000054.1, read on the forward strand.
GAAGTAGATGAAGCGAAGATCAAAATGCTAGTGGCAGGCATGTCAGAAATAAACTTGGAGGAGGTTCTCAAGACTGCAACCGCAGCTCCCATAGCAGCGGCCGCTGCCGCCCCTGCTGCTGCTCCTGCTGCTGAGGAGTCCAAGGAGGAGGCAAAGAAGGAGGAGAAGGAGGAAGAGTCTAAGGAGGAAGAGGTTGACATAGGCGAGGGCCTCAGCGGCCTCTTCGGCATGTGAGTCCAAGCCCTTCTAAAACATAACGCTTAGACGGGTAAATGGTTTAAGCCAAGTAACAAGGCCAATTAAGGGGGCCCTCCATAAAAACTCTCCCCCCTTTTCCCGGCAAGCGGTGAGCCTTGTTATTAGTCTTTAGGCTAGCCTAGATCAGGGTTAACGAGTGGTGGTCAGTGTGAGTAGCCTGGATCCTAAGGAGTTTGAGGTCGATTTTTTCAGGGAAATGGGTTTTCGTAGAAAGATAGGTAAGAAGTGCCGCGAGGCCTTCTGGACGCTGAATCCTGACTTTGAAGAGCCCCAGGACGCTCCCTGCGTTAGCTACTGGTTTGACGAAATTCCCTCGAGGGAGAGGCTAGATGTTAGCGAGTCTAGGAGAAGGTTCATAGAGTTTTTCACGAAGAGGGGCCACGAGTATGTAAAGCCCAGGCCTGTTGTGGCTAGGTGGAGAGAGGATCTTTTCCTGACAATAGCCAGTATAGTGGTTTTCCAGCCGCACGTGACAAGCGGCCTGGTTCCTCCGCCGGCTAACCCCCTAGTAATTAGTCAGCCCAGCATAAGGCTCGAGGATATAGACAATGTAGGGCTCACTATAGGCAGGCACCTGACATCCTTCGAGATGGCAGCGCACCACGCCTTCAACTATCCCGATAAGCGGGTTTACTGGAAGGATGAAACCGTGAGGTTTGCTTTCGAGTTCTTCACTAAAGAGCTGGGCATCCCTGAGGATTTGATAGTCTTCAAGGAGTCATGGTGGGAGGGGGGAGGCAACGCGGGCCCCTGCTTCGAGGTAGCAGTGGGAGGCTTGGAGCTGGCCACTCTTGTCTTCATGAAGTACGAGGTAATAGGTGGTGACTATAGAGAGATACCCCTGAAGATAGTGGATACAGGGTATGGCGTGGAAAGAATAGCGTGGTTCACCTCGAAAACACCCACAGGCTTCCACGCCATATATGGGGGCCTTGTATCTAGGTTCCGCGACTCTCTGGGAGTAGAGGAGCCAGACGATAGAGTTATGTGGGCAGCTTTTAAAGCCGCCGGACGCCTCGACCCCGACGACGAACATAGTGTTAACGAGTACTACAAAACAGTGTCCAAAGCAGCTGGCTTAAGCGTTGAAAAGGCTAGAGAGGTTCTAGAGAGAGAGGCGAGACTTTACAGCGTCTTAGACCATACAAGAACACTGGCTCTCATGCTTGGCGACGGCATAGTCCCTTCTAATTCCGGGGAAGGCTATCTTGCAAGGCTAGTAGCTAGAAGGACCATGAAACAGCTCCTAATGCTCGGCGTTGAGAGCGGCCTTGTGGACCTGGTTGAAATGCAAGTAGAAACATGGAAGGCCGACTTTCCTCAGCTGCGCGAGAATAGGGACTACATACTAGATGCAGTCCAGCTGGAGGAAGAGAAATTCAGAGAAGCTCTGCGCAGAGGATTAAGGCTCGTGGACTCGATGCTTAGAAGGCGCGGCTCAAGCATAGATTTGGTGAAGATCTATGACAGCCACGGGATCCCGCCTGAGATAGTTGTAGAACAGGCTGCAAAGAGAGGGATCAAGTTACATGTTCCAAGGAACTTTTACAGCATGGTAGCCTCTCTGCACTCCGGGGCGCCTCTGCGGGCTGAAAAGGCTGAAGAGCCCCAGAGAGATGGTTGGGCCAGGAGGCTAAAGCCTACGAGGCCACTGTTCCACGAGGATCCCTACATGAGGAGATTCTCTTCAAAAGTCCTAGATTGTAGGGGCAACCTGTTAGTACTGGAGGCCACTGCCTTCTATCCTACAGGCGGCGGGCAGATCCATGATACAGGCCGTATAGTGTCTGGTGGCAGGGTTTACAGAGTTGTAGATGTATACTCCTTAGATAATGGTGTAATAATTCACGTGCTGGACAGGAACTATGAGGGAAGCCCTGGCGAGACAATAGAAGGCCTTATAGACTGGGAAAGGAGGTACAGGATAATGAGGCACCACACGGCAACCCATGCACTCCTAGGTGCCCTTAGAAGAGTTCTAGGTAGCCATGTGTGGCAGGCTGGCGCCGAAAAAACTGAGGGAAAGGGTAGGCTAGACATAACCCATCATAGGCCCATAACTAGGGAGCAGATACACGCCATAGAAAGACTAGTTAACAAGGTAATAGACGAGAGGAGGCCTGTCAGAGCCATGATCAAGCCCAAGAACGAGGCCGAAGAAATCCACGGCTTCACGATCTACCAGGGCGGCGTACCTCTGAAGCCCGAGATAAGGATCGTGGAGATAGAGGGCTGGGATACAGAAGCGTGCTATGGAACCCATGTATCTAATACTGGAGAAATAGGGTCTTTCAGAATAATCGGTGTGGAAAGAATACAAGACGGCGTTGTGAGGCTAGAATACGTGGCTGGCGGGAGAGTGGCTGAGGAGGCTCGAAACCTTGAGGAAAAACTAGCTACAGTATCCTCGATGATAGGATCCGATCCGCGTAGCGTTGAAAACCGTCTAGAATCGTTGCTTAAGGAGTTTAGAGAGACTAGTGAAGCCCTAAAGAAGTACCGTGACTTCTGGTTGAAAAGCCTAGAAGAAAGGATAGCTTCTATAGAACCGGTGGAAGGGGCAAGGATCCTGGTAATAGAGCCCCTAGAAAAGGATCCAAGAACCGTGAGGGCTGTAATGAGGAAACTGACTAGTACTTACCCAGACCTGGTAATAATAGCTATATACATGGGGGTTCCTACAAGTATTGAAGTAGCTGTGGGTGATTCTGTGGCAGCATCACTAGCCACGGCCTCGCTGGTCTCAGGACGCTTAGCCTCGCTGCTAGGCGGCAAAGGTGGGGGAGGACGTACTTTTGCCAGCCTGAAGGTTCAAGGGCCTGTCGATCCCAAGAGGGTGGAAGAAATAGTGAGGGACGTTATGAAAAGGTAGGTAGCTATAGCCTTCGGATAGCGTGCTCCCCTATGCTGTCTGGGAGGATTGTCCTCCTTAGAACCTCTTTTAGGTCATCGATCTCATCGACGGGTGCTTCTTCAAGGAACTCATAGGTTCCTACGGTTGACTTAACTAGCTCGTATGGGAGGCCTACCAGGTTGGAATAAGCCTGTAGGTCGACTCTCCCAGTCCTTGCTTCGCTAATTGCGTGGGAGAGGCTTCTCGCCAGGAAGCCCGATTCCTCTTCTAGGCTCTTATTGATGCCTAGGAGACAGCAAAATGGAGTGTCACACGGCTCCGTTTCTAGACCCTTTCTTCTAGCCAGTTCTAGGTAGGGCTCCCAGAGGACTCCTACCTCCACCTCATTATTAATCACGGAATCAAGGATCTCCTCGCCGCTTTTCTTGTAAACTCTCTTACCCTTAAGGTTGTGGAGTTCTGCACAGAACTCCATGGTTGAAGCCATTGTTGTGGCGTGAGAGTCTGTGCCTGAGCCTGAGTAGGCGAACCCGGCACCCCCCTTACTGCCTCCACCTACTATGAGGACTTGTCCTGCGCTGAACCTGTGGGCTATAAGTAGCGAGACAGCGGGAGCCATTGCTAAGTGGACCCTCCCCGAGACCAGGTCTAGAGCTAGCTTGAATGCTTCGTCGTAGACTAGTATCTCGACATTAGCGTATCTATTCCTGAGTAGCTTGGCGAAACCCATTATGTACGGGTATTCGCTGGCTCTAAGTATGCCAAGCCTGAGTAGTCCCTTGTATGTTTCAGGGGTGTGCCTCGCTATGACTATGCCGCCTTTTCTTTCAAGCGAGACGAGGCCTAGCAACTCTAGCTTCTTGACTTTTTTCCAGGTCCAGCTTCTCGACTTCCTAACTAGCCGGGCGAGCTCTGCTAGTGTCACAGGGCCGTACTCTATTAGAGTTTTGAGGATCTCTGTCTCGGTTCTGCCAAGCCCTTTCAAGAGATCTAGCCCCGATAGATATACCACTTTATAGGGGAGTGAACCTATAAATATGCATGGAAACAGTTGTTTCCTGGGTGGCTGGTTTGAGGCGCGTCATTCTGCTCGCGCTCTTCACCGCCTTTATACTATTGATGTATGCGGTGCCATACACGGCTTTACGCAGCGCAGAGCCCCTGGTACTATACGTGTATTGGACTCTCATAGCCTTAGCTGCTTACTTCACTGCTCTCCTAGAACTACGGAGGTGGGCTTGATGCTTGCAAGTCTTGCCACGGGAATAATCGTGCTAGCTGTATATCTCGCGTTGGGCACCCTACTAGCCCTTTACTACAGGAAACGTCTTGTCGGCGGCGAGAGCGACTTCTACATCGCCAGGGGCAAGCTAGGAGGCTTCCTCTCTGCAATGACTTACGCAGCCACTACCTACAGCTCCTTCATGATCGTGGGCCTTGTTGGCTTTGCATATAATACCGGTGTCGGGGCTTTCGGCTTCGAGCTAGTATACTTTGTAGGCACACTAGCTATTTTAACCATATTTGCCCAGCGAGTCTGGGCCTTGTCGCGAGAGCGGGGATGGGTGACCCCCGGGGACATGATCTCAGACCTATATGGCAGCCGCTTGCCAGCAATAGTTGCCGGCATTGTTTACCTGGTCTCATTAATAC
>WANR01000055.1 GCA_015521705.1 Desulfurococcales archaeon
CTTTTATACTTCTATAAAAGTTGCTGCTTAAGTCGTAGTAGTTAAGTCATGAATATTAGCCGAGCTGTGCTATGCTCTTGTATTTTTAATAAAAAAGACAAGACATTTATTGCTATATATTATTATACTGTAGAGTAGATAATGCTTAGAGTTTTCCACGAGAAAAAGCATCATAGTATTGGTATTAATAATTATGTACGATATTATTGCCTATTTTTCGCCTCTAACTTCTTTGCCTCTATTTTCACATAGCCTGCTCCATGTGATTTAAATCCGCCAAGTCTTCTAATAGATTTAAGCCTCTCTATTATCAGCTCGTTTATTATTTTCTCCGGGTTCCTCCATTCCGGGTTCTCTTTGAGCCATAGGTCTCCCAATGTTGGACCTTTTAATGGTCTAGGCTCGCCAAGTTTCCAGCCCTTTATGGTGTCTTCTAGTAGTATCCGAAGTATTCCTCGAAATTCTGTACCCTCAGAAACTACCTGGTACGTCCGGTAGGTTCCATAGGCTCCTGTAGCCACGGTTCCTGTAACTCGGTCTATTCTTAGAGCAGGTAGTTCGTAGAGCGATACATCAGCATATAAGAATGGTACCGTGACGAATCCGACCAGTCCCTGGGTCCCTAGGAGATAACATACAGGACATATATAATGTAGACCTATATCCCTCTCCTCGGGAGCCCAATGCTCTGCATTATTAAACCTAATTACGTGTTTACACCTAGGATTGTTCTGGCGACGAGGCATACATGGATAGTGGCATACCGTCCCTTTATACTTGCCTTGACGAATTAGCTCCATTTCGTCGGGTGTAACCGTCTGTGGCGTTGCTGGTAAACAAGGCTTCATGCCAGGTTTATCGGAATAGTTCTCTATGAGATGTCTCTCAATGGCTTCTCTCAGTGCGCCCTTAAGTGTTGTGCCTGGTATGACAACACGGTTTCCTATCATTACTATGGGTTGGTCGATAGTTGTGAAGGGGTCCTTCTTCCTGCCCACACGGAATGGAGACTCGGTCGTGAGGATTATCTCGTACTCAGCATACTTTATACTCATCGATATCTCCTCCTCATCCTAGTTATTATGTCCAGGTTTCTAAGTATATAGGCCCCTATCTGCCGAGGGATACGGGAGTTCTTGATAAGATTTAAAATATTTAGAAGAGTTCGAAGCTTGTATTGTTCCTGCTCATTTCGTGTTCTCTCCATCTTTCTTCTCAGATGTATCTCTGCAATCGTAAACCCGTACCTCTCATATATCTCGGCAAGGTCGTTTAACTCCTTTGAGGTAAATTGGATACCCCTTAACCGTCTATCTTGAACTATTCTTTCGACAAGAGAGTCTATACTACTCATACCCCATCCCCCAAGAAACATTTCTCCACGCTTACGTATAAGTATGGAGGGAGCAATTACAATGGAGCCCTCCTTCAAAGATAGCTCATAATATCCCGTTGTAGGCGATGTGGGGTAGAACATGTAACAATAGAGGGGCTTTATTATCCTGCTTATACCGAAGACCCCCTTGTATACTTCTTCGCGGAGCGGTAGCCGGGTGGCTAGCTCTGGTAAGCCTCCTTCACTAAGGATTCTACTTGTCTCTCCTATGCTCTTTCTTAGCTCGCTAACTTCTATGACTCGCACTAGCTTTAGATGCGATTCTCCGAACCCTTTCGTAGCCAAAGCACCTATGCGTAAAAAGAGTTCTTCGGGTAGGTCTGTTGGAGATGCTATATATACTCGTGCTCTCACGTCAGCTAATACTTCAGCTATTAGAGGTATCTTGCTTCTACCCGCTACCTTGTCTTGAGGTGAGTAGACAAAGAAGTCGATGTTGAATTTTTCAATAATTCCGACAGCATGTATATCCTGAATCCCCAGCTTAGCTTTTAGTGCACCAGTAATCTGGCTATAGCGAAGTACTTTAGATGAGGGGCGGAATATTCCTCCCTTAAACCGCTCTCCGAGAATCATAGCAGGAGACTCAAGCTGGTACTCGTAGAGTTGTCCCCGATATTTACTTTCGAGTACCTCTAGAGGCCTCATAGGTTATCACCTTTCAAATTCTAGTAGCATTCTTAGAAGCTGTAGGTTAACATCTCTTGGCACAAGTCTTAGATGCTTTAGGAGCTCGGCTTCCGCTAGCAACTTACTGTATTCAGCAATCTCTATTGCCCTATATGGTACACGTTTTCTCCTAACTACCTCCCGTGAACGATAGAAGCGTAGGGTAGCATTAAGCTCCCTATATGTTGCCTCAACAATACCCCTTCTATAAGCGTGTAATAGGAACCCTCTCCTCATACTGGAGAGAAGGCGCCAGTGCTCATGAAATGGATACTTTACATGCGATATTGAGATTCCGAACCTTATAGGTTCAACTTCTTCTAAAGTAACTAATCTGGGAAAGTACTCCTGTAAAAGACGGTTATAGCCTTCAATTAGGGAAACTATAGTAGGTAGCTTCTCTATTCTCACCACATAAAAGGAATCATCTATTATTTCAATAATATCCTCGGAGAATAGACTTGAGATTTTCCTGCCAATAGCTTTAACGAACTCACCATAGTCCCATAGGAATTCTTGCAACAGTGTCGGCGATACTATACCCTCTTCTTTCTCAATATCATTAACTACTTCATCGGCATCACTAATACCCAGCTCTAACAGATATCCGGTATAAAGTTTCACCAGTGCGTTTTCTAGTGCCTCTATATCCAGGTTCACGCGTATCCATGCTACAATACCTTCACTCCATTCCGCTAGTTTGTAGAGCCTTTTAGGAGAGTATGTTCTAACACGATAGCATTGCTCGCAAAGATGTTCTATGAGTCCGGATTCCTCGTCAACCCATGTCTTTGTAGTAGGTCTTAGCTGACAGATATCGCATATGGGCGGATCTATCTTCTCCTGAAGCGGCTGATAACGATATAGGTCTTCAAAACAATCTCTTTTAGCTCCTCTACATTCTCGCATTTTAAATCTTTTAGCGATTTTCTTCGGATCAATACCTAGTACTCTGTTCTCACCCTTTTGGAATGTTGAATATAATGCGCGCACATCTACATAGAATCCATACTCATGAGCTTTTCGGATAAGCTCCTCGTGGACATTAACTTCTGGTAAATCTACTATAAGTATATCATCAAATCCGCGGTATAATACATGATCTCTGTAATTGCTTTCAAATGTTGATAGGATATCTTTTATTATTTCAAACACGTTTAGATCCTTTACCCGGTAAATATATTGCGTTGGAATTATACGTAAGTATATAATAGCAACAGGTAAGCTGTTCAAGATGCCGTGTGCTTTACTACAGACATCTTCCTTGTCAGTAAAATCTATTTTCACTCTATGAATTTCATTATAGTAGTACTTGTAGAGAAGTCTGAAGAATTTTCCCGAGAGAATGGAGTGTGAGTATAAACTTGTTATATTTGCTCCTCTCTTAGCATCCTCAGCACGTTGAAGCAGATATCCTTTGAAGGCTGTCAGGAATCTCCTACCTTCTGGATCCCTTTTTAAATAATCAACAAGTATGTCACGTCTATTATAGAGGGGAGGAATATCTTTAACACATACTGGGCCTTTCCATAATTTATATACACAATGGTTCGTTCCTAGTTTTCTCAATTTCTCCTCTCTTAATTTTTTAAGTATACGTGAGGCTTGCGAGGCGAGGATATCAGCTAAATGCACTAGAAGTGTTTCGTAAGAATCTGGATACAACCGCATATCCGGTGAACAGTGGTGTTTTAATATTGATTGCATTACCGGTGATTCTTCTCTAACTCCTTGTCTCTTTAGTTCGTCTAGCATGTTCTCTAAGTTGTGCTTAAGTCCTTTGACAAACAACTTGCCTATATCGTGGGCCTCAGCGGCATGAGACCAATCGAGCCCTCGCAAGGCACCACTAACCTCTTACACTTATACTCTCTATGACGTTAATTAGTTAAGATTTCTAGTGTTCGCCTAGTTCTCTAAGGAATACTTCAAGTATTCTCCTTGATATCCAGAAGCCGCTTTCTATGAGCTGGTCTATTATTGGTTTTGCCTTAGGAATTAGTCCTCTATATTTGGCTAATGCTACTACACCTAGCGTACCCATTACCTGTAACCCTAGTTTCTTAGCTAGATTCCTTGCATCGCGATCGTCGACAAGTAGCAAGTCTGCATTATGCCCCAGTGCTAGAACTATTGCCTCTGCCTCACCAGTATCCACAAACTCTTCAAGAAGGGCTACTAGTCTTACGTTCCTTACTTTCTCTACACGTATAAAACTCGCTCTCATTATCTTTTCACTGCCAAGCCTACCTTCAACCGTTATTTCTTTCCAGACAGTTTCCGGAACGAGGATTTTCCCGAAGAGTTTTTCCAAGAGATCTAAACGACATATCCTGGCAAGTGCAATAATAACACTTGAATTAGAGATTACGAGAAACTCTCCCTCCACCCTACTACTCTCCTGTCTTCCTTGCAAGCTTCTTAGCAACCTCTAGATCCTCTTTCAACTCCTCTTCACCGTAGTGCAATGGTATACCCTCCTTGGCTAGTAGCTCTAGGAAATCCCATTTCGAGAGACCCGCTATCCTTCTAGCCTGGCCTAGCGACGCTATACCCTTCTCGTAGAGCCTTAACGCTAGTTCTATTCGGAGTCTTTCCTCAAGCTCGCTAGGAGGAATTCTCAGGCCCTCAGGAACCTCGATAACAACTCGTTTGGCACTAGTCCTGGCCACTTAAATCCCCTACAATTACCTTATGCTTATAGGAAGATATTAATCTTAGCCGCTCCAAGATAGACCAGGCTTTAACAACATTAAATCTCTAAAAGCCAAAGTGTCCCATATACTAGAAAACGGCTATGAAAACTTTACCTATCTGTCCCAGAACATTATCAGCTCCTGTGACACTTCCTTATAAGGGACAGCCTGCGGAGCCGCGGGGGTCCCGGGTCCACGAATCCCGGCCGGGCCCGCCATAGGTTCTTGTAATATTTAATCCTTTATCATCAAGTCAGCTTGTGGAGATTTACACTCCTATCTGGGGTTAAGGTAAAAGGTTATGAATCTTAATTACCAATAGTTTAAGGCGGGGCCAGGTTTGAGTGAATATGTGGTTGTCAAGTTTGATGAGAGAGCTGTTAGTTTGCTTACTAGGATCCTTAATATTGAGTATAGGAGGCTTCAATTAGAGTTGAGGATGGTGGAGGAAAAGATCAAGAGGTTTGAAAAGAAGTATGATATGAGTAGTAGTGAGTTCCTGAAGAGGTATTCTCGTGGCGAGCTAGGCGATGAAGAAGGGTTCATGGAGTGGTATGGTGAACTAAAGTTCCTAGAGAGAATTCATAGGGAAATGGAGGAGCTGAAAAAGATTGCAGATAAGCTCTCTAGAAAGATACCTAGTGAGAGTTGAAGAAAAATTAAAGGAACTAGAGCCTTTAATCTCATCTTCTCAGATAAGTATCGAGCGTAGATCCGTTAACAGGGTAGTGTTAAAAGGCACTATTATCTTTATAGACGGGTCTTCACTTAGTTTCCTAGAATATGTGCTAGAGGAAGATAACAGATTGTCGAGGGTTTCTTATCGATTCCATTACATTAGGCAAGATGGATCGTTGATTTTTAGATATGACAATGCTCCACACCACCCAGAGCTTTCAACATTCCCACACCACAAACACTTGCCTGGAGACATAGTCGTCTCCTCCACTGAGAGGAGTCTAACCGATATACTAGACGAGATAAAGGGAATAGTTCGCAGAGAGTAGTCAGAGGTCTAATACATCCACCCTATATATAAACTTTGTCAGATAAGTAAAGATAAGCCTAAAACAGTATTTTCTATATACTAGAATACCCGGGTTCACATAACGCATAATATATTCTTGTCTCAGCTACTTCTTTTTGACGCTTTTTAATTATGTCCTAGCAAATTGTATATGCTTATGATGGTGGAAGTACAGGCGGGCCAGAGCATTTCTCTTTCTCCTAATAGCAGTTGCTTTGTGCCTTTCAAACGGCTTGCAAGGGTATAGACACGTACTATATCACCGCGGCCAGCCTAGTCTCAGACGTGCTGGTAAGTGCTGATAAGGTAATGGTTGATAACGCGAAGAAGTACGGGTCGAGGCATACTATATCCCCGGCACAAACGACTACAATAAACTATTACCAAAAATTAGCAGAACAACATCTTGAATTGCATCTTAATATAATCTAGCCTTTAGCTCTTGTCCCATACGTTACCCTACAAGGTATAAATGGATTAGGAATTATCCCAGAATAATGGAGGGCCATGGGGCAAGAGTATTTAAGGGCCAGCCTGCGGAGCCGCGGGGGTCCCTGGTTCAAACCCGCGGCGGGCCTGTTATGCCTTAAACTAATAAAGGACTGATTGACTGATCTTGATTTCCATGAAAAACACATTGTTGAAAAACTGAGTATATTGAAAACTCTCACAAGATTAAAATAGTTGTTGAAGACCCTTCTGCAAGCTTTCATGTAGTGTAGGAACATGCGCCCTTTCCATCAATGATCTTGTATATGGAGAAACATAAGCAGATTAATGAAGGCTTAAGAATTAGGCATGGAAGATCCTTGGCCTAATGGATACTGCTAGATTGCTGTTAGCCTGTTAGTTAGCCTGTTATTATGGATTGTTGAGGCTCGGGGATAATGTCTTGCCGTCTTAGAGGCTTTTTCTTTTCTTCTATTTTGATTACAAATTACAAGTATTTGTGTAACTTTGATGTGCGGCAGGCTGTTATCACTATGACTGCATCGGCTTCTATCCTGTAGACAACTATTAGGGCCTTATCGTTTAGTTTCTTTACGCACTTGGACTCCTTGTCTTCGATAATCTTATCCGGGCTGTCTAGGCAGGCCTTGACTTCCTCCCGGCTTATGCCCCGCTGCCTCATACGCTCAATTGCGTGGAGAGTGTAGCGCATCTTCAAATATTGGCCACCAGGGCTTCGGGGCCCTCAATGACTAGCTTCTTCAAGTCTATATCCCTGCGGGAGAACCCCAGCACCTCTATCCCAACAATCTCCCCCCTATCATTAAAATCTACTACAACGCCCGGAGCAACCTCATCAGAGTCCACGATCCTATCGTCCCTCAGCCTGATGTACAATGCATCAGCAATCCTGTCGTAACTAACTCTAATCTCCATAGAGACCAACCCAGCACTAAGAACTATACGTAGTGGGTGGCAAATAAAAGTAATAAGCAGCACCCTAGAGACGTAGCCTGTAGTTGAGTAGTGTCTCGTAGGGTTCTTTCTCGGTGTAAATGCTTTGGACTAATTTTATGTTAAAGCCTCTTGATTAGCTCTTCGACAGCGTGTATGACCTCCCTGGGGTAGCCGTGTTTCCTTATCCAGTTTCTGGCAGAGTAAGCTCCTTTAATGCCATATTGGTGCTCTAGGTGGTGAAGCGTTGACGTGTAGATTAGCTCGTTATGCACGATGGTGCCTATTACGTACTCTCCTGGATTGTCCTCGAGCAAGGTTAGGGCTATAACTGTGGGATGGGTCTTGTGGAGTATGTGGTAGAGTATGTTTGTGTCTAGAAGGATCGCTGCTGCCAGGCCTCCTCAAGGTACCTCTCAAGCTTCTCCCTGCTAGACTCTCCCAGTGTAGCCGATGAGATCCCTTAGCCTCTCCCGGACACTCCTCTCTATCCTTACCCTAATCTCCTCGCCCTCTCGGAGGTCTACCGGCTCTAGCAGCCTTAACACTCCCCTCTCATACTTTACCCTGACTACTTTCGACAACTGTGACCCCATCCTTGCCTATGGATGATAGGGCCTCTAAGGCTTTTTGCCCTCTCGTATGTTGCATTCTTATCATGACTAAGACAGGGCTAAGATCATCGTTCTTGAGCACATGTTGCACATTTTCATGTATTCATGCAACATGGGTTTTTATATCATTCTAGGCCTGCAGAGCCAGAGGCTCGCGGGCTCAAATCCTGGCGGGTCCTCTCTCCCTATAAGCTGTTGATTCAAGGTTGTCTCTACTGGTTCCTTTTCCCGTTTTAGCTTTTCCGACCTCTTCCCCGCCTTTAAGGGCGAGGCATTCAGTTGTAATTGCTAGGAAGAGCCCTTAGGGTTGTTAAGGTTGGTTTTAGGTTGCTCTTTGAGTTGAAGTTCTGCTTCGGCTCTAAACTTCCCGAGGCCTGACAGCTTCTTGAATTCTACGAGTAGGAGGTAGAGGGGCTTGTCGCCTGCCATGACGTTTTCGCCTAGGCTTCTGGCTATAGCCCTGGGACTGGATTTCTTGCGGGCTACTCTTAAAGCAGGCTGCTCGGGGCTAGCTTGGCTGAAAAGCTTGCCTTTCTCCGCTTCTAAGCTCGGCTAGTTTAAGCCTCGAGTATCCTCCAGGAGCCTGGCTAACAGGTATAGTGAGGCTTTGCATTCACCGATCAATGTGACTTCTCCCCGGACCCCCCTTATACTCGTAAAGTCTAACTTCAGCCTTGCACTTCTTGGGGTGGCCAAGGCTTATGGTTGGCGGCTTGACTAGAGGCTCCTTGGAAGGGACGTAAAGGAGGACTATACTACGTAGACCAGGCTCGTCGAACTCGAGCCCGGGCATATAGAGGGGCTTCTTCGCCATCCCTCCCAATAGCTATGCCGTAGCTGGGCTCCTTAAACCCGTGAATCCGCTCTCCCCATACTCGCTTCTCGGCATGGTATATGCGCCTGGAAAGGTAGACGAATCCACGCGCTCAGGCCCGGGCACGGTATACCAGAGCCTAAAGAAACCTTTAAAGACCTATAACGTGGAAACTAAAAATTGCCCTATATTACAATTATAATTCCTTAGGGCCTGTGAGGAGTACTCCCCAGCCTGACCTATCCCGGGATGGGGTTGATTCCTTTAGCCGAGGCCTCGGGCTCCTAGCATCCATATATAGCGATAACATGTGAAGATCCGTGTCTAAGGAGGGGCTGGAACGATTATGGTTTCCAGGCTTGTGTATCATGCTACCCTGTATTGGCAGGGTTTTCCCAGATAAAAGGGAGGCATTAAATGCTAGCGCTGCTCCTTCCATGGCTCTATCATCCAAGGAAATTATAGTCTTGAGCCTCTAGCAGGGGGATAGGTGATAATCTTGCTCGAGAGGGGGAGGTAGCTGGTATCATGAAGGGCGAGGCCCGCTTTGTAGGCATAGGTGCTGATAACGCTGGCATGGTTTACGGCCTGGTTAGGAGGGTTTATGAGGGGTTCGAGGATGTAACTGTGGAGGCGGTTAGGGATCTCGTGTCTACTGCCATGTATTCCATGGCCGCGCTGGTCAATGATAGGCCTGTAGCGTTTGCCTCTTCAATAGGCTTCCCTGGAGCCGTTGAGGTCAGGAATCTAGCCGTGTATCCGGGGTATGGTGCGGTTCTTAGGCGTCTGCTAGAAGTCATGCTGTCAAGGCTGGAGCCAGAGCTGGGGGGTAGGCTCGTTAGAGTGTCAGCCCTTGGCGCCCCCAGCATTATTGAGGCGGTTTCCGCGCTCGGCCTGAACCCGGTGCGTAGGATACTCAAGGTTAGGTGGATCCTGGGATCCCACGCTACGAGGTGCGCCGGGAAGGTTTCTGGCAAGGTGTCTGTGGTAAGGGTTTCAGAGCTGGGCCAGCCCGAATACGTGGCCAGGGCCTACCTCGAGGGCATTAGAACCCATTGGGACTGGTGGATCAGGTCGGAGAAGGGGGGCTACGAGCCCGCGCTAGCTGATGTTACCAGGTGGCTGGAGGAGAACCCTTCTAGGTGGTTCGCCGCGACGATCCAGGACAGGATCGTGGGAGCTAGCGGCTATAACCCGCACCGCCGCCTCGCAGGTGCCGTGTGGCTGGCCGGCGTGGCTGTAAGGCCCGAGTATAGGCTCTCGGGGATCGGCTGGGCCCTGCTCTGCGCAGTACTGGACTCAGCGAGTGGCGAAGGGTTTAGGGAAGCCGTGGTCTACACCTACTCGCCTATGACGGGCCTAGCGCCGGGAGCCACGCTATACCTGAAGAGTGGAGGCTTGATACAAGCCGAGTACGTGCACTTCGAGGGCCGGCTAGACCGTGCCTAGGAGGTTGCCTGAAGAATGAGGCACCACAGGGTCTCCGGATAATGAGCCTTTACTTTGACTCGCTGTTTCAATTATTAAGGCATGCTGGTCCGGTATTAGAGTATAGGGGTTCCATTATAGGTGTGGTTCATGGGTAGGGTTGCTAGCCAGTTAAAGTCTATTGGCTGGCGCGGCCTCGGGCCAGTTTTTCATTCTCCATGGATCCGCTCTTCGCAGCGATAAGTTCCGCGACGTCGATTTAATAGTATTTGCTGATAGGCACGTCGAGGCAGATGACGTAGCTTTAAAGGTTATGGAAGCTATCGAGAGTGTGGCAGGTGTCGAGGCTGACGTATACGTGGTTAACGACTTCAACGAGGTCGACTGCTTCCTACTATTAGAGGCCCTGAGGAACGGCGTCATACCATACCAGGAGCCGCTTGGCAGGGACATGCTAGTGAAATCCACAGGCATTTGCGTCGACTTCATGATTTCCCAGAGGGAAGCTCAAGTACACGGAAACACTGGTCAAAAAGGTGCACGGAGATGCTTCACAACAGGCTCATAGAAACGATAGCTAGCCACGCCAGCATAGTGGAGGAGGCCGCTGACCGAGGTATAGACTGGAGAGACACCCTCCAGCTCTACGCAGTCCTCCACGCACTACAGGTACACGTGCAGGCCGTGATAGACTACCTACTACACACATGCCCGCCCCTAAGGGTAATCACTGAGACCCCACCCACTACATTACAACTGAAAGCCTCGCCCTTAAAGGGGCGGGGGGAGGTCGGCGGGTCATCTTACGGATACGTGTCTGGCCCCTGTCACAGGTATTATAGCTCCTGTTATGTAGCTGGCTTTGGGCGATGCTAGGAATGCTGCTGCCCATCCCATTTCACTCGGATCCCCGGCCCTGCCCATGGGGACCTCGGCCTCCATAGCTTTTAGCTCCTCCTCGACGCTCGTACCGTGGATCCTGGCCCTTATAGATGCTACCTCTCTTAGCCTGTCGGTCATTATGTAGCCTGGGACAAGCGCGTTGACTCTTATCCCGTCACGTGCAAGCTCCCTTGCTAGTAGCACTGTGAGGCTGTGGAGAGCGGGCCTGAGAACGCTACTCGTTGCTATCCCTGCTATGGGCTCCCAGGCGGCGAGGCTAGTGGTTATTATTATTGAGGGGTTCCTGCCCTTCCTAAGGTGGGGTATAGCCTCGTATATCGCCTCAAGGCCCGACTCTACGAGCAGCCTGTAGCTGAGCCTCCACGAGTCCATGTCGAGGTCGAGGAACCTGCCTCCAGGCGGCTGTGGCGGCACGAATACGAGCGTGTCCAGCCCGCCCAGCTTCTCCACGGCGAACCTAACGAACCTCGCAGCCTCTCTCTCGACGGCAAAATCCGATCTAACACCGTAAGCCTTTACCCCGCGGGATCTGAGCTTGTTTATGGACTCTTCGAGCCTCTCCTTATTCCTCCCAGTTATTACTATCCTCGCGCCGCACTCGCCCATGACACTAGCTATCCCGAACCCTATCCCAGCAGAAGAGCTTGTCACCGCCACCCTGAACCCTTCAAGCCCTAGGCTGCAGGCCAACCATAAGCCACCCCTTACTCTATCCCTAAGAGTATTAGGGCTAGGGCACGAGCACTGCCCTCCCCAAGATCCTTCCCTCTGCCATGTCTTGGTATGCCTTGTTCACGTCTTCCAGCCTATACGTTTTGTAGTAGGCTTTTATTTTCCCGGAGCCTACCAGGCTGACGGCCTGCCTGTACTCTTCCATCGTGTAGGCGGCGGATCCCTTGACCTCGATCTCCCTCATTACGAGTAGGGCCGGTCTCTCTATTACTATGGGCTCTCCCTCGACGTTACCCACGAGGACAAGAATGCCCCCTGTCCTTAGGCTCCTCATGCTCTCGTTGAACGTCTTAGACCCCACGACCTCTACCACAACGTCCACCCTCCCTTTCTCCCTGTAGAAGTCTAGGCTGTGCACGGGCTCGGCTCCAAGCTCCTCCAGGATCCTAGCCTTATCCCTCCTCCTCGTATATGCATACACGCGGGCGCCGATCATAGCTAAATACTGGATCCCGTGGATCCCCACACCTCCAAGGCTACCAGTAACTAGGACCCTATCCCCAGGCACCACGCCCGCAACCTTGGAGGCGTGCATCATTGTAGCCACCCCGCAGACGGCTGCGGCGTACCTGGGATAGTCCCTTGTAGGCAGCTCAACCAAGTTACCCCTGGGAACCTGGACCATCTCTGCATACCCCCCAGGCACGCCCTCACCCAGCAGGATAGCGCAATGGGGCTCCCCGCACGGGCCGGGCAATGCAGGGTAGACCCCGTAGGGCTTCCCCTCAACCTCTCCGAAGACCTCATGGCCTAAGACTAGTGGCGGCTTAAGGTTCCTAAAGCCCCCCATCCACACGACTCTATCCCTGCCACATACGCCAGTAGCCCTTACCCTTAGCCAAACCCGGCCCTCGCCAGGTTCGCCCTCCTCTAGGACATAGACTCTAAAAGGCTCGCCAAACCTGCGTAGAACCGCGGCCCTATACTTGACCGTCACAGCCTAGAACCCTAATAGCGTAACCTTAAACCAACTAAATTAAGTATCATGGCTTATAGCGTTCGCCGCCTTGCTTGGAGTGGTTAGTGCTGAGACGCAAGGCTTATAGTGTTTGTATACAGCTTGTATACGTGGCCAAGGGTGATCAGGGAGAGCCTCCTAAGAGAGGTTGAGAAGATCGAACTAGAAGACCTTGAAAAACAACTGGATACTATCAGGGACAAGCTGAAGGGCAAGATAGACCCGTACGAGCCAGCCAATATTATTGACGACGAGCGTAAGGAGAGGCAGAGCACTGGAATATATGTTATAGATGCAAGCGTTTACGCTCCCTTAGTCGCTACCTGCGGCAGAGACTTGGTCAGGGCTATGAGAAGGCTCGAATTCGCAGTACTAGACCTAACGGTATACGAGGTGTGTAATGCCTTCTGGAGGGAGTATAGAAAGCTACACAAGATAATCGAGGGCGAGGCAATACAAGCATGCATAATCTCCAAGACGTTAACGCGGTACACGAAACTATACAGGGTAATAGACCTGAATATAGGCGAGGCCATGAAGATAGCCGTTGAGAGCAACATCGCTATTTACGATTCATCCTATATAGCCCTAGCACACAGACTAGGGGCAACCCTCTCCAGCGAGGATCAAGACATATAGCTGTAGCGCCTAAGTATAACGTCCAGGTTATACGGCTACGCGAATTAGCAAGCCTAATAGAGGAAGCACGCTAACATAGCCGACATTCTCTTCGCCTCTTTAAAGGGAAGCTAGGTCTTCTAGGTCGCAGAATAAGCTAGAACAACGGTTCATGCCTGGAAAACTTGCTCAGAAGGCTTCCATAGTTAGCCCTTTAGGGGGCGTAAAACCGTAGGCTAGGCTTATAGGTGTTGGAGGGATGTAGTGCACTTGAGACTCTATAGTTGGAGAACTTTAAGGCAAGCCTGCTGATCACTATGGACCAGTAAAGGGGAGGTTCGTGAGCGCGCTGTGGCAAGGTAGGGGTGCGGGGTGTGAGCTAGTTGGGGGAAACGGTTTCGCGCCGTGATCCTTTTCTCTACAAGATCCTTGTCTATCCTATAAAGAGTCTTCCTCCAGTAGAGCTCCTGGAGGCCACGATTACTCGTAGGGGGGCTTTGCTCTATGACAGGGTCTACGCTATAGTGGATGGTAGGGGCCGGTATGTTAATGGTAAGAGGGAGAGGAGGATCCACCTTATAAGGGCTAGGTACGGGCTGCTGGGCGCCGAGAGGATCGTGGTCTACGCCAGCTTATGTTGTGGGAGGGAGGAGGTATTCGAGCTGCCCGGCGATAAGGGCAGAATGGAGAGGTGGCTATCAAGCTTCCTAGGCTACGATGTCAGGCTGGTAAGCGACCCAGAGGGAGGGTTCCCAGACGATGAGAAGTATAATGGGCCCACAGTAGTAAGCACCTCCACCCTGGCAGAGGTGGCATCATGGTACCCTGGCTGGGACATAAGCCAGGCAAGGCTGCGCTTCAGGGCCAACCTGGAGATCGGGGGTGTTGAAGCATTCTGGGAAGACAACCTATACGCAGGACCCGGCAAGAAAGTTGTCTTCAGGATCGGCGATGTAGTGCTCGAGGGTAGAAACGTCTCCAAGAGATGTGTCGTCCCCTCCAGAGACCCCTTCACAGCCACAGCAACACCATGGTTCCAGAAAACATTCGTGGCCAAGAGGCCGCCTCTCAGGCAGCTCCCGGGAGACCACAACTACAGGCTAGCGGTAAACACCACAATACCCGCGGGACAGGAGGGCAAGAAGCTAAGGGTAGGCGATAGAGTGTTCATTGTTTCCAAGTTATAGTCTTAATAGCTGGGGAAGCTTGACTCCTAAGCCTATAAATGGGATTTAATTTGTAAAGTCTTGGGGAAACGGGTCAAAGCATCCAAGGATTTTCTAGACTCGACGCGCTGAGGAGGGCTGTCCTTAAAGGCTGGGCCGGCTGTGAGGGTATGCGAGGAAGCATGGGATTAGGGGGTATGCCAGCAGCCGTAAACGACGTGTGCCTTTACAATTGTATCTCCGACAGTACTCCCCATTCCTCTAGGCTTCTCAAATGCGTTATAAGTAGTGTTGCCGTTCTCCATGTTTAGCCTCTAGGTACCTGTTTGGCCGCTGTCTCGCCGTCATTGCATGGTTCTAGCTGGAATATGTCTTCTACTCTGAGGTTGAAGTATCTCGCTATTTTAAGGGCTAGTTTTAGGGACGGCAGGTATTTCCCCCTCTCTATAGCTATTATTGTTTGTCTTGTAACTCCAACGCTCTCGGCTAGCTTCTCCTGGCTTACCCTATATCGAGCCCTAACCTCGCGCAACCGCACGGCTACTCTGTCTTCACACGCCAAACCGTCCACCATCGCTAGCTGTGAGCCCTATGCACCATAATCCACGACAGTATGTATATTGCGGCGAGAGCTAGCGCTGAAACGCCCAGACCTTTAATGAATCCCAAGACCTCACCGCTAACTTCTAGAAAACCATAACCCATAGCAACGATTATGGATAGTATCAAGACGAATACGAGGTGCATCCACAGAGTAGTAGCCTTATCCACTGTAACCCTACGAATATACTCGTCTCTCTCATCAGAGGGCCACTCATGCTCCCAACGGAAAGCCTTGGCAACAACAGTTGATACTGGCACGAATAATGATACGAATACGAGAACCTCCAACAGTCTATCTTCAATTTCAACGAGGCGGCTAAGCCATGTATACGTAGGCACTATGATGACAAGTAGTACAAGGAAACCTAAAAGGAACCTCAACCTAAAACCTGCACTCACAGACACACACCCCCATGTAAATAATTCTTTACTACCTGTAAATAAAGCTTTACACTGAATATTATGAGAAATGTACTGCGATGCCATCCCCACGAAGCCTTCATCATAGATATGTACAGGCCCACTGGGCTAGGTGGATGAAGGAGAGCATCGTCGAGGATAATGAAGGTTAACGTCAGAGCTTTTAGAACTGCCAAGACGCAAAGTAATTAGAGTTACTAATGGTAAGGAGTCACGGGAAGTCACACCACGCTAGCCAGGGTGCGTAACGGTTTCTGGCTTGTTAGTCTTCCGGGGCCTTTGCGGGCTTCTTCCCTGTAGGGTTTATAGGTTCCAGCTACTCGCATGCATGCTGGCGACCCCTAGCCCCCCATACCTGCCTCCCAGGTCTGGCAGGAAAGAAGCCC